>CAIMMI010000318.1 GCA_903842505.1 uncultured Verrucomicrobiota bacterium | reverse complement strand
GGCAGGGCACGGCGGAGGCGTCCCCCGGTCTGGGTTTCCTGACCGGTCTCGAGCAGTGTGACGGTCCAGTCCTCCTCCTCGTGGGTGTTGTGGTAACGGATCTGGGGGTTGCGCCCGAGGCGGAGCGTGACGTCCGAGGTGTGCCAGAGGTAGTTCCGGAAGTAGTCCTTGATGACGTCGCCCTTGTAGCCGAGGCAGAGGATGAAGTCGCGGTGCCCGTGGTGGGCGTAGTACTTCATGATATGCCAGAGGACGGGCCTGCCGCCGACGGGCACCATGGGCTTCGGGCGGTACTCCGTTTCTTCACGGAGACGCGTACCCAGACCACCGCAGAGGATGACGACCTTCATTGTGAAATCCGATGCCGAAGGCTACGCAGCGCGGCGGGGAGTTCCTAGTCACAAGATTTGGGGTTCCGGCTGCAAAGGGCGCCTCTTGACACAGCCGCCGAAACGGGTGGGGCCATGCCCTCGGTCGAGCCGTGCAGGAGATCGAAGTTTTCCGTTTCAAGTTTGAAGCGGACTCCCTCCCACCTGAGAGAGAAGCTGGCGCCAGACAGTGAAATTGTCGGGAACGTGCTGGCCCGTCGCTTGACCCTGACGACGGGTGTCGGTAGCTAAAGTCTTCATGGAACGAGTGACCGCGGGCCCGGTCGAAGGGTGTCGGACTCGTTTGCGTTCCGATCAAGCCCATTAGCCTATGCCTATCCGGAGAGTTCTTTTTGCGGTGGTATCGACCCTTGCAGCCATCGTGTTTCAGGCCCTGCCTTGGGGCGGCCTGAAGGCGGCTTGCCTTGCGGATACCCAGAGCGTGGCTGCATGGCTTCCGGGTGGGGACGAGGGGCAGGAGTTGCTCAGTGGAACCTCCCTGACGCCGCTTCTGGGTGCCGGTTATGTCCCGGGCAAAGTGGGGGCTGCTTTTCGGCTGAGTGCGGCTGAGCAGGCGTTCGTCTGGTTGCCGCCGATGCCGATGCCTGTGGCGGAGTTCACGGTGGAAGCCTGGGTGCAGCGTGCGGATTCCCTCCGGGCGGGACCGGGCACGGAGGGCGGAGTCATCGTGGGTGGCGATGTGGGGACGTATGCTTTGGCGCTGACCCATGAGGGGCGGCCTTATCTCTCGCACGTGGGAGTCGCGAACTACTATGGCGACGTCCGGGTGACGGATACGGCGTGGCACCATGTGGCGGTGACCCGGCGGGATGATCAGTTGCGATTCTATGTCGACGGTCGGCCCGCGGGTTCGCAGGCCATCAGTGTCATCCTGAGCGGGGCTGGGACCTTTGGAGTGGGTGGTCTTGGAGCACCGGTCCAGGGCTCCCGGTACTCATTCCAGGGACTGATTGATGAGGTTGTCGTCCATCGGACGGCGTTGGACGAGGCCGGGCTTCGCGCTGTGGTCGACGCGGGAGCGGATGGACGGTGCAGAATGGACGGCGTGATCCAGACGGTGGGCACCTCGATCATTTCCGCCAGCCCTGAGGTGGGGTGGCAATTGGTCGTGGCCAATCTGGGAACGCATCCGCTGAAGGGGGCGCGCATGCGCATTGAGTTGCCGGCTGGAGTTACCCTTTTGCGTTCCGTCGCTGGTTCTCCCGTCCTGGCACAGGTCGATGGAGTTTGGACTTCGGGTCCGCTGGATCTGGGCGCCGGGGCGAAGTTGTCGGCGATCTACGTCCTGAAGGTGGAGGGGACATCCGGGCGTGTGCTTCAGGCCACCTTGAGTTCTGTTCCGGGCGAACTGACGCCGCAAAACAATCTGACCCAGTTGAGTTTGGTGCCCGGTATGGGTGGCGTCAGCGTCACCAGCGGTCTGGTTGCCCATTTCCCTCTGGCGATCGACGCGGTGGACATCGTCGGAGGCTTGTCGGGTCCGCTCTTGGGTGGGGCATCCTTTGGAACCGAAGGGGGGATGGGTTACCTCGATCTCCCGGGTGGGGCATCGCGGGTCCAGTTGGGTCAGGTGGCTGCGCTCGAGTTGCAGGAATTTTCGGTGTCGGCCTGGATTCGGCGCTCCTCGGCGGTGGTGACGTCGCCAAACTTCGAGGGTGGCATCCTGTTCGGGGGTGGCGTGGGATCGTACCACGTGGGTGTCACCCATGTGGGCAGGCCCTATACGGGCCGCGTGGGAGTCGAGAACGCCTATGGGGCGGGTGGCTTGGGTGATACCGAATGGCATCACGTCGTGACGACCCGGAGGGGGGCGGAGATGCGTTTTTACGTCGATGGCCAACCGCAGGGAGTGGTCATGCTGGCGGGTTCCCTCTCGTTCACGACGCCATTCGCAATTGGTTCATTGGGGGAGTTTGTTGGGGGGGCGCGATATGGATTCCAGGGTCGGATGAACCGGTTGAGCGTCTTCAACCGTCCCTTGGATCCGGCCGAAGTGCAGACGATCTTTTCCCAGCCCACCGAGTTGTCCGCGTTCCGGGATGTGGGCGTGCGTTGGAGTGGTCTTGAGTCGGCGGTCGCATTCGAGCCCGCTCCTGCTTGGTTGACGCTGAACGCCTCGGGAAACCGTCTTTCTCAGGGAGGACGCGTTGAACTGATCGTGACGGGATCGAACCGGATCGTGCTGCGTGAGATCCCGATCGGCCTGCGGCAGGTTTCGACGAATCCGATCGCGCTGGAGATCGACACGATCCCGATCGGTGGGAGCTTGCGGCTCGGTCTGGATGTGATCGCGCCGTTTGGTGGCGCTGCGAGTATTCGGGCGGTGCTTTCGCCCGGGGTGGGCGATGGGATTGCGACGAACAACGTGGCCGTCCTGAATTTTGATGTCTCTCCGGGGTGCGCTGCACCCATCGCCGGCCTCGAGTCCTTGTACCGAGGGGATGGAGACTTGAAGGATGCGACAGGTCGGCATCCCGGGATGCAGGAGAATTCCTTGGGGTTCGCGGCGGGGCGGGTGCGGGAAGCCTTTGATTTCCAAGGGACGGGCGGGGTGGCCGTGCCGGATTCGGCTTGGCTGAACCGGCAGGATTTCACGGTGGATGCGTGGGTGTATCCGACGGCTTACACGGGTCGCGAGGACATCATCGTGAACCGGGAGGCCAATGCGGCCTCGCTGGAGACGATCCAGTTTGAGTTGGGTATCCGAGGGCCGCTGGACCCGGTGGGGACGATCCCGATCGGCAACCTGGCGGTGTTCGTGAGCGGTTTGAACGGGATGCCGAACAACCACAATGGCTGGACGGACGCGGGTGCGTCGGTGCCGTTGAACCGTTGGTCGCACGTCGCGATGGCGGTGGAGCCGGGCCGGGTGCGGGTGTTCCTCAACGGGGTGAAGGTTTCGGAGTTCGTCGGATTGACCGGGGTGATGCCGTCGATGGAGGCGCCGTTCCGGATCGGGGCGCGATCGCAGACCTTCCCGGGTTGGGAGGCGGACCGGTTTGATGGGCGGATCGACGAGGTGGGAGTGTACACACGGGCGTTGCAGAACGCGGAAGTGGCGTTGTTGTTCGCAGCGGGTGCGGCGGGGCGTTGCGACGCGGACCTGCGGGTTGGGTGGGAAGGCGTGCCGTCGAGGTTGGCGGCAGGCGAGACCTTCCAGGCGCGGATTAACCTTGAGAACGTGGGTAACCAGCCGTTGGCGAACGTTCGGCTGACGAACACGGTGCCAGCGGGTTGGTCGGTGACGGCGATGACGACGACGGTGGGGACGGTCACCTACAACGCGGGAACGATCTCCGGCGAATTCGGGGTTCTGGCTTCGGGCGGGCGGGTATCGGTGGATCTGGTGGTGCGGGCCGATCTCGCCCAGGAGGGTTTGCTGGAGGCGCGGGGTTCATCGGATTCCGCTGAATTGAGCCTGCTGGACAACGAGGCGCGGGTGTCCGTGACGGCGGTGCCGGTGACGCTGACCGTCCTCGATGCGGGTCGCGCCGAAGGTGGGGCGGGAGAGCGTCCCGTCCTGTCGGTGCCCGTCCGGCTGTCGGCGCCGGTGTCGCGGACGGTGTCGGTGGATTATGTGATCGGGCCGCCGCGGCCGGGCACGGGCAAGCAACTGGCGACGGTGGGCGTGGACTATGAGGCGGTCTCCGGTCGGCTGGAGTTTGCGCCGGGTGAGGTGGAGAAGGTGGTGCCGGTGGTTTTGCTGGGAGATCCCTACTACGAACTGGATGAAGTGTTCGGTTTGGTACTGAGCAATCCGGTGGGTGCGGTGTTGGAAGGGTTGCTGCCGGTGCTGACGATCGTGAACGACGATGCGATCCCGCAGGTTTCCATTGGGGATGCGCGGACGGAGGAGGGGGATTCCGGGACGAAGTCGTTGGTGTTCCCGGTGACGATGACCGGGTTGGCAGGGGTGGATCTCGACATCGTCTGGGCCACCACGAACGAGACGGCGCGTTCGCCGTTTGATTTCACCGGAGGTACCGGGACGGTGGTGATCCCGGCAGGGACGACTTCGACGGAAGTGCGCATTCCGGTCGTGGGCGACAGCGTGGAGGAGTCGAACGAGTACTTCACCGTGGGCGTGGCGGCCGGGCCTGTGGCGGCGGCGGGTGTGGCGTTCGGGAAGTCCACGGCGGTGGGTACGATCCGCAACGATGACCGGTCGATTGGCGTTTTGCGGGCCTTTGAGTGGGTGACGCCGCCGACGGCGGTAGGGGGTCAGCCATTCGCTGCGCAATTGAGGGCGGTGGATGGTCGTGGCGGAGTGATTTCAAACTTCAACGGTGTGGTGGCCCTGGCCGGGATTCCGAGCGTGGGCGGGGGCGTGAACGGCATGCCTGCCCAGCTGCTGATCACGGAGGTTGATACGCGGACGACGGACACTGTTGAATTCCAGAACGTGTCCTCGGGCGAGCTCGACATCAGCGGCTGGCGCGTGTCGTTCTACGATCATGCGCGGTGGCCGTTGCCGAAGGGTACGTTTGTCGTTCCGGTGGGAACGGTCGTGGCGGCCGGAGCCGTGTTCCGGATCCAGGAGGGGGCGACCGCTCCGAATGCCTTCCCTCGATTCAGCCTGGGCCAACCGCTGGACTGGGGCGTCGATCGGACGGAGTCCATCCTGACCACGCGGCCCATCGCGGTGATGCTGCAGGATTCGACGGGGGGCTTGCGTGACTTCTTTGCGGCCAGCGGTGCGGAGCCGGGGCAGATCGACATTCCGGTGTCGGTGGATGCGTCCCAATGGCCCGGATTCCCCCTGGGGGGGATCAATGTCCTCACGCCCAACAGCCAGACCTACCAGCGCGTGGGTTGGTGGAATCGTCAGGGTGTGGACAGCTGGGAGCGGGCGTTGGCGACCATGCCCGGTCAGAACGGGCGGATACGCGTGCCATTCGTGGACGGTCGTCTGTCGGTTGTCGCTCCGCCGGTGCTGGCAACCTTCACGGATGGGGCTTGGGTGGGAACCTTGACGCTGAATCCGCCCCAGGGTCGGGCCCGGTTGCTGGCGGATGACGGGTCCGGTCGGGTGGGTGTTTCCTCCGACATACTCTTCGCGGCGCCGGGCGATCTGAAGATCGTGTCGTATGCGGCGGTTCAACCGTACGTCATCCGGCAGGGAGAAATCTCCGCGCGGGTGGTGGTGACGAATGGTGCCGCCCGGGAGGCAACGGGTGTGGTGGTGGACCTTCCGTTGGAGGGAGAACTGGGGATCAACCCTCAAACGATCACGCTGATGCGGTCGAGTCAGGGAACGGTGACCTTCCTGCCGGCGAGCTTGCCGACGCGGCCCAAGGCGACGATCCAGGCGAATGTCGGAACCCTGGCAGCAGGCGGCGTGGTGACCGTCGAATTCAACGCGAGGCCCAACACCCTTCCTGGTCGCGCGACGATGACCTTGGTGGCTGAGGCGCGGCGTGTCGGTGGAGTGGGAGGTGCGGGCGTGGACTGGGCCGAGTTGCCATTGGAGTTGGTGGATGGCTTGGTGCAGGAGCGCACGGGACGGCTTGCCTGGTGGCGCGCGGAACAGAATGCCTCGGACGCGTTGGGTCAGTACGAGGGCGTGGCTTCGGGAATTTCCTACGGCCGCCGATTCGACCAGCGGACGTTCGTGTTTGATGGACAGCAGTCGGTCGTGGAAGTGCCGTCGGCCGCCAGCTTCCGGATCAACCCGAACATGGGGTTGAGCCTGAGTGCCTGGGTCCGGCCACGGCCCGGTTCGAGGGATCGCCAGATCGTGTTCGAGATCTCGGCCGGTACCAACGGCGTGCCAGTGACGTTCCTGCTTCGCAACGGCAAGCCATTCATCGAGTGGAACGGGAACGGGTTCGGTGCGGAGAACGCGGTGCCTGAACTCCGGGATGGTGAATGGCATTACGTCACGTGGACGCTTTCGCCCGTCCAGGGCTCCGCCGGCGTCCGGATTGATCGCAGTTATTCATCCACGATCAGTGCATCCCTGCCGGGAGATGTCGCGAGCGCAGGGGGGGGTGCCTTCCTGATCGGTCGAGGGAAGGCAGGGGACGGGTTCGATGGCGAGATGGACGAGTTGGTGCTGTTCGGGGCGGCCCAGCCTTCCGGTGCGCAGCATCTCCAGGATCACGCCGCCGGTGCCTTGGGGCAGTCGCTTTCGGACACCCGCCTCACGCTCACCCGGCTGTCGGTTCCGAGCGCGCCGATCACGGTGGGCCGGCCTTATACGCTGATGATGGCGGTCACCAATCTTGGCCCGTTGGGAATTTCGAACCTCGACTTCCGCTGGCAGAACCACACTTCGGCGGTGGTGTCCGAGATCCGGCGCGACGGCGTGCTCCTGACGTCGACGAAGACCGGGAACGTCGACGACGCGGACCTGGGCGCGTTTGCGGTGGGTCAGGGATCGCTGGTGACGGTCACCTTCCGTGTGAACCGGGATATCCCTCAACTCTCGTCGATGGTGACCCTCTCGGCGGGACTGCGCGATCGGATGGCGACGGCGGGGTTCAACGCCTCGGTGCTGACCGATCCGGATGGCGACGGAATTCCGAGCAGTTGGGAGACGGCCTACGGTTTGAACCCGGCCGATCCGGAGGATGCGTCGCAGGATCGGGATGGCGACGGGTTTGGTACGCGGGCCGAGTACGACGCGGGGACGGATCCGACGAGCGTGACGAGTTTCCCGAGTGTTTCGTGGCGGACGGGCGAAGGCGGCACGCTGGTGTTGCGGGTTCTGACGACGGTGGATCGGGACTATCGCCTGGAGCGGACCGTGACGTTGCGTGGGCCGGCCGGATGGGAGTTGCTGGAGCGACGGGCCGGAACGGGGGGTGTGCTCGAGTTCGTGATCCCGGCAGCTCCAGACGTGGACCAATCCTACTACCAGGTGAAGCCGATACCGCTTTGGTAGGTCGGGGGTTCGGAGTTTTCAGTTTCAGGTTTCAAGGCCCGGAAGCCCATGGCTCGGCCTTGAAACCTGAAGCTTGAAACCAGGAACTCCCCGAAGGCTCGTGAGGACACTCGCCCCACCGATTGAGGCGTGGCCAAGGGGTGGGGCGAGTGTCCTCACGAGCCAAGGTTTGACCGCTTCAAAGCTAAACCTGAGAGCTTCGATTTGCGGAACGGCTCGACGGAGTCTCGCCCCACCGGTGGGGGCGAGTGTGTTCAGCCCGCGTTGAGGACGGTGGCGGTGGCCTCGAGGGAGGCGACGTCGGCGACGTTCAGTGCCTGGGCGGACTTGTCGATGCGGCGCAGGAATCCGGTGAGGGCGGTGCCGGGCCCGAGTTCGATGAAGCGGGTGAAGCCCTGGGCGAGAAGTGCGCGGATCGATTCCTCCCAGCGGACGGAGCCGGTGACCTGTTCCACGAGGAGTCGGGTGATCTCAGCCGGGCTGCCGTGAGGGGCGGCGCTGACATTGCTGAAGACGGGTACCGTCGGCGAGACGAGCGCGACCTTGCCCAATTCAGCGGCGAGCTTGGGTTGGGCGGACGCCATGAGGGGAGAGTGATAGGCGCCGGCGACGGGGAGGGCGATGACCTTGCGGGCGCCCTTGGCCTTGGCGAGTTCGATGGCCTGGGGGATGCGGTCGGCATCGCCGGAAATGACGATCTGGCCGGGGCAATTGAGGTTGGCGAGGGTGAGGCCGGCCTCGGCGCAGACTTCGCGGGTGGGGGCTTCGTCGAGTCCGATGACCGCGGCCATTCCGCCCCGGGTGGCTTCGCAGGCTTCCTGCATGAAGCGGCCGCGGAGTCGGACGACGCGAAGTCCGTCTTCGAAGGAGAGGGCACCGGCGGCGGCGAGGGCGGTGAATTCACCGAGGGAAAGCCCGGCCGTGGCCTGAAACTGCAGCGACGGAACCTTTTCCCGGAGCAGGGTCAGGGCGACCCAGCTCACCAGGTAGATTCCGGGTTGGGCATTCTCGGTCTTGGTGAGGTCGGCCTCGGGCCCGTTGAAACAGATCGAGGCCAGATCATACCCGAGCGCCTCGTTGGCCCGGTCGAACAGGGCCCGGGCAGTGGGAAAGGCTTCGGCCAGATCACGGCCCATCCCGACGGACTGGGCACCCTGGCCGGCAAACAACAGTGCGGTCTTTTGCATCGCGACCGACGAGCAAAGCACAACCCCGCGGTCGAGGGAATCCGGGATGCGATGGGGAGGATCTGGTGGTCGAGTTGGCGCGAGGCTCCCGGGGTCTGCTTCTACGGGTGGGGATGGGCGATGGCGCAGCGCCGGGCGAGTTCGCTGAGGTGCCGGGCGGCCTCGGCCTTGGCGGCTTCGAGCGGGGCGATACCGGGGACGATGGCGTGGGTGGTGGTGAAGACGGATTCCTCGCCGGGGGCGAGGGGTTCCACCATTCCGGCCAGGCCGATGCAGGGCTTTCCGGCGGACCGGGCACGGGCGGCGACGCGGCCGGTTCCTTTGCCCATCAGGGATTGGCGGTCGAGGGAACCTTCGCCGGTGATGACGACATCGGCCCACGACATGTGTCGATCGAGGTCGCATCCGCGGGCGAAGATCTCGAAACCGGATTCGACGCGGGCGTCGAGGAACGCCTGCAAGGCGAAGCCCAGCCCGCCGGCCGCACCGCTGCCGGGGATGGAGGCGATGTCCCGGCCGAGATGGTCGGACATCACCTGGGCGAGTTGACCGAGGGCGGCTTCGGCGGGAGCCATGTCGTCCGGCAGGAGGCCCTTCTGAGGTCCATAGATCCGGGAGCATCCCTGGGGTCCGAGGAGGGGATTGTCGACGTCGACGGCGACGGTGAACCGGCAATGTTCGGCGAGGGAATGTTCCGGTGGCCGGACCTGGGCGAGGCGGACGAGGTCGGGCCAGCGGAGGATCGGCGAGTGGGACGGGTCCAGGAACTGCCAACCCAGAGAACGGGCCATGCCGAATCCGGCGTCGTTGGTCGAACTGCCGCCGATGCCGACCCACACGTCCCGGGCACCCGTGCCGACGGCGTCGCGGAGGACGGTACCGATGCCGAAGGTATCGAGGTGGAAGGGATGGAACTGGCGGTGCGGGAGCAGGGCGAGGCCGATGATCTGGGCCGTCTCGACGACCGCCACCGAACGGGATGCGGAGAACCACCATTGGGCGGAGCGCGGGCGTGCGGCGGAGTCGGTGGTCCCGGTGGAGCGTTGTTCGGCTGCGAGGGTGTCCGCGAGGACACTCCCGAATCCGTCGCCGCCATCGCTCATCGGAACGAGGCGGACTTCGTCATGGGGATGGACCGAGAGCCAGGCGGCGGCGATGGCTTCAGCGGCAGTGCGGGCGGTGAGGGTGCCCTTGAACTTGTCGGGAGCGATGAGGATGCAGCGTGGCATGCGGCGGGCGGAGCGTGCGCGAATGGGCCGGCGCTGGGGAACAGGGAATTGGGGTAACGGGCTGCTGTGGGTGCATCCCGACACTGCCTCCAGCGAGGGGTGGGGCGAGTGTCCTCACGAGCCGCTTGGGAGTCCCAAGTTTCAAGATTCAAGTTTCAAGGCCGGCATCAATCTTGAAACTGAAAACTTCGAACTCCGGAACGGCTCGACGGAGTCTCGCCCCACCCGTTTCGGAGGCAGTGACCCCCTGCGCCCGGTAACTGCTGGTTGTTATTCGCCGCTGAGCATGCCGAGGGCGCTGAGGCGTTCGCGGAGAGTGAAGCGGGTGATCCCGAGCCAACGGGCGGCCAGGGTCTTGTTGCCGCCGGCCTGTTCCATGGCGAGCTGGAACAGGACGCGCTCGGCTTCGGAGACGAGACGGGCATGGGCGTCGTCCGAGCCGGACTCACGAGCCTGGGTGAGGATCTGCCGGGCGAGGGCCTCGAGCGGTGCGGGGGCGTCGGGCTGGGTGGAAGGACGTTCTGCCTTGGCGACGAGGCTGCGGACGTGATCGGGGCCCACGGGGCCGTGGGCGACGACGAGAAGTTGGCGAAGGAGGTTGCCGAGTTGGCGGATGTTGCCGGGCCAGGGCTGGGCCTGGAGGAGTTGGATGGCTTCGGGAGAAAACGCGGGCTGGCTGATGCCGAGTTGGCGACCGAATCGGCGTCCGAGGTGGCGGACGAGTTCGGGAATGTCCTCGGGCCGATTCCGGAGCGGGGGCAGGCTGATGGTGAACTGGCTGATCCGGTAGAACAGGTCCTCGCGGAAGAGGCGTTCGCTGATCATCCCTTCGAGGTCCCGGTGGGTGGCGGCGATGATGCGGACGTCGACCGGGATGAGTTCGTTGCCGCCGACGCGGGAAAGGGAACGTTCCTGGAGGACGCGGAGAAGCTTGGCCTGGGTGGTGTGGGAGAGGTCTCCGATCTCGTCGAGGAACACGGTGCCTCCGGCGGCCTGCTCGAACCGGCCGACACGGCGGCTGACGGCCCCGGTGAAGGCGCCGCGCTCGTGACCGAAGAGTTCGGACTCGAGGAGCGATTCGGGAATGGCGGCGCAGTTGACGGCGATGAAGGGATCCCGGGCGCGGTGGCTGTGCTGGTAAAGGGCGCGTGCGACCAACTCCTTGCCGGTGCCGGTTTCGCCGCGGATCAGGACATCGACGGGTTGGGCAGCGACGCGGCCGATCTCCTTGTAGATGTCGCGCATGACGCGGCTCTGGCCGACGAGTGTATCCTGGGCGGGGTTGCCTTCGCCGAGGCCGACGGGTTCGACCATGATCCGTCGGGAGGAGACGGCGCGGGCGGTGGCGGCGAGGAGTTCCTCCATGTCGAGGGGCTTGAGGAGGTACTCGAAGGCGCCGTGTTTGGTGGCCTCGATGGCGGTCTCGGTGGAGCCGTGGGCGGTGATGAGGATGATTGGAAGTCGCGGGTGGGAGCGGTGGAGCGACTGGATGATCTCGATGCCGGTGGCTCCGGGGAGGCGCCAGTCGGTGAGGATGACGTCGTGGTTGCCGGCCTGGGCGAGAGCGAGTCCGGTGGTGCCGTCCTGGGCGGTCTCGACCGAGTAACCTTCGGCGGCGAGGAGCCGCTTGAGGGAGGAGGCGGCGCCAGGGTCGTCCTCGATGAGGAGCAGTCGGGGTGAGGGTTGCACGGTCAATGGGCTGGGACTGGAGAGTCGACGACGAGGCGTCCCGATCGCCCCTCCTGGGTGCGGGAAACGAGCGGGAGACGGACGGTGAAGGTGGTCCCTGCGCCGGGCGTGGTTTCGCAGGAAAGGGTTCCGCCATGGCCCTCGACGATCCGGGCACTGATGCTGAGTCCGAGTCCGGTGCCGTTGGCCTTGGTGGTGAAGAACGGGTCGAACAGGCGGCGCTGCACGTCGGGCGGTATGCCCGGTCCCAGGTCGCAGACCGAGAGGCTCATGACTTGGGTGGGCTGCCGATCGATACGGACCTGGCTCAGTTTGGCGGAGAGCGTGATGGTGGCTCCGGCGGGGCTGGCATCGGCGGCGTTGCGGACGAGGTTCAGGAGGACCTGACGAAGTTGCTCGGGGTCGGCGGGGAAAGGGGTTTCGTCGATGGATCCGAGTTGGATCTGGAGTCGTTGGCGTTCGAGGTCGGGGCCCAGGAGACGGGAAAGTTCGCGGAAGGTGGCACCGGCCTGGACGAGGGTGGGGCAGGGCGGGGCGGGCTTTGAGAAGCGCAGGAAGTTGTCGACGATCCGCTCGAGGCGGGTGATTTCGGATCCGATGACAACGGCGTCGCCGTGTTCGTCGCTGGTGGGGCGGAGGAGTCGGGAGAGGGTGAAGGCGCGAGCCTTGATGCTGGTGAGCGGGTTGCGGATCTCGTGGGCGACGCCGGCAGCGAGGACGCCGAGGGACGCGAGTTTCTCGCGTTGTTCGAGGGCGAGGCGGGATTGGTGGAGGCGGGTGCGGAGTGGGGCGATCAGGTCGCGCCAGACGAAGAACCCCAGGCAAGCCATGAGGGTGAGCAGGGCCCCCAGGGATCCGAGGGTGAAGTTGTGGAGGGTGGAGGCGGCCTCCTCGGCGTGGAGGACGTACTGCTCCAGTTTGGCTCGGTGGAGGCGATCGAGGTCGCTGGCAAGGGCGAGGAGGGAGACGGAGTCCTGTTCGAGTTGGTCGATGAGTTGGGCGGGTTCCGTGCCTGCCATGCCCTGGGAACGGGCGGCGAGAAGACGGTCGGCATCGGTTTCGAACGCTTCGAAGGCGGTAAGGACACGTCCGAGGACGGAGGGGTC
Source organism: uncultured Verrucomicrobiota bacterium (assembly GCA_903842505.1). Lineage (GTDB taxonomy): Bacteria > Verrucomicrobiota > Verrucomicrobiia > Limisphaerales > UBA9464 > UBA6176. The sequence goes on along the minus strand of CAIMMI010000318.1, from coordinate 7,064 downwards.
AGAACTGGTGGAGGGTTGCTGGGACTGGTCGGCCAGCCAGGAGCGGAGTCGGCGGCGGGTTCCCTCGAAACGGTCGCGCTCGGCTGGGATGCCGGTGATGCCGTAGCGCGCGAGGGCGTGGTTCATTTCCAGCACCTCGGCCTTGTAGTGTTCGGCGAGCTGCTGGCCGGCTTCGAGGGCGGGCCCCAACTCGGCGAGACGGCCGGTTTCGCGCCACGCAACCCAGGCCCGCCAACCCAACGCCGCCGAGACCACCAGAATGGCGGTTCCGAACAGCGCCAGTCGGCGCGGGAGGTCAAGCTTCACCCCGCTACAATGTCCAAGCCGGCCCATGTTGCAACCGTGCACCCAGGACTGCCCCCATTGCCGTCCCGTCCCGCATGCGTCAGGTTGCCTTCAGTGAAGTGGTCCATCCTGATCGGTCGTCCGTTTGGTGTTGAGGTGCGGTTGCACCTGACGTTCCTGCTGTTGCTGGCGTTCTTCGCCTGGCGCGGTTGGTCGGTCTCCGGAACCGCCCAAGGCGCGCTGTCGAGTGTCCTGCTGCAATCAATGGTGTTCGGTTGCGTGCTGCTTCATGAGTTCGGGCATGTCCTGATGGCCCGTCGGTTCGGGATCCGGACGCAGGACGTGACGCTGCTTCCGATCGGGGGTGTGGCGCGGATGGCATCGACAGGCGAGACGCCCCGTCAGGAGTTGCTGATCGCTCTGGCTGGCCCGGCGGTGAACGTGGTGATCGCGGGTCTGGCGTTCCTGTGGTGGGTGCTGGTTCCCCGGACGGTGGAGGGTTTTGATACGTCAGCCCTCAAGGCTCCGGCGCCGCTGGCGCTGATGATCGTCAACGTCTTCCTGGTGGTGTTCAATTTGATCCCCGCCTTCCCCATGGACGGTGGTCGCGTGCTGCGGGCGATCCTTTCGTGGCGGGGTAATCGGGTCTGGGCGACTCGCGTGGCGGCGGGCATCGGCAAGGCCGTGGCCATCCTGCTGGGGGTCGTGGTCCTGCTTGGAATGGCGGGCGTCCTGCCCATCCATCAGCCCCTGCTGCTGTTCATCGCGGTCTTCGTCTGGATCGGTGCCAGCCAGGAAGCCCAGGCCGTCGCCACGACCTCCCTGCTGCACGACGTTTCGGTCCGGGAGACCATGATGACCGAGTTCCACGTGGCCGAACCCTTCAGCACCCTGCGCGAGGTTTCCCAGTGGCTCCTCGCCGGGTATCAGCAGGATTTTCCGGTCGTCGCGCAGGGCGAGGTCGTCGGAATGTTGCCGCGGGATGACTTCTTCCGGGCGCTGGCCGGATCAGGGCCCGATACCTTGGTTCGGGACGTCATGCGGGCCGATTTCTCGACCGCGGCCCCGACGGAGTCGATCGAGGTGGTGCTGCGGCGGGCGCAGGCGGCCGAGGGTGCGGTGCTGACGATTCCGGTGATCCAGGCCGGCGTGCTGGTCGGGATGGTGACGCCGGAGAATGTCGGTGAGTTCGTGATGGTGCGGACGGCCCTGAGGGGAGTTGGGAAGGGAGGTTGACGGGGAGGTTGAAGTTTTCAGATTCAAGTTTGAAGCCGGGGGCGAGCGGGTAGCGGACGACTGGGGCTCGAAGTTTCCAGTTCCCAGTCTCCAGATCCCTCAGCGGCTACGGTTGTGGGGGGTAGCTGACGACGTGAGGAGGCAGAGGGAAGGATCCCGCCTCGTTACCTCGGCGGCTACGGTAGCCAGACAGGGATTGCGCCGCGTGGGGGCACGCGGCCTACAATTCTGGGAATCCGCCCTACGGATTGCGCTGTTGGAAACCCGGGCTACGGTGGGGGCCCATGGCGAAGAAAGTAGAACTCTCCCTGAAGGTGGGCGATGTGGCGCCCGCCTTTGAACTGCCGGCGACGGATGGCTCGGTGGTCCGGTTGTCGGACCTCGTGGGCAAGCACGTCATCCTGTATTTCTATCCGAAAGACGATACCCCCGGTTGCACGAAGGAGGCCTGTGCGTTCCGGGATGAATGGCCGAAGTTCAAGAAGAAGGGAGCGGTCGTTCTGGGCGCGAGCACCGATCCGGTGAAGGCGCACGTGAAGTTCACGGACAAGTTCCAACTGCCGTTCCCGTTGCTGTCGGACGAGAAGAAGGAGTTGGTGCAGGCCTACGGGGTCTGGGGCGAGAAAGTCTTCATGGGTCGCAAGTACCAGGGGACCCATCGCGTGACCTTCCACATCGGCCCGGACGGGCGGATTGCGCACATCTGGCCGGAGGTGAAGCCGGAGGAACATGCGGCGGAGGTGCTGGCCGTGATTTGACACCGGGGCGCGGCGCCTGTAACGGTGCGGCCCTCGGTTTCGTAATTCCACGGTAACCTATCATCTCTCAGAACATGCCTATCGCAGTTGGTTCCAAGGCTCCGGCCTTCACCCTCAAGTCCAAGACGGATGCCGGCCTGGTTGACGTCTCCCTCGCCGAGAACCTCGGCAAGAAGAACACGGTCATCCTGTTCTTCCCGCTCGCCTTCACCGGCGTCTGCACGCAGGAGTTGTGCGACATCACTTCCGGTCTCGGCCAGTATGCCGACCTGGGCGCCGAGGTGATCGGCATCAGCGTGGACAGCCCGTTCGCGCAGGACGCGTGGGCCAAGCAGCACAAGATCGGCATCAAGCTTGCCAGCGACCTGAACAAGGCCGTGACCGACGCCTTCGGCGTTCGCTTCCCGATGCTCGCCGGTGTGGGTGACACGTCGGCCCGCGCGGCCTTCGTCATCGACAAGAATGGCGTCGTCCAATACGCCGAGCAGACGCCGACGCCGAAGGACCTGCCGAACTTCGAGGCGGTCAAGGCAGTCCTCGCCGGGCTCAAGTAAGCCGGTTCCGACGCGCCGCCGGAAGGCGACGGTCCCAAGGGGAATGGGGTGCTTCAACAGCGCCTCATTCCCCTTTTGGCTTTTGGGCGGAATGAGCCGAGTCTGGGCCCATGTCTTGGCAGGATTGGTACAACGCCCTTCAGAAGCCTTCGTGGACACCGCCCGGGTCGACGATCGGGATGATCTGGAGCGTGCTCTACCCGATCCTGTTCGTGAGCATCGCGTTCGTGGCGGTGCAGGCGATCCGGCGCCGGTTGCCATGGCGGGTGCTGATTCCGTTCGGGGTGAACCTGGTTTCGAACGTGATCTTCACGCCCATCCAGTTCGGCCTTCGAAACCTCGAACTGGCGGCGGTGGACATCCTGATCGTGTGGGGCAGCATTGTCTGGATGATGCTGGCGGTCTGGCGGCATTACCGTTGGGTGACCTTCGCGCAGGTGCCGTATCTGTTGTGGGTGACGACGGCAACGGTACTGCAGCTCTCCATCACGTGGCTGAACCGGGGTCGTTGATCATTTGCCGAGGAGACGGCGGAGTTCTTCCTCCAGCTTGGGGCCGCGGGTGTTCGTCGAGATGACGACGCCTTCGCGTTGGAGCAGGAACATCGCGGGGATCCCGTGGATGGCGTACTTCGGGGAGATCGTGCTCCTGGGTGAAGTCGATCGCAGGCTGCAGGCTGCGTGCCCCCACGCGGCGGATCATGAGCCGCGCCGGGTGAGGGCACCCGGGCCTACAAGTGAGGGCCCGGGCAACTGGCAACTCATTGCCGGGGGTGGCTCCGGGCTTGCGTTCAGTGAGGGCTTCCCGGTGAATCTCGAGAGGAACGCAATACAACATGTCCACCAAGCACCTCCTCGCCGTAGCCCTGGCCCTTGCCGGGGGATTCTCCGCATTTGCCGCCAAGCTGGGTGATCCAGCACCGGCCCTGACCCTCGCCAAGACGATCAAGGGCGAGTCAGTCGACCTGGCGGCTGGCAAAGGCAAGCAGACCTACGTGGTCGAGTTCTGGGCGACCTGGTGCGGACCTTGCAAGACGTCGATCCCGCACCTGACGGACCTGCAGAAGAAATTCAAGGGCCAGGGCGTGACGTTCATCGGCATCTCGGACGAGACCGAGGACAAGGTGAAGCCCTTCGTCGACAAGATGGGCGAGAAGATGGACTACGTCGTGGCCGTGGACGACACGCGGAAGACCTTCAAGGCCTACATGGAGGCTTACAGCCAGAACGGAATCCCGACCTCGTTCGTCGTGAACAAGGAAGGCCAGATCGTTTGGGTCGGGCATCCGATGGGCGGTCTCGACGAGGCGATCACCCAGGTCGTCGCGGGCAAGTTCGACGTGGCCGCAGCGCAGAAGGAATTTGCCGAGCGCGAGGTCAGCCAGAAGCGGATGATGGAGCTGAACACCCTGTTCGGGGCGTACCTCCAGCAGAGCGACAAGGGAGAGAAGGAAAAGGCTGCGGAGACGGGCGCGAAGCTCCTGGAGATCGCCTCCAAGGACCAGATGATCCTCAATGCGATTGCGTGGAACGTCCTGACCAACCCGCGGCTCAAGAATCGGGACCTCGCGTTCGCCCTCAAGGCCTCCGAGGCCGCCGTCGCTGTGTCCGGTGGCAAGGACGGTGCGATCCTCGACACCTACGCCCGCGCGCTGTTTGACAACGGAAAGGTCACCGAAGCCGTGGCCACCCAGAAGAAGGCGGTCGGGTTGGTGACGGACAAGACCCAGAAGGCCGAACTCGAGAAGACCCTTCAAAAGTACGAGACCGCACCGGCGAAGTAATCCCGGTCCGTTCCGAAGGGGCTCCCGGACCATGTCCGGGAGCCCTTTTTTTGTTCTGGTGGGAGGGTTGGGAGAGGGGAGGTCTCCCGCAGAGGCGCAGAGGGGGGAGGGGGAGGGTGGTGGCGTACTCGAACTCGTACTCCTACTCGTACTCGAAGCGTTGGTTTGGCGTGTGAGGGTTCGGGGGTGGCGGGGATCGAGTACGAGTACCGCCCTTCGGGCTGAGTACGAGTACGAGTACGGGTGCCGAGGGAGAGGGGAGGTCTCCCGCAGAGGCGCAGAGGCGCGGAGGCGAGCGCCGCTTCAAACCTGAATCTTCAAACTTCCCAACTCCCCCCTCACTTCACCTGGTACTTGGAGAGGTCTTCCTTCGGCTTGGGCCAGGACAGTTCCATCTCCTCCATGGCGGCGCAGACGTACTTGGCGATGAGGTGATCGCGAACCCACTTCTTGTCGGCCGGGATGATGTGCCATCGGGCGTGCTTCGGTGAGGTGAGGTTGATGGCGTCCTCGTAGGCCTTCATGAAGTCGTTCCAACGCTCCCGCATGCGGAGGTCGGCGCCTTCGAATTTCCAGTTCTTGGCCGGGTCCTGGATTCGGGCCCGGAGGCGCTCGGCCTGTTCGTCGCTGGAAATGTGGAGGTAGAACTTGAGCAGCAGGTAGCCGGATTCGTGCAGGTTCAGTTCGAACCGGTTGATCTGCTCGAAGCGCGGCGCCCAGACCTCCTTGGTCGCGAGCTTCATCACGCGGACCACCAGCACGTCCTCGTAGTGGGACCGGTTGAACACACCGATCCGCCCGTACCGCGGCACCGCATGGTGGACGCGCCAGAGGAAGTCATGGGCGAGTTCCTCGCTGGAAGGCGCCTTGAAATCGGTGACCTCGACGCCGGCTGGGTTTACGAACTCCAGCAGGGACTTCGTGGCGCCATCCTTGCCGCTGGCGTCCATGCCCTGCAGGACGACCAAGACCGAGCGGCGGGTATTGGCGTAGAGCTTGGCCTGCAGTCCGCCGATCCGTTCCAACAGGCGGCGCGTGGCTTGCCGGGTCTTTTCCTTCTTCAGGCCGAAGTCCTCGGCTGGATCATGGTCCTTGAGCTGGATGGGGGATTTGACGACGACGTTCTGTAGCATGGCCCAAGGCTTTGAAGTGCGTGCCCTTCATGAACCGTTCCGGACCCTTTGAAAACCATGGAGTTCAGGGGAGTTCGAAGTTTTCAGATTCAAGTTTCCAGACCGATGCGAAGATCTGGCTTCGGTGGGGTGAGTGTCCTCACGAGCCGGTTGGGGGAGTCCCAGGATTCGAGGTCCCCGCCCTGGACGCAGCGTGGCGGATCACGAGCCACGCCGGGTGAGGGCACCCGGGCCTACAATGTCGTGGGCTGTAGGCTGCGTGCCCCCACGCGGCGGATCACTCGTCGCGCCGGAAGGGGAGCGGCGGCGGTGCCTGGATGCGCGGGCGTCCTGGGGCGGTCCACGTCGGAGCTGAAGTCGAGTGCAGCCATCCGTCGCGCCTTTGCCAGTGGGACCGGACACCGGCGAGGATCTCGCGGTAGGATAGGCGGAGCTTGGACTGCGCCCAGGTGCCGAGGAGGGGTGGAATCGCGAACCCGATGCAGCAGATGAAATTCAGGGGAGTGGCGACGAGGATCGTGATGCCGAAAGTCTTGGCGAAGGCCATCAGGGGACGGGACTCGGTCAGGCCGAACCAGGTGCCGACACTTCCCACCGCCAGCACCTGGAGGAGCGTGCCGATGGAGTCCACGACGGCGCGAGGACCGTCGCTGTTGACGAAGCCCGAGACGTACTGGCAGGCGACCATTGCAAGGATGGGGGCCAGGTAGCGCCCGGCGAGATGAGCGTGGATGGCCCGGTTGAAGTCGCCGTCCCGGAGCGGCGTTGCCAGGAGGAGTTCGAGCGCGCCGGTCCGTCGGGCTTCGCCGAGGAACGCGGTGACTTCCCACGCCATGAGACCCTTGAGCACGACGGCCAGTCCGATGAGGACGTAGGGGAAATAAAGGTTCCACCTGCCTACCAGCGCCAGGAGGGCAGCCAGCACGACGATTGCCCAGGCGGCGCGGAGCGGCCAGCGATCGGCCGCGAGCAGTGCGCGGATGGGATCCTGGGTCAGCCAGCGGCGATCCAGGCGCCGGGCCTCGGCAGACCGAGTGGCGCCCTCGGGACCGGATCGCCAGGTGCGGGCCACCGTGAAGGCCGCGTACAGGAGGAAAAGCCATCCGGTCGCGTGACTGATGCCGAGCGACCAGAGGAAGGCCGACGGGTTCCGCACGTACTCGGTTTCACGGACCGTACCGAAGACCTGGGTCGGGGAAGGCAGTGTCAACCAGAGCCACGGTTGCGGAGCGCCGATTGCGAGGAGCCCCCCCGCCAGCAGGGGCATTCCCAGGACGAACACGGCGAGGATCAGGAGCGTTCGGCCGACGGCCCG
>CAIMMI010000317.1 GCA_903842505.1 uncultured Verrucomicrobiota bacterium | reverse complement strand
GAGGGCAGGCTCTTGCGGACACATGGCAAACCGGGGTCCAATGCCGGGCAGTTCAGCTATCCCTTCGACATTGTCGTGGACGCCCGGGGCAGCCAGTTCATCTGCGAATTCGGCAACAGCCGGATCAGCGTGCTGGATGCCGCCGACCAATGGATCGAGGTCATCGGAGGAGCCGGGGCAGCGCCCGGCCGGTTCGCCAATCCCTGGTCGATCGCCATGGATTCCAAGGGCAACCTTTACGTCGCTGACAGCCTGAATCATCGCGTGCAGAAACTGATCCGGCGTGCCGGAATGGCCTCCGGTCCGGTCTCAACCCTCATTCGTCCCGGCTGATGTCCTTCCAGTTCACCCATCCATTCTGGCTCCTGCTGCTGGTCCCTGCCCTGGGGTGGACCGTGTGGTTTGCCTGGAAGTCAGACGCCTCGTTGGCTCCGTGGCGGCGATGGTTCTCGACCGTGCTGCGAAGCCTCCTGCTGGTGATGCTGGTTTTCGGTATCGCCGGCTTCCAGTGGAAGCGCCCCCAGGAAGGCATGAACACCTTCTTCCTGCTCGACCGATCGGATTCGGTCCCGTCCGCGCAGCAGGAATCCGCCCGTGAAGCGGCCAACCGCTGGTCGAAGGACAAGAAGGAGGAAGATCGTGCCGGGTTCCTGATCTTTGGCAGCGATGCCGCCATGGAGACGACGGTCACCGAGGTGGCGGCCGCCGAGAAGATCCAGGCGGTCGTGGGCAGCGAGCGGACGGACATCGCGGGTGCGATCCGACTGGGTTCGGCGGCCTTTCCAGAGAACGGGCAGAAGCGGTTGGTCCTTTTCTCCGACGGCAATGAAAACGTCGGCGACGCGGTTGCGGCGTTGCTCTCGACCAAGCAGTTGGGCGTGACCCTCGATGTGGTTCCGCTCGGATCCGAGCGTGGATCGGACGTGGCGGTCCAGCGGTTGGTGATCCCGTCGAACCTGAAGAAGGGTCAGACCTTCGAGGCGAAGATCTTTGCCTCCTCGGACAAGGCCCAACCGGCAACCGTCCGGCTTTTCCGCAATGACCAACTGTTGGGCGAGCAGCAGGTCCAGCTCGATGCCGGCAAGAACCTGTTCAGCTTTCCCCAGACGCTTCAGGACCCGGGGTTCTACTCGTATCAGGTCCAGGTCGAAGTGAAGGGGGACTCGGTGGCGCAGAACAACCGTGCCACCAGCTTTGCGAACGTCCGTGGCGATCCGCGCGTCCTGCTCGTCTCGGCGGATCCGGCCCAGGATGCCACACTGGCCGCGGCCCTCCGTTCAGCGAACCTCGACGTTCGCGCGGGGGACATTGGGGCAATGCCGTCGTCGCTTGCCGAGCTTCAGAGCTACGACGTCCTTTTCCTCTCCAATATCGCGGCCGGAGACCTCGGCCCCGATCTGATGCGACTGGTTGAAAGTGGTGTCCGTGACTTTGGCATCGGGCTCGTCTGCATCGGCGGGGACAACGCGTTTGCCGCAGGCGGCTATCGGAACACGCCATTGGAGGCGGCCCTGCCCATCGACATGGAACTGAGCTCGAAGAAGGTCCTTCCGAGCGGAGCCTTGGTCCTGGTGATGCACGGAATGGAGTTCGGCAACGGCAACCAGATCAGCCGTGAAATCGGGGTTGCGGCGCTTGATTCGCTGGGGCCGCAGGATGAGATGGGCGTGTTGCTGTGGGATGGAACCGAGCGGTGGCTCTTTCCGCTCCAGAAGGTCGGCGACAAGAAGGCGCTCGCCCGACAGATCGCCGGCATGAGTCAGGGTGACCTGCCCAATTTCCAGGGGTTGATGCAGTTGGGCCACGATGCCCTCAAGGCCTCCACGGCCAACCTGAAGCACATGATTGTCTTCAGCGACGGTGATCCAAACGCGCCGACCGACGAACTCATGAAGGCCATCGTCGGTCTGAAGGTCACGGTCAGCACGGTGATGATCGGAGGCCACGTTCAGCCAGCGACGATGGAACGGATGGCGGGGATGGGGAATGGACGCTTCTACGACGTGAAGTCCCCGGCCCAATTGCCGCAGATCTTCATCAAGGAGGCCGCCGTCATCCTCAAGTCGGCGATCTTCGAGGAACCCTTCAAGCCTCAGGTCGTGGCTCAGAGCGAGGTGATCCGGGGGATCAACCCCGGTGAGTTCCCGACCTTGCGCGGCTACGTTTCTGCGTCCGGTAAGCCCCGGGCTGAAGTGCCCATTGTCTCCGAGAAGGGGGATCCCATCCTGGCGCATTGGCAGTACGGCCTGGGCCGGACCGTGGCATTCACCTCGGACGCCAAGTCCAAGTGGGCTCAGGACTGGCTGGGTTGGTCCAAGTACCGCCAGTTCTGGACGCAGGTGGCCCGGTGGTCGATCCGGCGCGTGGATGCGGCGGACTTCAACACGCAGGTCAGCGTCGAGAACGGCGTGGGCCAGATCTCGGTCGAGGCGCTCGATCGCGAGGGTAACTTCCGGAACTTCCTCAAGCTCCGGACCACGGTCGTCAGCCCGCGCGGTGTGCGTCAGGATGTGATCCTCGAACAGGCGGGGCCGGGCCGGTACGAGGCGAAGTTCGACACCCGCGAAGTGGGCGCCTACCTGCTCAACCTCCAGGACCTGGATGACCAAGGTCAGGTCCGCGGCTCCCAGGTGCTCGGGGCCAGCGTCAATTACTCGCCGGAGTTCAATGCTTCCGAACCCAACCTGCCGATCCTCCGGCGCCTCGCTGAACTGGGTGGCGGCAAGCTGCTGGACCCGGTCACCGACAATCCCTTCCGACTGAACCGCCTCAAGACCTTCCAGCCCCGAGATCTGTGGGATCTCCTGCTCAAGGTCCTGGTCTGCCTCTTCCTCGTCGACGTCGGCATCCGCCGGGTGGATATCGACCGGGAGGAATGGGCAAAGTGGTTCAATCAGTTCAAGCGCAGCCTCGGCTTTGGCGACGCCCGGAAAGCGGTCGAGTCCGAGGAATCGATGTCAGCCCTCCTGGCGCGGAAAAATGAGGTCCGAGCCCAGCAGTCCGCCCGGCAGGAGTCGGTGGTGGTTCTGCCTCCGCGCCCCTCCGCAGACCTCTTCAAGCCCCGTCAGGCGCCGGTTTCGCCGGCTTCGGGCGATGTGGGTGACGGGGGTGGACGGGGGGATGGCGCGAGCAGCTCGGAAATACCCGAAGCGAAGCCTGCCGCACCGGATTCGGCGACGAACCGGTTGCTCGAAGCCAAGCGGCGCGCACAAAAGAAGCGATGAAATGGTGTTTCGGGAAAAAAGCCCTTGAACCCGCGGGCCGGGTCAATAGATTCGCGGCCGTTCGATTTTGGAAGCGCGGTTAGCTCAGTGGTAGAGCACTACCTTGACACGGTAGGGGTCACAGGTTCGAACCCTGTATCGCGCACCATCTCT
>CAIMMI010000316.1 GCA_903842505.1 uncultured Verrucomicrobiota bacterium | reverse complement strand
GGCATTTACCCAGAAAGTGTCACGCATCAGGTGAGTACAATCTGTCACGCATCAGGTGAGTCCATGCCCTCCGTCGGGCCGTGTCGGAGTTTGAAGTTTTCAGTTCAAGTTTGAAGCCGTGCTCGTGCTCGATCTCTGTCAAACGCCCAACCTTCACACGTCAACCCATCGCTTCGAGCACGAGTACGAGTAGGAGTACGAGTAGGAGTACGAGTACAACCCTCGCCGCCGCGGAGTTTGAAGTTTTCAGTTTCAAGTTTGAAGCACCCGACCGGCCTTGAAACTTGAATCTTGAAACTTGGGACTCCCACCCGGCCCGTGAGGACACTCGCCCCACCGGATACGCCTCCCCTTTGCTGCCTTGGCTCCCTTCGTTGTAAAAACCCTCTTTGCCCTTCTGTGTTCCCTGTGTCCTCTGTGGTGAAACCCACCGCTTTCCGGTTCACCTTCGATCCGGCAACGGCCCCAGGAGGCGGACTTCGTACGGGGTGATGGGGTCCATCCAGCCATCGGAATCCACCTGGCGGGGTTCCGCCCGATCGAGGTCGGGCAGGATGGCTCCGGCCCAGGCGGGTTCCCGCAGTCGGATCTGGTGCGATTCCGCGGTGGTGTTGACGAAGATCCAGTATTTGCCGGCCGGGATGGTCGCTGATGAGGCCGTGACTTGGACCACCGACCAGAGGAGGGCGGGTTCGAGGACTTCGTTGAAGCGACGGGAGGGATCGAGAAGTTCCGCCCTCGGCGGAAGTCCTGCGCGAGGTGCGGTGAAGAGGGTGGATCGACCCCGGATCTCGCGGACGACGTTCACCAGCGCGTTCCAGGTGTCCGGATGCTCGGTCATCCGCCATCGGGCGTCCGCATAGGGATAGAAGAAGAGGCCGTTGGCACCGATCAAGCGTGCGCCCCAGGCCATGGCGCGGAGTTCGGCCTCGGTCGGGGCACGTGACGTGATGGGTTCGGGGAAAGGGTGAACATCTGCGTAGGTGGACCAGTTGAAGGCCTGGATCACCGCGATGAAGGGACGGCCGCTCACTCCGGCTGCGACGGCACCATGCTGCATGTGCTGGAAGAACGCGGCGAGCGGCTGCCACCCCACGGGATAGCGGTCGACCATCAGGATGTCGGCCGTGTGGAAGGTGGCGAGGGACTGACCGCGATAGACCACCAGGGCAGTGGGTTTGCGGGCGCCGGCGTGCCGCACCGCAGAGTGGACTTGTCGAACCTCTTCGGCGGATAGGCCATTGAGGTCAGGTTCGTCACTGAGGTACCATGCCCACAGGGCAGGATGCCCATCGAGGGAGCGGACGGTCGAGCGGGCCACGGAGGGTTTGAATCCCGGTCCGGCCGTCGTGCCCGGGCTCGCCAGGACCTGGATGCCCGCCCCGTGGGCAGCGTCGAGAAACGGGCGGTTCGCCGGGCCGGTGACATGCGAAAAGCCAGCACGGGAAAGAACCGAAAGCGCATTCGTGGATCCCGGGGCGTAGATGCCGATAGGGAACTGGCCCACTGGACGTCGTGCACAACCCACCAACAGGAGGAGCCCAAGGAGGCCAGGAATGAGTCCGACGCGCATGGGGTGAGTGAAACAGGGAACGCCCGGAGGTTCCACCGATTGAAGGGTCACCGCATCTTTCACCACAGAGCACACAGAGAGGGAGGGAGAGGGGATCTTAACAACAACGATAGCAACGGGAGCGAAGGGGAGGCTTTACCGGGCGTCGATCTCGTCGCTGTCGTTGTTGTGGAATCCGGTGACCGTGTGGCGTCCTTGAGCGTTCGTTGCACGCCGTGGCGTTTGGAGTAAGCCTACCCAGAAACCGCCGCGTCGCTGCGTCGCCGTTGGAAAACACGCTGGTGGGTTCACCACCGAGAACACCGAGGGCACAGAGCGGGAAAGAGAGGGTTTTCAACAACGAAGGGAGCCAAGGCAGCAAAGGGGAGTTCCCAGTCGCCAGATTCCAGACTGGATGTGGAGGATTCGGCGAGGGTCGTGCTCCTACTCGTACTCGAAGCGATGGGTAGACATGTGAGGGTTGGGCGTTTGGGGGGGATCGAGTACGAGTACCGCCCTGCGGGCTGAGTACGCGGCTCGTGATCCGCCGCGTGGGGGCACGCAGCCTACAGCCTGCGACATTGTAGGCCCGGGTGCCCTCACCCGGCGCGGCTCGTGAGCTTGAAACTTGAATCTGAAAACTTGCGACTTCGAGCAATGGCTCGACGGAGTCTCGCCCCACCCCGCTCCTTCGGGCGTTGCTGCCGTTGCTCTCTTTGTTGTGAAAGTGCTCGGTGTCCTCGGTGTTCTCTGTGGGGAAAGGGTGCGTATAGGTTCATCACTGGGGATGGAAAGACTGGTTCTTGAACACCTATGGCAGCGACGCCAAAGATCTGGAGCGCTGGGTTGTAATGGGTTGGAGGTATCCGATAGCGTCCGGTCACTTGAGCGTATGGCTTCCTACGACCTCTCCCAGATCCGCGATGTTTCCCGGCAGTTCCAGATCTACGGCGATCTCCAGCATGTGGAGCCGTGCAAGATCGGGCACATCAACGAGACGTACATCGCGACGTACAATCAGGGTGGCGCTTCGATGCGGTACATCCACCAGAAGCTGAACACGGAGGTGTTCCGCAATCCGGATGCGGTGATGCACAACATCCAACGCGTGACCCAGCACCAGCGTCGAAAGCTGGAGGCGGCCGGGACTGCGGATGTGAGTCGTCGGGTGCTGACGGTGGTGCCGGCGATGTCCGGTGCGCCTCATTCCCGCACGGAAAAGGGGCAGTACTGGCGGACCTTCGTGTTCGTGGAGGGGGTTCGGACGTTTGAATCGGTCACCAATCCGCCGCAGGCCTATCAGGCGGGCAAGGCGTTCGGGGAATTCCAGCGGCAACTGGGTGATCTTCCCGGTGAGCGGCTGGCGGAGACGATCCCGTTCTTCCATCACTCGCGTCGTCGCTTCGATGCGATGACCGCGGCGGCCGAGGCGGATGTGTGTCGTCGCGCCCAGCAGGCCAGTGCGGAGATCGAGTTCGCGCGAAAGCGGGAGAAGTGGGTGGACGTGATCCTGAAGGCGATGTCCAAGGGACAGATCCCGGAGCGGGTGACGCACAATGACACCAAGTTCAACAACGTGATGCTGGACGCGAAGACGGAGGAGGCGATGTGTGTGGTGGACCTGGACACGGTGATGCCCGGCTGTGCGTTGTATGACTTTGGCGACATGGTCCGCACGACGACGAGTCCCACGCTGGAAGACGAACTGGACCTGTCGAAGGTCCAGATGCGGATGCCGTTGTTCCGTCAGTTGTGCCGGGGTTACCTCGAGGCGGCCGGTCCCATGCTGAACCGTCACGAACGCGCGTTGATCGCCTTTTCCGGGAAACTGATGACGTTCACGATCGGGCTGCGGTTCCTGACGGACTATCTCAGCGGAGACACCTACTTCCGCGTCCATCGACCGAACCACAACCTCGACCGGGCCCGGACCCAGTTCAAACTGGTGGAGAGCATCGAGAAGAACGAGGAGGCGATGCAGAAGTTCGCGGACTCCATCTGAATCCACCGATGGGATAGGATTCGGGCTTTCCTGGATCCACAGATTCCACGGATTGGAAGCCGATCGAGAGAGGCTGTCGTTTCACCTCGCGGGTGACGTGAAAACAGCGATGCGGTGTGGCCTCTTGTTCCGGTCCATCTGTGGAATCTGTGAAATCGGTGGATAAACCAGCTGCCGTTTTCAGGTTCACGGATGAGACGGATTTCCGTGGGGTCAGTTGCTGATGGGGTGCCGAATGCACGGACGGGCCTCCCTTTCACCTGCCGGATGACGAACTTTCCCTGCCTCGCTGGGAATCTGTGCAATCGGTGTAATCTGTGGATCGGACAGCTGTTTCCGGGCTGGAATCGGTGGCCCCCATGAACTCCTGCATGGTGGCTTCGCCGGCGGCGGAGATGCCGTCGCGTCGGAGCACCTTCCCGACGGTCTGGAGGAGGATCCAGAGATCCAATCCAATCGATGCATTCTCGGTGTACCAGACATCGAGACGGAATTTCTCCTCCCAGCTGAGGGCGTTGCGGCCGTTGATCTGGGCCCATCCGGTCAGCCCTGGAGGGAGATCGTGTCGGCGGGCCTGCTCGGGGGTGTACCGCGTCAGGTAGCGCGGCAGCAGCGGGCGGGGACCGACGAGGGACATCTCGCCCTGGAGCACGCAGAGGAGTTCCGGGAATTCGTCCAGGGACGTGGACCGCAGCCGGCGTCCAAAGGGGACGAGGCGCACGGCATCGGGGAGGAGGTTTCCCGAAGGGTCCCGTTCATCGGTCATCGACCGGAACTTGGTCATCCGGAAGATCCGACCCAGAAGGCCTGGGCGGTCCTGACGGAAGAGGACGGGGGAACCGAGGCGAAGGCGGACAAGGACGGCGACGAGCGCGAGGATGGAAATCCAGAAGGGCGCCGTCGCGAGGAGCAGGAACAGGTCAAACAGGCGCTTGGTGGGAGGAAAGCGCCGGGCTGCCCCGTAGCGACCCAGTCGGGTCCAGCCGGGGACCACGGGGGATGGGACAGGCAATGAGGTCGGACGAACCGCAGAAGACACGCGAAGGTTGTGTCATCCGGGCGATGGGGAAGCAATCGGGGAGACGGAGGGACTTGGGTTCAGCACTGAGGGGGCTTTATCCGCAGATGGCGCAGATGGCGCAGATCTTTACCACAGAGAACACAGGGAACGCAGAGAGGAGGCTTTGGTGGGGCGAGTGTCCTCACGAGCCGTTGGGGAGTCCCAAGATTCAAGTTTCAAGGCCGGTCGGGTGCTTCAAACTTGAAACTGAAAACTTCAAACTCCGCCACGGCTCGACGGAGTCTCGCCCCACCCCATCTGACCCACCCCACCCCTTCGGGCGTTGCTACCGTTGCTATCGTTGTTGTGAAAGGGGTGCGTGCAGGTTCACCAAAGAGGTGGGAAGAGAGGCTTTTTAACAACAACGGTAGCGACGGTAGCGAAGGAGGCAGGCGGTTCTGGTGGGGC
>CAIMMI010000315.1 GCA_903842505.1 uncultured Verrucomicrobiota bacterium | reverse complement strand
GGGCGAGGGCGTCGAGATTGGAAGGAAGCCAGGTAGCGAGTATCTCCCACTCCTCAGGAAGCGCGTCTGTATCGGAAGCCATGGCGTGAGATTGTCGTTTTCACGGGGGCTTTGGTAGATTTTTTAGGTTAACGCATATGGCCGGGTGCCCTCACCCGGAGTGGATCTGGAATCGCCGCGTGGGGGCACGCAGCCTACAGAAGGTGTCGCAGGACTTCCTCGGTGGAGAGTTGTGCGAGCAGTCCGGCAACGGGCGTGTTCTGCCCGGGCGGCAGGAAATCCGGGGCGAGCTCGGCGAGGGGTTGGAGGACGAAGCGGCGGAGATGGGCGCGCGGATGGGGGAGAACGAGGGACGTCGTGTTCCGGACTTCAGCGCCCCAGGCGATGAGGTCGAGGTCGAGTGGCCGGGCCTCGTTGAGGACGGTCTTGGGGCGTCGGCCGGCGTCGACTTCGAAGGACTGGAGTTGGGTGAGCAGCGACTCCGGGGTCTCTTCCTCGCGGGGGAAGAACTCCACGACGGCGTTGATGAAGAGTGGCGAACCCGGCGGGCAATCCACCGGCGTGCTGGTCCAGAGCGAGGAACGTCGGACCGGGAGGCGGGAAATGGAATCCAGTCGGTCCATGGCCGTGCCCACGATCGCGCGGGAGTCCCCCAGGTTCGAACCCAGGGCAATGAAGACGCGATCGGTGGGCATGGAGGGGAACGATTACTTCAGGCCGAGGACGTCCTGCATGTCGTAGACACCGGCGGCACGGCCGGGGACCCAGGCGGCGGCGCGGAGGGCACCGTTGGCGAAGGTGTCACGGTTGCTGGCCTTGTGGGTGAGTTCGACGCGTTCGCCATTGGCGGCGAAGATGACGGTGTGGTCGCCGACGACGTCTCCGCCACGGATGGCATGGATGCCGATTTCGGAAGCGGTGCGTTCGCCGGTGATGCCCTGGCGACCGTGGCGGAGGGCTTCGGCGAGTTGGACCTCACGGACCTCGCCGAGGATCTCCAGGAGGGTGGTGGCGGTACCGCTGGGGGCGTCCTTCTTGAGGCGGTGATGCATCTCGACGACCTCCAGGTCGAATCCGGGCCCGAGGATCTCGGCGGCCTTGCGGGTGAGCCAGAAGAGCGTGTTGACGCCCGTCGAGTAGTTCGAGGCCCAGACCATGGGGATCGAGGCGGCCGCGGCGCGGATGGCAGCCTTCTCGGTGTCGTTGTGGCCGGTGGTCCCGATGACCAGGCCCTTGCCGTGGCGGGCGCAGGCCTCGGCAACCCCGGCGGTGACGTGATGGAGCGTGAAGTCGATGACCACGTCGGTCCCGGGAAGCAGGGCTTCGAGGTTGTCGCCCACGTCGGTCCCGGCGACGACCTGGAGACCGGGATGGTGGGCGGCACAGGCGAGGAGAGCCTGGCCCATGCGGCCCTTGGAGCCGTTGATGAGGATGCGCGTCATGTGGGAGGATTGAATCGGATTTGGTGGGGACTTTGAAGATTCAAGATTCAAGTTTGAAGCTTGGGGTCCGAGGTGGGGCGAGCGTCCTCGCGAGTCGCTGGGGAGTTTGAAGATTCAAGTTTGAAGCGGGAGTTGGGCTTGAACATGGAACCTTGAAATCTGGGGCTCGCGACCGGCTCGTGAGGACACTCGCCCGACCGGAGGGACGTGGAGGTCAGGATCGGACGAAACGGTCGAAGCCGCCGCCGAGGAGTTCGGTGACATCGCGTTGGATTTCTTCGTCCCGGACAAGCCATCCGGAGGCAGCGAGGTCCGTGTACTTGCGGGTGAGGCAGCGGCTCAGGACGGAGCGACTGTGGTCCCACTTGTAGAGCAGTTGATCGAGGACGCGGGCGTCGCTGTGCTGCGGGGTGAAACTGGTGCCGAGGAGTTCGAGGCGGAGCGTGGTGATTTCCTCGATCAATTGGGGAGTGTTGGTGAACCACCAGCATCCGAACGGGTGGAGGTTCCGGAACTTGCGGGCGAGGACGACCGTCTCGTGCTGGGACTCGCGGCTGAGGACGGTGACGAGGAAGCGGTTGTCGGGATTGGCGGCGCAGAGGTTCTGGAGGGCGTCGAGGTTCGAGCGGCCGACGCCATCTCCGGCGAGGCGGAGCGCAGGATTCACGGCGCGTTTGACGCCCAGCATCAACGCGAAGGCCTGACCGAGTTCGCGACCGTGGGGCAGGACCGCCTCGCGCATGAGCCAGGCGGTGTCGGTGTCGGCCGGATACGAGAAATCCGGAGGCAACGAGACCATGCAGTAGCCGGCGTTGAGGCGGCGGGTCCAGTCGGCGAGGAAACGGCGGACCTCGGCCGCGGTGCGCGGGGAGCGGTCGGAAGAGACGTCGTATCCCCAGGTTCGGAGCCGGGCGGACGTGCGGGGCCAGTCGACGAGGAGCGGGTCGATGCGGAGGGCGGCTCGGAAGCGCGGGTCGCGGCTGAATCCGCGGTCCCAGAGCGGGCGTTCCTCGTCATCGAAGGGCGAGTTGGTCATGCAGACCGACGCGACGTTGGCGAGTTGGAGGATGCGGTCGATGTAGTCGGCGGGTTTCTGGGCGGCGAACCAGGATCGGAGTTGAGTCAGGTTCGAGTGGCGGGGTTCGAGTCCGAGGGACTGGAGCACGGTGAGGATGCCGCGGCAGGCCTCGGAGAGCGGGGAGTGGTCGTTGAAAAGGGCCTTCCAGATCCAGTCGGCCTGCTGGGTCCTGGAGGCGGACCAGAACGAGTCGTAGGGGATGTCGAACTGCCGGAAGCCCTCGCTGACGAGATAGTGATAGACCAGCAGGTCGTCGATTCCCCAGAGGAGGAGGGAACCAAAGGCGGGGTCGTAGAGATGGGTGTGGATGTCGTGGACCGGGGTGGCGCGGACGATCTGTTCAACGCGCTCGGAGAGGGGGCGTGCGATGGCCATGGCTACGGGGAATGTTCCGGGGGGAGGTTCAGGATTCAAGGAGGGCAGCGCGGAGCTTGGCAGCGGTGTCGGCCAAAGCTTCCGGGACCACGCTCGTGCCGGCAATGACGGGCATGAAATTGGCGTCGCCCTGCCAGCGGGGGACGACGTGGAGGTGCAGATGTTCGACGATGCCGGCACCAGCGACGCGGCCGAGGTTGGCTCCGATGTTGAAGCCATCCGGGCGCATCACCTTGCGGAGCGCTGCCTGGCAACGGCGGGTCAGGTGCATCAATTCGAGGAGTTCGTCGTCGGTCAGGGCATCGAGGTCCGGGACCTGCCGGTAGGGGACGACCATGACGTGGCCGCCGTTGTACGGGTAGGTGTTGAGCAGGGCGTAGCAGGTGCGGCCGCGGGCGATCACGTGGTGGGCGACGTCGTCGTTGGACTGGGCAATGGTGGTGAAGAGCGAGGCGTTCCCGGGTTGGGTGGGGGACTTGGGCGCGAGGATGTAGTCGATGCGCCAGGGGGCATGCAGGGAGTCCATGCGTTTTTTTTGGGGGAGTTTCAGCAGCCGCCGGCTTCGGCGATCTCGCGGGCGAAGTACGTCAGGATCCAGTCGGCCCCGGCGCGGCGGATGGCGAGGAGCGATTCGTTGCGGGCGCGGGTGTAGTCGAGCCAGCCGAGCCGCGCGGCCGCGTGGATCTGCGCGTATTCGCCGGAAACCTGGTAGGCAGCGATCGGGAGGCGGGTGGCCTGGCGGAGTTGAAAGAGGATGTCGAGGTACGGGCCGGCCGGCTTGACCATGAGGGCGTCGGCCCCTTCCTGCTCGTCGAGCAGGGCGTCGGCGAGGGCCTCGCGCGGGTTGGCCGGGTTGAGTTGGTAGGTCCGCTTGTCGAGGCCGGTCGTCCCGGCGGCCTGGGCGCTCCCGACGGCTTCGCGGAACGGACCATAGAAGGCGGACGCGAACTTGGCGCTGTAGGCGAGGATTCCGGTGCGGTGGAAGCCCTGCCGGTCGAGCGACTCGCGGATCGCCAGCACGCGCCCGTCCATCATGTCGCTGGGTGCGACGAAATCGACCCCGGCCCGGGCATGGAGGACAGCCATGCGGGCGAGGATCGAGACGGTGGGATCGTTGTCGACGTCGGAGCCGTCGGGCGTCAGGACGCCGTCATGGCCGTGGGACGTGTACGGGTCGAGGGCGATATCCGTGAACAGGACGAGGCCCGGGGCGGCCTTGCGGATGGCCGCGACGGCACGGAGGACGAGGCAGTCCGGGTTGAGGGCTTCGGAGCCTTGCGGGTCCTTGAGTTCGGTCGGCGTGACCGGGAAGAGCGCGACGCCGCGGATGCCGAGCGCGGCGAGTCCGGCGGCTTCCCGGGCGAGGTCCCGGAGGGAAAGCCGGAAGACCCCCGGCATGGAGCCGACCGGGGCGGGGGGCCCGTCGCCCTCCTGCACGAAGAGGGGGGCGATGAGGTTCGACGGATGGAGCCGGACCTCGCGCACCAGTTCGCGGATGGCTTCGGATTGGCGAAGCCGGCGTGGGCGACGGGCTGTGGGCATGGGCGGTTCAGCAGCGGTTGAGGGCGCTGAGCACAGCCTTGATCGAGGCGAGTTCGATGCTGGTGTCGACCCCGGCGCCCCAGCGGGTCCGACCTTCGGCGAGGCGGATCTGGATATAGGCGATGGCGCTGGCCGCCTCGCCTGCGGAGAGGGCGTGCTCGGCGTAATGGACGACCTCGAACTTCGGGACGCCGCCGGCAATCAAGGCGTTCACGAACGCGGCGATGGGGCCGTTGCCCTGGCCTTCCAGGGTCTGTTCGGTGCCGCGGATGAGCAGTCGGGCCCGGCACTTGACGATGCCATCACGGCCCTCGGTCTCGAAGCCGAGGAGTTGGTACGGGGTCGAGCGATGGATGTATTCCGCCCAGAACATTCCCCGGAGTTCAGGGCCGCGCACCTCACGGCCGAGGCGGTCGACCTCATCGTTGGCGATGGGGCCGAACTCGCGCTGCAGGTCCTTGGGGAGTTCGATGCCGAACTCGGTTTCGAGGAGGTAGGCGACGCCGCCCTTGCCGGACTGGCCGTTGACGCGGATGACCTCGTAGTACTCGCGGCCGAGGTCGGTGGGATCGACGGTCAGGTAGGGAACATCCCAGAACGGGGAGCGTCCCTTTTCGAGGGCGGCCTCGCGTTCGCGCAGACCCTTGCGGATGGCGTCCTGATGCGAGCCGGAGAACGCGGTGAACACGAGTTCGCCGGCGTACGGTTGGCGGGCCGGGATGGTCATGCCTGTGCAGCGCTCGTAGACCTGACGCAGGGCGTTCAGGTCGGAGAGGTTCAGGCCGGGATCGATCCCGTGCATGTACAGGTTGAGCGCCACGATGACGACATCGAGGTTGCCGGTGCGTTCGCCATTGCCGAAGAGCGTGCCTTCGACGCGGTGGGCGCCGGCAAGCAAGCCGAGTTCCGTGGCGGCGACGCCGGTGCCGCGGTCGTTGTGGGTGTGGAGCGAGATGATGGCGAGGGCCGGATTGCGCAGGTGGCGGATGAACCACTCGATCTGGTCGGCGTACACGTTCGGCATCGCGACTTCCACGGTGTCCGGGAGGTTCAGGATGATCGGCTTGTCCGGCGTGGGTTGCCACTCGTCGATGACCGCCTCACAGATCTCGAGCGCGAACTCAACCTCGGTCGCGGAGAAACTCTCGGGCGAGTACTGGAACCGGAGGTTGGTGCCGGGCAGGCGATGGGCGCGCTCACGGACCCATCGGGTGCCGCGGCGGGCGATGGCGACGATCTCGGGCTTCTCGAGTCCGAACACCACGCGGCGCTGGGCCGGGGAGGTCGAGTTGTAGAGGTGGATGATCGCGTTCCTGGCCCCGACGAGGGATTCAACGGTCCGCTCAATGAGGTCTTCCCGGGCCTGGACGAGTACCTGGATGGTGACGTCATCGGGGATGCGCTTCTCCTCGATGAGGCGCCGCATGAAGGCGAACTCGGTGTTCGAGGCGGCGGGGAAGCCGACCTCGATCTCCTTGAACCCGCACCGCACGAGGGCGTCGAACAGTTCCAGCTTCTGGGAGACGTTCATGGGGACCGCGAGGGCCTGGTTGCCATCGCGGAGGTCGACGCTGCACCAGATGGGCGGCGCGGTCAGGACGCGGTTGGGCCACTGCCGATCCGGCAAGTGGATCGGCGGGAACGGACGGTATTTCTTGGACGCAGGATTCTGCATGGCTCGTGCGGTTGGGACCCGATCCCGGTCGCGCTCGCGCTGGGGTGCTCCGGAAAACAAAAACCCCACCGCCGGCGCGGCGATGGGGAACGAAATCCGAGAAGGTTCAGATCAAGCCCCGACCGCCCCGCTGCCCAGAAGCAGCGAAGGGCTGGTAAGTCGGAATGCCGGAAATGGAACCATCGGAGGCAGTGAACGGCGTGGAAGGGGGGTGGGTCAACGCCTATTTCCGGAGGAAATCCCGGGTGCGGGGGCGAAGTCATTTGCGTTGATGGCCCGTGCTTTGCTACCCAGCGAGGCGTTTTTCGAAGAAATGGCTGAAGTAGGAACCAAGTTGGGCCGATACACCCTGCACGAGCGGATCAATGCAGGCGGGATGTCGGAGATCTGGCTGGCGACCAATGAGGTCGGGCAGTCGGTCGCCGTGCGTCTGATGCTCAACAACAGCCTGCTCGCGTTCACCGAGCGGAAGCGTTTCCTGACCGGGGCGGAGGTTTTGGAACATCTGCCGCCGCACCCGTGCGTGATTGGGTACGTGGAGCACGGGAAGATCGATGGGGAGTTGGTGCTCGTGATGGAGTACGTCGAGGGGGAGAACCTCAAGCTCCGGATGGCCGCCAACGATCCGGTGCTGGCGGAGAACATCGCCCAGGTCCTGATCGATCTGGCGGAGGCGCTGGAGCACCTGCATGACCACGGGTTCATGCATCTGGACTTCAAGCCGGAGAACGTCGTGATGACCCGCAACGGCAGCATCCGGTTGGTCGACTTCGACCTCGCGCAACCCATCCCGAATCCGCCCCGCAAACTGGACCGCAATCCCGGCACGCCCCAGTACATGGCGCCGGAACAGTTGCTGCGCCAACCGGTCGACCATCGGGCAGACCTTTGGGCGTTCGGGGTGACCGCGTACGAGTTGCTGACCTTCCGCAAGCCGTTCCCGGGCGACACCGCCGACCTGGTGCTGAAGCGCCAGTTGGATCGATCCGAGTTTTCCACGCCGCGCTCCTTGAACGGGGACATCCCGGCGGGTCTCGAACGGATCATCCTGCGCTGCCTGGAGAAGGACATGGAACGGCGCTACCCCGTGACGAGCGTCCTGGTCCACGAGCTGCGGCAGGCGTTGTACGTGGGGTGAAGCCGGGACCCCGGTTCGCCGGCCCAGCCCGTTCAGCCCTTCCCTATTCAACTCGATCGCGATGCCGATGCTTCGGCGGGATCAGGCATCCATGGCGGAGTCCTTCATGAATACGCGCCCCCCGGCGGCAAGGCGGCTGGTAAAACACTTTGACCGGGTGGCGTGGGCTTACCTAGGCTGCGCCCCACATTTTTAATTCATGAGCACGACGTACGTTCCCTTGATCAGCTCCGGCGTGGCCGGCCCGCTCGGTGTCCTCCACCTCCCGCGCCTGTGGCAGAAGGCCTCCCTCGAAGCCGCCGGCAAGCTGGCCGCCGGGTACTCTGGCATTGGTCAGGGCTATGACTCCATGGTCCTGAGCGCCCTCGGCGTGAATGTCGACGAGGTGAAGAAGTTCCTGGCCGAAGTGAAGCCGACCTATCCGCAGTTCGAGGCCTGGATCAAGCGCCAGCCCGGTGTGAACCTGACCCGCGCCAACATCCACGCGCTGAACCTTTCGATCGCTGGCTACCAGCACAAGGATGAGGCTCGCAAGGGCATCCTGACCGCGAACAACCTGCCGGACGACGGTTCGATCCTCGGGGACGCGATCAACCTGAACAACCTCGACGACTGGTACGAGTTCCATCAGGCCGTCCTGAAGGCCTGATTTCCGTTCTGAACGGAAACGGAAATGCCCGCCAACGTCGTCGGCGTGGCGGATGCATGGCAGTCCTGGAGGGATCCGGGACTGCCATGTGTGTTTTAGGGGGGAGCGGGATTCAGCCTGAAAACAGCCGTTTCATCCGCAGATGGCGCCGATGGCGCCGATAGGAAGGGTCTCGAATCGTTCTGGCCCTGCACCGGCGGGGTGAGCGCCCGCCTTGTTCGAATCCGAGGCTGTCCGCCTGTTCATCTGCGGACAGAGGAACTGCCGATTCCAAGTTCAGCCCTGGCCCCTCAACGACGCCCAGATCTGTTCGAGTGCCGGCTTTCCGACCTTTCTACCCAAGTTCTCCTGCTGATGCGCCCGTTGCAGGGTGTCTGGCCTCTGGCCTCTGGAAACTCTCCTTTGGACCGTGAGATTCCCCTAGCGTGGCTGGTCCGAGGGGGACAACGTTGCTGCCAATGCTCCACCGAATCCAGAAAGGCGTCCGGCTCGCGTTTGTCGCGGCGTGTCTGTGGACGGGGGGGGCGGCGAGGGCGGCGGGACCGGCGGGCGCAATGCCCGGCTTGGAACTGCTGCCGCGGGAGGTCGCCTTGTCCGGTCTGGGCGAAGAGCACGGGGTGCTGGCGTTCCTGGATGGCAAGGTCTGTGCGGAAGGCTCGGTCCGATGGGCTTCCTCCAGCCCGACCGTGGCGGAAGTGGGAGTGGACGGACGGATCGTGGCGAAGTCGGAGGGACAGACCCGGATCTGGGCGATTGCTCCGAACGGCACGAGCAATTCGGTCGAGGTCGTGGTGCGCGTGGATGCGGCGTCCCGGGTGCCGAGCTTCCGACGGGAGATCGAACCCGTCTTGACCCGCCTTGGCTGCAACCAGGGTGCCTGCCATGGAAAGTTGGCGGGTCAGAATGGATTTCGCCTGAGCCTGCGCGGGTATGCCCCGGAACTCGACCACCGCTGGATCACGCAGGAACTGGGCGGGCGTCGGGTGAATCCTTCTTCGCCGGACGAATCCCTTCTGGTGACCAAGCCGCTCGGAATCGTCCCGCATGAAGGCCTCGTGCGCTTTGATGCTGGCTCCCGGTACCACCGAACCCTCGTTGCATGGATCGCCGCCAGGGCGCCAGGACCGAAGTCGGTGGCAGACGAGCCGGATCCGGTGCAGTTGGAAATCCTGCCGGGCGACCGGACCTATACGGTCGGGGATCGCCAACCGCTGCTGGCGCGGGTGCACTGGTCCGACGGACGGAAGCAGGATGTGACCTGGCTGACCCAGTTCGTGTCGAACGACGAGACGATTGCCAAGGTCACTGCCGACGGACGGGTGACCGTCGAGCGGCAGGGCGAAACGGCGATCCGCGCGCACTTCATGGGCGTCGTGGCCGTGGCTCGGGTGACCGTTCCCTTTGCGAACGAGGTGGAGCCCTGGCGGTTTGGCAAGGTGCTGACCGAAGTGGACGTCCCCGTGTTTGTAAAGTTGTCGGCGCTCCGGATCCCGCCCTCGCCGCTCTGCGATGACGCCACCTTCCTGCGTCGGGCGATGCTCGACACGATCGGGACGTTGCCGACGACGACCGAGGTCGAAACCTTCCTGGACGACCGGTCGCCGGACAAGCGGGCGCGGTTGGTGGATGCAATCCTGCAGCGTCGGGAGTTCGCGGATTATTGGACCCTGCAACTGGCCGACCTGCTTCAGAATCGTCGTGAGCGCGACCACGACGTGCGCGGGGTGAAGGGAGTCCGGGCCTTCCATGGATGGCTG
>CAIMMI010000314.1 GCA_903842505.1 uncultured Verrucomicrobiota bacterium | reverse complement strand
TTGGGGAATCTTGCCCGCCGACTGGCGAAGACCAAGGGGAAGGCCGAATCGAGCCGGCTTGCGAAGGAGATCACGCGCGGGTTCTACGCGGGGGCCTGATGCCAAAGGTCAGGCGGAGGGGGAGTTCCCAGTGGCCAGTTCGAAGCAACCCCGGGTCCCCCGCCCCCTTTTCGACACCACCCCCGGCAGGGGTTGCAGCGCGTGGCATTCCCCGAGTGCTCGTGCCCCGTTGGGGAAAGTAGGCCGCGTGCCCCCACGCGGCGGTGCATGATCCCCGCCGGGTGAGGGCACCCGGCCTACCAGCGGGGGCCTTCGGCTCCTACGTTGAGGCCGGTCGGTTGGCGGAGACGCTGCGGGCGATGAGGGTGAAGGCGATGGCGGCGACGAGGATGAAGGCGGCGTAGAAGAGGAACTCTCCGGTGCCGCTGGCGTGGATGAAGGTCGAGTTGATGCGGGTGATGACGGCGACGAGGAAGTTGCCCAGGGCGGTGCAGACGAGCCAGAGGCTCATGACCAGGCCGCGGTATCGCGCAGGGGCCTGGCCGTAGGCGAACTCGAGTCCGGTGGCGCTCACGAGGACTTCGCCGAGTTCGAGCACGACATAGGGCAGGAGCTGCCACTGGAGCGACAGGGTTTCGCCGGCGTTGATCCGGGACTGGAGCCACGCGCAGATCACGAAGGAGATGGAGGCGAACACGAAGCCGGCCCCCATGCGCTTGAGCGGGGTGAGGTTCCATCCGCGTCGGTTCGCCCACGGATAAAGTCCGAAGGTCAGGATGGGGACCCAGATCAGGACCAGGAGCGCGGAGACGGACTGGATGCGTTCCGCGTCGAAGCGGAAGCCGAGGACCTCGAATGGCGTCATGGCACTGCCCTGGGTGACCCATGAGGTGTTGATCTGGTCGAATAGCGCCCAGAAGACGGGCACGGGCGAGAGGATCAGGGCGATGCGTCCGACGGTGGCGAGATCGGCGGTGCCGGAAGCGGAGGGATCGGGCGGGGCGACCGGGACGCGGGTATAGGCCCTGGAGCCCGCCCAGAAGACGGCGGCGGCAATGCCCATGAAGAGCCCCGGGATGGCGAAGGCCCAACGGTATCCGTGGTGATCGCGCGTCCAGGGAATGAGGGCGAATCCGAACATGGCCCCGAAGTTGATCGAGGCGTAGAAGAGGCCGTAGACGCGGGAGAGCTTGTCGTTGGCCCCGGGTCCATACTGGTCGCCGACGAAGGCGGAGACGCAGGGCTTGATGCCGCCGGCACCGAGGGCGATGAGGGCGAGGCCGGTGAGCAGTCCGTCCTTCGAGGCGTCGGTGATGGCGATCCAGCCGTGTCCCAGGCAGTAGAACACGGAAAGAAAGAGGATGGTGCGGTAGCGTCCGAGCCAGCGGTCGGCGAGGAACCCGCCGAGGATGGGGAGAAAGTAGACGCCGGTCTTGAAGAGGTGGACCACCTCCTTGGCGTGGGCCTCGCCCAGCTTCAACTCCTTCTGGAGATAGAGCATCAGGATCGAGACGAGGCCGTAGTACGAGAAGCGTTCGCAGGCCTCCATCGTGATGATGAAGGGAACGGACCGGGCGGGTTGATGCATGCTGGGCTTGGAATTTATCGGGGACCGGGAATGGGGTCGACCCGCAACATTCGACCCGTTTCGCCCGGTTGGCCGAAGGTGTTTGGGGCTACTGAACTCACGGCTCCCGACGGGAACGAGGACTCAGGGTTTTGGACAGGATGACCAGGATGGACAGGATGCATCCCGGTGCCCCGCATGATCGGAACCATCCTGTAAATCCTGTTCATCCTGTCTGAGGAAAGCGGTGATGTTCCTGTCCGCAGCCGGCGGTTGGCCTCCGGGTTCGCGGGTGACCAAAAATTCGGTAATACGTTTCATGAACGAAATGAGTGGTGACGACCGGGTGTGTTCTGGGATCAACGTGTCGAACCTCGGTGAGTCCATTTGGCTTCCTGTAGCGAGGTGAAGCGGAACGGGTTCGCGAGGGTGCAGGAGCGAGATACCCATGATTCGACAATTCCGGTTTCGTTGCGGCGGTTGGGTGGTGGCGGCTTTGATGCCTGGGGTGGGTTGGAGTTGCCTGGCGGAAGGCGGGACCAACGACCTTTCGCGCGTGGTGGTGGAGGGTTTGCCGCTGGATGAGACCGTGCTGCCCACGGCGCGGTCGGTGGAGTCGGTGATGGGGGATTACCGGACGATCCTGGAGACACCGCGTTCGGTGAGCGTGGTGACGAAGGCGCAGATGGAGGCGCGTGCGATCTCGCGGGCGACGGACTTCAACCAGTATTCGCCCGGGGTCTACACGCCGTCGCGGTATGGGTTGGCGAACGTGCCGGTGATCCGAGGCGACCTGGCGGAGATCTACCAGAACGGCCAACGGACGATTTACAGCCGCAACGCGCTGCTCGCGAGTTTCAATCCGGTCGAGGCGATGGACATCGTCAAGGGGCCGGGATCGGCGGTGTTCGGGCCGCAGGGTTTGGCGGCGGGCGGGTATGTGAACTTCGTGACGAAGGCTCCACGGTTCGACCAGTTCCAGGGGGAACTGATCAGTCGTTGGGGAACGTACGTTCCCGGCGGGCAATCTTACTTCACGCCGGAATGGGTGCTGGATGTGGGCGGGCCGGTGAATGAGAAGTTGGCGTATCGCGTGAGTTACCTGGGTCGGGAGGCGGACGGGTATTACCGGAACACGACCGACAACCGTCAGGACCTGTATGCGGCGCTGACGTACCTGCCGACGGATCGACTGACGATCGATTGGAACGTGCAGTTCCAGACGGCGCGGTTCAACGAAGTGGTCGGGATCAACCGGGTGACGCAGGAGTTGATCGATGACTGGGTGTATGTGGCGGGTCCGGTGATGGCGAATCCGGCGCGGCCTTCGTGGGCGACGCCGTCGCAGTTTGCCCTGCTGGATCCGTCGGGTGCGCAACGGGTGAAGGTGTATCCGTGGCAGACGTTGAACTCGCCGTCGGACAGCGCGGCGGGGAAACGGTTTTCGTCGCAGATGACGACCACCTACGGGGTGAGCGAGCAGGCGAAGGTGGTGAACCGGGCCTACGGCGAGACGCAGGAGAGCCGGAAGCTCTCGGGTTACGGGTACACGGAATGGATCCCGGAGAACTGGATGATCAACGACCGGTTGGAACTGCACCTGGACTTCGATCCTTCGATCGCGGGTCGGGAGCTTCCGATCCGGACGATCTCGGGAGTGGACCTGCGTTATTCCGAGCTCGTGAGTTACCAGGACTTCAGCGTGGAGCCGTTCTTCATCCACGACGTGACGCAGTCGCCGGGCGGGTTCGTGATCCCGGGTTTGGCGGCGGGTACGAGCGCGGGAGGCGGATACAACGTGCCGGGCGCGCCGGGTTACGGCGGTGTGCCGTGGGCCTCGGTGGGGAACCAGGACTCGGAGCTGTTGCAGGCGGGGTTGTTCTCCCAGTGGGACGTGGCGTTGCACGAGCGGTTCAACGTGATCGTGGGTGGCCGCGGGGATTACTACGACGCGTCGGCGGCGAGCCCGGAGTTCGTCGAGGTGGCCCGGGGTGGGCTGTACCATTCGAACGCGGATGCGTTGAAGGGATCCGTGTTCGTGAGCGGGATCCTGAAGTGGACGCCGCAGTGGTCGTCGTATGTGACCTACAACCGGGCGGCGGCGGTGGCTGGGAGCGCGAACTTCGGCGGGGTCGACGGATCCGGCGGGAACGCGGGGCTGAAACGTTCGTTGGGAGCCGAGAGCGAATTGGTGGAGGTGGGTTCGAAGGCGAGCCTGTTCGGGAATCGGGTTTATGTGGGAGCGGCGCTGTTCCAGCAGAGCCGTGTGTCACCGCAGTTGGTGGGGTCGCCGATCGGGATCGAGACACGGGGAATTGAACTGGAGGCGTTCTACCAGCCGGATCGGAACTTCAACGCGAGCGCGAACCTGACGTTGCAGGACGCGAAGCAGGACGATGCGGGATACCAGCAGACGTTCTCGCACCTGGACGGATTCCCGGTGGGTTTCGTCGTGGATGGGCAGTCAGGCACGGGAGTGGGCAGCCCGAACTACAACACGGCGGAGGGTCGGGTCCGGCCGTCAGGTCAGCTTCGGGCGGCGAGCGTGCCGCAGGTGATGTTCAACGCCTACCTGACCTACCAGTTCGACAACGGCTTCGGCGCGAGCTTCGGTCCACAGGTCACGGGCGAGCAGTGGCAGGATCAGGTCGGGAACCTGCGCATCCCGGCCCAGTTCACATTGAACGCCTTCCTGTTCTACCGGCGCCCGCGGTGGGATGTGCAGGTCAATTTCTTCAACCTGACGGACGAGCGGAACTGGACGTCGATCGATCCCGGGTTTGCCGGCAACGACCTGATCTTTCCCGAGCAACCGTTCCGCATCAGCGGACAGGTGCGCTATCGGTTCTGAGATTCGTCTCGGGACGAAACCCATCGGGGCTTCAGCGCTTGAAGGTCGGGGCGACCTTCATGAACGGAAGAGTCTGAAGGGGTCTGCCGGAAGTATTCGCGCAGGCTCTGATTGAGGATCTGGGCCGGCTGGATTCCCGCGGCCTCGGCGAGGGCGAGGAGGCGCAGATTGTCCGGGGTGAACTGGGTGCGGCGAAGTTGGATGTTTCGGTTCACGGTTGGGTCAGGCGTGCTTATAGACTGCCCAACTCAACTGAGTCTCCAGAATAAAGAAATCCCTCTTTATTCCTGACCACGCTGTAACGGCGCCATCACCGATGGCCTGGCTTGGGATGGTTGATTCGTAGAGCCGAGGAAGAGTCTGAAGGGGTCTGCCGGAAGTGTTCGCGGAGGCTCTGATTGAGGATCTGGGCCGGCTGGATTCCCGCAGCCTCGGCGAGGGCGAGGAGGCGCAGATTGTCCGGAGTGAACTGGGTGCGGCGGCGCTGGGTGTTTCGGTTCACGGTTGGGTTCGGGTCGCTTGTACTGAAGTATGGAAATGCAGCAATACGTATTTCCCTAGTCAAACGGTATTTGCGTGGTTGGTCCGGTCTTCTCTAGGATCCTCCGCCAGAAGGATCTGTCCCACGCAGGAACTCCGGTGCTCAGAAGCCGGAGTCCCGTGCCGGGCGATTGGTGGAAACGATGGCTGAATCAGACAAAGTGCGGCGCCCCAGGATGCGGAGTTGGGAGGCGGATGAAGATGTCGCCAAGCTCCTGGACCTTGTCACGACCGCGACCAGCGCGTCGGTGAAGGACATCGTCAACGAGGCGTTGCGGAAGCATGGATCCGAGATCGCCCGTCGACTGTTGTCCGAGAGGGAGGCTGCCCAGCAGGAGTTGGAGGTCTTCCTGAGTGATAAGTTCGTGGAGTACACCGCTCCGGTTTCCCAGCCACCCACTCCTCCTCCGGCCACCCCGGCCCAAGTCAGCCACCCTAAACGGCGGAAGGGCTGATTCCGGGGACTCGAGTCGCCAGCCTCGTGACCTCGGCGGCCACGCTGTGGGGTAGGAGACGACGTGAGGAGGCTCAGGTCTGGGAACTGGTATCCGTGAACTGGCTCCTCTCCATCGACCCGCCTCGTCACCTCGGCGGCTACAGCGAACTTGAAACTGAAATCTTCAAACTCCCCCCGCTCATCGGCTGAAGTCCCGTTTTACTTTCACGACGATGAAGTTGGTGGCGGAGCCCGTGGGCGTGGATTTTGGACCGAGTTCGGGGTGGAAAATCGCGGCTTTGGCGAGGTCGATGGCTTCGGGCGCGTCGTTGGTGAAGCCGGCGGCCTTGAGGATCACCCGCACGGATGTCGAAGATTTCGGTGCCGTGAATGCGGGTGGGAATCGACCGTGCTCCAGGGAGGGCGCACACGCCGTTGCGGTCTTCAACCCCCCCCGTGGTGGAATGCCGTAACGACCGAGACCCGGGGTCGCTTCGCACCCCGGGCTACCGGCTTCAACGCCGCGTTGTAG
>CAIMMI010000313.1 GCA_903842505.1 uncultured Verrucomicrobiota bacterium | reverse complement strand
GACTGCCCAGCTTACCAGCCAGGTGTCCTTTTCCCTCCGCGACTCCGCGTCTCCGCGTGAACCTGTCCCTGCCTTCAACGGCATGGATACAGCTTAAGAAGTGGGGTGGGGCGAGACTCCGTCGAGCCATGTCGGAGTTTGAAGTTTTCAGTTTCAAGTTTGAAGCACCCGACCGGCCTTGAAACTTGAATCTTGGAACTCCCCAACGGCTCGTGAGGACACTCGCCCCACCAGAACCGCCTGCCCCCTTCGCTAACGTCGCTACCGTTGTTGTAAAGTCCCGCCTCCTCCCCCTCGGTGCTCCCTGTGTCCCCTGTGGTGAGCATCTGCGCCATCTGCGCCATCTGCGGATAACCGAACAGCAATCCGTGTAATCCGTGAAATCTGTGGCCCCCACGATACCCATCCCGGTCCTCTGTGGATCCTTGGCCGATCTCTTCCCGATTTTCGACCGGCTCGAGCGCGGTGAATCGATTCTCCTGGGGAAACCAGCCGCCGAGCCCATCGCTCCGCCCCCGATTGGCACCTGTCTGGGCGTCCGTTCCTCCGGATCCACCGGAATACCCAAGGTCGTCTGGCGTCGGTGGGAAGCTCTCCGTACGGAAGTCCGTTCCAACCCGCAGATCTCAGGCTGGCACTGGGCCTCTCCGTTCCAACCCGAGAGCTTTGCCGGAGTCCAGGCAGCCCTTCAGGCGTGGGCGACCGGAGGATCCCTCACCTCCCTCGACACCCGATGGGACCATGCCTGGCAGATCGCTCGCTCGAATCCTTGGCAGGCCATCTCTTGCACGCCGACCTATCTGGATCTTCTCCTCCAGAATGAGCCGGCTTCCGAGCGTCCCTTGGATCCTGTGCAGATCACACTGGGCGGCGAGGTGCTGAGACCTGCCTGTGGAACCCGATTCGCCCATCGATTCCCAAAGACGCGATTCACGGTTGTGTATGCGTCGGCCGAGTGGGGAGTCCTCCTCAAGACCCATCGCCTCGACGGCTGGTACGAGGCTGAGTCCCTTGAACGACGATACCCAAGCTGGCGCGTCCAGGAGGGTATCCTCGAACTTCTGGATTCTGAGGGCGCGTGGTGCCCCACCGGTGACCGCGTGGAACAGAACGACCAACTGCTTCGGGTCGTAGGCCGGGCGGATCGGGTCGCCAACGTCGCCGGCACCAAGGTCAACCTGGATGAGGTTGGACGACTGGCAGAGTCCATCCCGGGTATCCGCCGGGCGCTGGCGGTGGCCGAGCCGAATGCCATCACCGGTCAGATCATCGTCCTGCGGTACGCGTTGGATCTCATGCCGGGCGACGAAGGCGACCTGGAACCCAGGCTTTCGACAGCGCTGCGAATGATGCTTCCGAAACCTGCATGGCCGAGGAAATGGATCCGGGATGAACTCCAACCCGGGGCGAACGCCAAACGGGCAATTTAGGGCCACACACTCCCTAAGGCCTTCACCACAGAAAACACTGAGGTTTTTCACAGCCACGACAGCCACGTTCAACACAGACACCGACTCTCGCCTCCCAACGTCGTTTCCGTTGCTACCGTCGTTGTAAAACACCCTTCCCCTCTTCACCCACGACCCAGTTCACAACAACGATAGCAAAGACAGCGACGTTCCTTAGAGCCCCGTCCTAACTGTCCCCGCGTGGTTTCCGTTGCTACCGTTGTTGTAAAGCACCTCGTTCCCCCTTCACCGACGACCCGGTTCACAACCACGGCAGCAACGACAGTCACGGTCACCACCGATACAGCCCCTCCAGTCCCAACGTCGTTTCCGTCGCTACCGTTGTTGTAAAACACCCTTCCCCTCTTCACCCACGACCCAGTT
>CAIMMI010000312.1 GCA_903842505.1 uncultured Verrucomicrobiota bacterium | reverse complement strand
GGGCCAACTCCCTTCCAAGGTCAGCCATCGGTGGAATCGGTGAAATCTGTGGCTAGACCAAATGCTGTTTCCGGCCGGCCTCTGTGCCCTCGGTGGTGAAACCGGGCGGGTTCAGCCCTTGCGGCGGTTCGTGCGGAGGGACTGCAGCACGACCAGTCCGAGGCCGAGGCCACCGAGGGCATAGGTGCTGGGCTCGGGGCACATGACGAACGTTGTGAGGTTGGCCAGGGTCGCGGGAAGGGTCGGCGGTGAGCCAGCTCCTCCCAGCCTGTCGATCGAAAATGCGGCTTCGCTCTTATAGAGCGCGGTGTTGTAGGTTGCGCCGGAGGTTACGTCCCAGATGCGGATCTTGACGTCGGCCTTGGCGTCGGGCGCCACGAAGGGGACAACGAGGATCCCGCCTGAGAACAGGCCGGCATTGGCACCCGTCAGTGGCGAGACACCGGTGAAAGGCGCTCCGTTCTTGAGAACTCCCTCGTAGTTCCCGGAGGCCGGATTCTTGACAAGGAGGTCGATCAGATAGTTGGGACCCTCGATGGCAGAGGTGCCTTGGGTCAACGGATCGCAGAGGAACATCCGTGGCCTTCCCGGGGTCTTGATGTTCGTGAAGTCGATGGTTCCCTGGGCGAAGGAGGTGGATGCGAAGGCGAAGGTGGCGAGCGCGAGCAAGCGCATGCCAATGTCCTTTTGGAAAGCGGATCTCATACCGGACAGTTTCTGCCGGATGCCGATGAGGCCAGTCAACGGATCGATGTGAGGCGCGGGATATATTTCTCGCGTGGGCGGTTCATAGCCATTGGAGGGCATACGGTCTAATGCTCTTTGAGGTGTGCAAAGCATTCCAGCTAAGTGGGATATATCCTAATTTCGCTGTGGTTACCTAACGGCAGGTAACATCATCATGCGAGTGGGAAAGTATCCTGGAACCGGTTTCCATTCTTCATTTGGAATGGCTTCAGGAACTCAGGGATTCGGGTCAGGCTTGCTTGCTGCGAGGATGAGGCTCAGGTCCGGCGTGCTTCTAGTCGGGCTTTTGGCAGCGGGATGGGCGCTGCCGATCTGGGTTGCAATGGCGCAGCCTTCCCCTGGGACGAGCTTCCCGGTTGCCCCTGCCGGACGTCGGGAGATCAGATCAGGAGAACTGCTCGACCTGGGCCGTCTGCTGCCCAAGCTCCGGGTGCGCGCCATCCGGGAAGGAGAGATGGTGATGGGGAGTCCGCCGGACGAGCAGGGGCGGGGTCAGGATGAATTGGAACATGAGGTGCGACTGGATCGGTTGTTCTTCATATCCGAGACGGAGTGTACCTATTTGCAGTGGGAGTATCTGATGGGTGGACCGGATCCGGCAGCGGGTGGGGACCCACGTCGGGATCTGGACGATGTATCGGTCGCCTCGGTGAACTGGGAAGATGCCATGGAGTTCTGTCATCGGCTGACGGAGCGGATGCAATTCATCGGGGTATCCCCTGGACCTCATCTGGTATGGAGTCTTCCAACGGAGGCCCAGTGGGAGTATGCGTGCCGGGCTGGGGGAACAGAGGCGTATTCGGTGACTGGGGACGAGAAGGTGATTCGAGGTTCCACGAATGCCTGGGGCTTGAGGGGATTGCATGGTGGGGTAATGGAGTGGTGCCTGGATTGGTATGGTCCGTACGGGGCCGATCCGCTGGTGGCGCCGACCGGGCCGGAGACGGGGACGCATCGGGTCGTGCGCGGTGGCAGTGACGCGATGTCGTTCCTCCGTTGTCGAGCGGCGAGTCGTGGGTTCATCGATCCGGAGGAACGGCACCGGCAGGTCGGGTTCCGAATGGTCCTGACGCTGGAGACGGGAATCCCGCGGGTCCGGGCGCTGGAGCGCTGGGGTGGCGGGCGCGAGTTGATGGATCGGCGCAGGAAGGAGCAGGTGAGGCTGGGGGCTGAAGCGGACGAGGCCGATTGGATGAAGCTCGGGCTGAAGGGAGTTCCCGTAGCAGGGCATTCCTTGACCGTGGGTGGAACCGGCGACGTGGGAGTGTTGGTGCGATGGATTCCATCGGGGACCTTTCGGATGGGGAGTCCCGCAAGCGATGTCGACCGGGGGTCGGACGAGCTTCAGCGGGCGGTGACGCTGAGTCGGGGTTTCTGGATGGCAGAGACGGAGTGCACCCGTGGTTTGTGGAAGCGGGTGATGGGGACGATTCCATCGGAGCTGGAGTCTGGGTCCATGCGGCTACCGATGGACGAGGTGAGTTGGGAGGACGCCGTGGAGTTTTGTCGGAGGCTGACCGCGAGGCATCGGGAGGATCGGGTCCTGGATGACCAGCACGAGTGGCGGTTGCCGTCCGAGGCCGAGTGGGAGTACGCGTGTCGTGCTGGAACGGCCAAGGCTCACCACGGGGTTTTGCGGTTGGTGGGATGGTACGCGGACAATGCCGAGGGTGTGTTGCATGAGGTGGGGGGCAAGCTGCCGAATGCCTGGGGTCTGCACGACATGCACGGGAATGTCCTCGAGTGGTGCCGGGACTGGTATCTGCCGGTGGAGGGGGAAGAGTTGGATCCTACCGGGCCGGATCGAGGGATGTTCCGGGTCATCCGGGGTGGATCGTGGGCGACGGGATCGAAGGCTTGTCGAGCGGCGACCCGGACCGCGATGCAGCCCGGCATCCACTATCGGGGGTGTGGACTCCGGTTGGTGATGAGTCGGGTGCGCAGACCCTGAAGGCCGTTTTTGTTTGGGCCACCGATTCCACCGGTGGAACCCGTTGCCGGCGGAAAGTTGGTGACGGTTCCCTGGCCGACCAGTCCGCGTGGGAAAGAGGGACCCTTCTGGGCGCAGATTGTGGAACTGGCCTCGATCGACGGCCGACCGGTGCAGGCGTCACCGGGTTCCGAGCTGCAACTCCTGTTTCCCAAAAGGCCGTCCAGGAACTTTCCAAGGTTGATGATGCGGACGGGTCCCGCGGGGACTTGGGAGTATCTCGGAGAGATGCGCGACTGGCGGACCGCTGTTGCGGGTCCTGAGGTGAAGAGATAGGGGACGAACGACGCCGATTGGGGTGGTGTCACGCTGGAGGACACCGAGAGCACTGAGGGGACAGGGGTTTTACAACAGAGGGCGCGAACGGAGCGAAGGGGGGGCGTGTCCTTCGGGCGTCGCTCTCGTTGCTGGCGTGGTTGTGAAAAACCGGGTGTGGGAGGGTTTTCCCGCAGGGGCGCAGGGACGCTGAGGGGGGATTTTTACAACGACGGGAGCGACGGGAGCGAAGGGACTGCGTTGGTTCGGGCGTCGCTCTCGTTGCTGGCGTGGTTGTGAAAAACCGGGTGTGGGATGGGTTTCCCGCAGGGGCGCAGGGG
>CAIMMI010000311.1 GCA_903842505.1 uncultured Verrucomicrobiota bacterium | reverse complement strand
GGCCAAGAGTCGGGCCGCGGGCCCAGACTTCGGTCGCCGCCCCAAGGATCCACGAACCCTCGCCCCTCGACCTCCGAAAAGCGTACTCGTACTCGTACTCGAACCCATGCCCCCACCCGATGCCGTACCAGAACCTACCCCGGCCCGAGTACGAGTACCGCCCTTCGGGCTGAGTAGGAGTACGAGTACGAACGGCAACCAACGACTTGGCACCCCTTGAAGCCTCAATCCTCTATCTTGAAACTTGAATCTCCCCCCTCTTCGCCCCCGAATAACCCCACCGCTATGGATTCCTCCACACTCACTCGTCGTCATTTCCTGTCCACGACTGCCCTTGCGGCCGCCGGCTTTGCGGCTGGATGCGCCTCCAAGCCTGGGGTTGGCACCGGCAAGAGCTTCAAGGGCCCGGTCGGACTCCAACTCTACAGCCTGCGCGCCCAGTTCATGCGCGATGTCCCGGGCAGCATCCAGAAGGTCGCCAGCTACGGCATCAAGGAGGTCGAACTCGCCGGCACCTACAACTTCAAGCCCGAGGCCTTCCGCGACATGCTGCTCACCGCCGGCCTGCAACCGGTCAGCCAGCACGTCGGCTTCGAACGGTACGAGAAGGAGCCCGCCAAGGTCGCCGCCGAGGCGAAGGCCCTTGGACTGAAGTACACCGGATGCGCCTGGATCCCGCACAAGGGCGCCTTTGATGCCGCGCAGGCCAAGCACGCGGCCAAGGTGTTCAACGACGCCGGCAAGATCCTTGCCGACCAGGGCCTGAAGTGCTTCTACCACTGCCACGGATTCGAGTTCGAACCCGGCGCCGCCGGCCCCGGAACGACCGCCATGGACATCCTCATGCAGGAGACGGATCCCCGCTATATGGCCTTCCAGATGGACATCCTCTGGGTCGTGTTCCCGGGGCAGGATCCCGCCGCCTGGCTCATGAAGTATCCCGGCCGCTGGGAACTGATGCACCTCAAGGACCTCAAGCCCGGTGTCGCCACCGGTCTCCACACCGGCGGAACCGACCCCAACAACGACGTCGTCCTCGGCACCGGTCAGATGAACTGGCCCAAGATCCTGGCGGCCGCCCGCAAGTCCGGCGTGAAGCACTACTTCATCGAGGACGAAAGCGTCGCTGCCCCCGAGCACATCCCGCAGTCCCTCGCCTACCTGAGCCAGGTGAAGTTCTGATCGTCGGCAGGAACGGAACCTCCCGCCGAGGCGCCGAGGCGCGGAGGTTCCTCTAAACCTGAAACCGGCAGTTCAGCCATCCGCAGATGGCGCCGATTGCGCAGAGGAAGTGGCAAAAGGCCCGAATCCGAACCCGTCGGGCGCTCACTCCGCGGGTGCAACGCGGTCTCGGTTCAAGTCCCTGCGCCCCTGCGCCCCTGCGGGAGAATACCCCTTCCCCTCCGCGCCCTCTCAGCCCGCCTTCTGCCGCCGGTACTTCACCCACTCGATGAACATCGGGATCAGGCTCACGAAGATGATCCCAATAACCACCACCTCAAAGCGGCGCCGCACGAACTCGCGTTCACCGAAGTACCATCCACAGGGCAGGATCAGCCCGATCCACAGGATCGCCCCAGCCACGTTGAACATCATGAACCGGCCGTAGTTCATGCTCCCCATCCCCGCGACGAACGGCGCGAAGGTCCGCACGATCGGAACGAACCGCGCCAGGATGATCGCCTTGCCCCCGTACTTCTCACAAAAGGCGTGGGTCTTGTCGATGTGGCTCTGCCGGACCAACCGCGGGAACCAGGCTTGAACCTTCGTCCCCAGTTTCGCCCCGACCCAGTAATTGACCGTATCCCCAAGGATCGCCGCCACCAGCATCAGGCCGCCTGCGACCCAGATGTTCAGGCCGGATTCCGGATTCGCCGCCACGGCGCCCACGGCAAACACCAGCGAATCCCCCGGCAACACCGGAGTGATCACCAGCCCCGTCTCGGCGAAGATGATGCCGAACAGGATCGCGTACACCCACGAACCATATTCCTTGGTCAGGGCGAACAGGTGATCCTGCAGGTGCAGCAGGATGTCCAGAAAGTGCTTCAGCGTCTCCATCGCGGGCCGAGAACCTGCGGGAAGTTCGCCTTGCCCCGCAAGTCACATGTCCGCGACCTTTCCAATCCATGCGCGCCGCCGTGCTCCACGGAAGGGAAGACGTCCGGATCGAGGATCTCCCCGAAGCCCCTCTCCAACCCGGCGAAGTCCGCGTCCGGATCCACGCCGCTCTCACCTGCGGCACCGACCTCAAGGTCTTCCGACGCGGCTATCACGCCCGCATGCTCACCCCGCCCTGCACCTTCGGTCACGAGCTGTCCGGCACGATCTCGGAAGTTCACCCGGAAACCGCGGATTGGCACGTCGGCGACCGCGTGGTCGCGGCCAATTCCGCCCCCTGCGGGACCTGCCCGACCTGCCGGCGCAACCAACCCAA
Source organism: uncultured Verrucomicrobiota bacterium (assembly GCA_903842505.1). Taxonomy (GTDB): domain Bacteria; phylum Verrucomicrobiota; class Verrucomicrobiia; order Limisphaerales; family UBA9464; genus UBA6176. Next base: position 30,738 of record CAIMMI010000311.1, on the reverse strand, counting down.
CCTCTGCGACGACCTGCTCTTCCTCAACGGTGCCTACGCCCAATCGATCGTGATCCCCGCCCGGCTCACCCAGCGGAACCTGCATCGCATCGCCGATTCTACCCCCTTCGCCCACGCCGCCCTCACGGAACCCCTCGCCTGTGTCGTCCAGGGTATCCACGATCTCCGGCTCCACCCCGCCGAACACCTCCTGGTCCTGGGTGCCGGCCCCATCGGCCTCATGGCTGCCGTCCTCGCCCGACACCACGGCTGCCAGGTGACCCTCGTTGGACGCGACGGCCCCCGCCTCGACCACGCCCGCAGCCTCGGCATCGACGACATCCGCATCAACCGCGCCTCCGAAGGCATCGATTGCCCGGACCTCCCCTCCGGCTCCTTCGACGCCGTGTTCGAAGCCGTCGGAAAACCCTCCGTCTGGGAAGCCACGCCGGACCTCGTCCGGAAAGGCGGTCGGATCAATCTCTTTGGCGGTTGTCCCGCCCAGACCTCGGTTCGATTCGACACCGGCCGACTCCACTACTCTGCGCTAACGCTGCTCGCATCCTTCCACCACACCCCCGAAACCATCCGGGAAGCCCTCCAGTGCATTGAGTCGGGCGTCGTCGCCGCCCCTCACTTCATCAACGCGAGCATCCCGCTTTCCCGACTTCCCGCCCACTTCCAGGCCATGGCCACCGGGAACCAGGCGGTGAAGACCCTGGTCGAGGTGGATGGGTAGGAAAGAGTTTCGGTGGCCGTGGGACGCAGTTTCCCTAAAGTGCTCCCACAACGCCGGCTGCGGCCGGAAGCGTGCCATGAACTTCTATCACCTCCGTGGACTCCTGCTGCCGCACAGGTTCGACCTCCATGGAGGCCTGAATACGGTGGGTCGCAACCCCACCAACGACATCGTCATCCATGAGGCCTCCGTCTCCGCCTTTCACGCCGAGATCAGCATCGACGAACGCGGTGTGATCGTCCGCGACCTCCAGTCTACCAACGGCACCTTCATCGACGACGAACCCATCACCGAAAAGGAGATCCGTTCTGGCCAGGTCGCCCAGTTCGGCACGGTCGCGCTCAAGCTCGGCACCGAGGAAATCCGCATCAGCGTCCCGAAAATCCCCGTGCCGGAACCTGTCCCCGAAGCGGCCCCGACCGGCTCTGCGATCCCCTGCTCCGTCCATCCGTCACTCCCAGCCACCCATCGCTGTGTGAAATGCCAGCGCGCCTACCACGAATCCTCCCTCCGTACCCTTCGCATCTCGGCCGGCGCCGCCGTCATGCTCTTCTGCCCCGAATGTTCCGCACAGGTGAAGCCCATCCCCGGCGTCGATCCCCGCAAGTCCCGCCCCCCGGGAATCCTCGCCCGCCTCACCCAGACCATCCAACTCGGCCTCCGCAAACCGAAGTAACACGGATCGGACCGATCTTCCACCCCCGCATTCCGGGGACTTGCGGGACCCACCCATCCTTCGCAAAGCTACCCCGACTCATGAGTTCCGTTCCTGTTCCCATCCAGCAGTTCAACGCGGATCAATTGCCGGTCCTGGTTTTCGCGAATCAGGAGGACCTCGCCGTGCACATGACGCTGGCCGTCCGCGATACCCTCGCCGGCGCCATCGCCCGCCAGGGCAGTGCCGCGGCCATCCTCGCTACCGGCAACTCCCAGATCCGCTTCCTCAAGAAGCTCGTCGAGATGGGCGGCGTCGACTGGTCCAAGGTCACGCTCTTCCACATGGACGAATACCTCGGCATCCCGGCCTCCCACCCGGCCGGGTTCCGCTTCTACATGAAGCAGCGCGTGGAATCGCTCCTGCATCCCAAGGCGTTTCACTTCCTCGAAGGCGACTGCCTGCTCCCCCTCGACGAATGCCAACGCTACTCCGACCTGCTCCGCGCCCAACCCATCGACCTGTGCTGCATGGGCGTCGGCGAGAACGGCCACATCGCCTTCAATGATCCTCCGGTCGCCCGCTTCGACGACCCCCACGCGGTCAAACTCGTGAAGCTCGACGACGACTGCAAGATGCAGCAGGTCAAGGAAGGTCACTTCCCGTCGCTCGAAGCCGTCCCGCCCTATGCCCTGACGCTCACGATCCCCGCGCTGCTCGCTGCGAAGAAGGTCCTCTGCCTCGCCCCCGAGAAGCGCAAGTCGGTCCCCGTCCGCAACATGATCCGCGGTCCCGTCTCGACCTCCTGCCCGGCCTCCATCCTCCGGACCGCCCCGCATGCCACGTTGCTCATCGATACCGACTCGGCCAGTCTGCTCTGAGAATCCATGCGAATCCTCGCCCTCGACCACGGTACGGTCCGGATCGGCGTCGCTGTCAGCGACGAACTGAAGATGCTCGCCCACCCGGTTGAGCACATCCCCGCCGATCCCTTCCCCGACTTCCTCGAAAGGCTCAAGGTGTTGATCCGGGAGAAGGAGGTCGAACTCGTGGTCGTGGGCATGCCCCGGAACATGGACGGATCCTATGGCGAGGCCGCGGCCAAGGTGCGCGCCTTCGTCACCGTCCTTCGCGAGACCGTTCAGGTTCCGATCCGGACCTGGGACGAACGCCTCACCACCGTCCAGGCCCAGCGCGGCATGCGACAGGGCGGACGCAAGGGGGGGGACGCCCGCGATCGCATTGATGCCGCCGCGGCCGCTGTCCTCCTCCAGGGCTACCTCGACAGCATCGCGACCTGAACCTCCTCCCGCCTCAGGCTCCGCCCATGCCGGCACGCACCCGCGAGCGCCCGGATCGTGCCCAGGACGATCATGTCCGCCTGCGCCTGACCGTCGCCTATGACGGGACGGCCTACGTCGGCTGGCAACTCCAGCCCGAAGGCGTCTCCGTCCAACTCCGCCTGGAAGAAGCCCTCGGAAAACTCTTCCAGCCTACCCCGCGCGTCCACAGCTCCAGTCGCACCGACACCGGAGTCCACGCCCTCGGTATGGTCGTCCACTTCGATGTCTCCCGCCCGCAGTGGCGCATGGAACCCCGGAAGCTGATCCTCGCCGCCAATGCCCATCTTCCCCCGGATATCCGCGTCACCGCGGTGGCTCGGGTCCGGCCCGATTTCCATGCGCGTTTCGATGCCGCCGGAAAGCAGTACCGCTACACCGTCTGGAACCAATCCGCCGAAAACCCCCTGCTCCGAACCCAGGCCTGGCATTTCCCACGCCCACTCGACATCGCTGCCATGAAGAAGGCCGCCGCCCAACTGGTCGGACGCCACGACTTCCGGGCCTTCTCCGCCACACCCGGCTACCACCGCGCCAATACCGTCCGCAACCTCACCCGCTGCGATGTCCTCCGCTCCGGTGACCGCATCACCTTCGTGATCGAGGCCGATGGCTTCCTCTACAAGATGTGCCGCGGAATCGTCGGGACGCTCGTTCAGGTTGGCGTCCACCGTTTCGCTCCCGACGCCATCCTGCCCATGCTAGAGGCGAAGGACCGCTGCCTCGCCGGGATGACCGCTCCCGCCCTCGGGCTCGTCCTCTGGAAGGTCTACTACCGACGCAAGGCTTCCGCTTCCGCCGAGGTCGCCGGAGGCTCCACGGATCCTGATTCCTCAACGGATGAGTAATCCCGCGTCAGCACTCCGCATCGTCCTGCTCGAGCCCGAGATCCCGCCAAACACGGGCAACATCGCACGCCTCTGCGCCGCCACCGGAGCCGAGTTGCACCTGATCGAACCGCTCGGATTCGAGATCACGGACCGGCATCTCAAACGCGCCGGCATGGACTATTGGCAACATGTCCATTGGAAGGTGTGGCCCGATTGGCCGTCGTTCCGGCGAAGCCTGCCTGAGGGAAGCCGGCTGTGGTTCGTCGAACAGGCCGCACCCCGCAGTTACCATCAGGCTTCCTACGCTCCCGGCGATTGCCTCGTCTTCGGCCGCGAGACCGCCGGCCTTCCGCTACCGCTGCTCCAGCAGCATCCCGAGGGCTGGATCGACATCCCGATGGCGAATCCCGCCGCGCGATCCCTCAACCTCTCCAACAGCGTCGCCATCGTCCTCTTCGAGGCCCTTCGCCAACTCGGCTTCCCCGCCTCAACACCCCTCAACCCGCCGCCGCACAACGCCGGCTGAACTCCTCCGCCGCCATCCGCACGTCCGGCGCCCTCAGGATCGCCGACACCACACAGATGCGGCGCGCCCCGGCGTCGAGCACTTCACCGAGATTGGAGGTCGTGATGCCTCCAATCGCAAACCACGGCTTCCGCGCATTCGCAGCAGCCCAGCGCACATAATCGAGCGTCACCGCCGCGCGGCCGGGCTTGGTTCCCGTCGGAAAAACCGGTCCCACCGCCACGTAATCCGCTCCCGCCTCTTCGGCCCGGCGGAACTGTTCCGGCGCGTGACTGCTGAGTCCCACGGCCGGTCGATGTCCCTTTGCCGGGAGGTCGCCGACGCTGCGGTAACCGGCGTCGAAGAAATCTTCCTGCCCCAGGTGCACGCAGGGAACGCCCAGTTCACACCCGAGCTCCCAGTGGTCGTTCAACACGAACCAGACCCCCGCTGCCTTCGTCACCGGCAGGACCTTTCGAACGAGTTCCCGGACCTCCGCCTCGGACCCGCCCTTCGCACGGACCTGCACGAGGTCAGCCCCCCCCGCACAGAGTTGCTCCGCCAGCCACGACGGATCGCGACCATCGAGATAGGCCGTGTCCACGAACCCGTATAGCCTGCAATCGTCCAGGGATCTCATTCTCAGCGCGCGATGGGATCGAAGTACTGCTGCGTGAGCGCCGGCTTCGTGTTGGAGACGATTGGGCGGAGGATCTTCTCCTTCATGAACTCGACATGGCCATCCATGAAGGTGTTGTTCAACCCGCCATTATGCAGGGTCAGCTTGAAGTCATCCACCGAACCACCGGGGCTGACCGACGCATTCACCATCGCCAGCGGATCCTCCTGCATGAAGAGGAACTTTCCGGACGGGTTGACCACCGACGTCGACTTCAACCCCAGGGGCGGATAGCCCTTGCCCGAGCGACCATCCACGAACGTGTTCATGCTGTAGTTCACGCGCAGTGCCTTCCCAAGCATTCCGGCGCTCGGACACGTGTACACCGGAAAGGTGTTGGTGTTGTTCTGGATGCTCGTCCCCGTCGCCGGACGGTTCAGCTTGCGCGACATCACATACGGAAAGATCGCCCCGGCATCCGCCGCGAACCCGAAACCGCGCGGTGGCTTGCTCCAGTTGGCCTTGTTGTCCAACTCCGCCCGCGTCGAACCGCCCCACACCCAATCCGACGATTGGTTGCCATTGGCCTCTCCCGCCCACGCGTAGTACTCGCGGTTCTCGTCCGCGTACATCAGCATGCCGAGTCCCAACTGGCGCATGTTGTTCTTGCACACCGCACCCCGCCCCGACTCCTTCGCCCGCGACATGGCCGGCAGCAACATCCCCGCAAGAATGGCGATGATCGCGATGACCACCAGCAACTCAATCAAGGTGAAGGCACCTTGCTGCTGCAGACGAACCTGTCGATTGGACTTCATAGGAGGAAGGAAGGGCAAAGCTCGCTGGCATGGCATCACCCCGGCAAGCCCGAATCCAGCCCCGAAAGGCCGCGTAGGAGACGACGTCAGGAGGCGCGGTCGAAGTTCTGGAATCTGGCAACTGGCATCTGGCAACTCCCCTTGGCCCCGCTTGAATCTTGAAACCTCAAACTGGAATCTCTCCCCCCGCATGAAGCTGCCGCCAGTCCTGCTCCTCCTGTTGCTCCTTGTGGGAGGTTCCCGTCGCACCGAGGCGACCTGGTACAGCGAGAACGTCCCCAACGGCGCCGACATCATCCAGATGGACCTTCGATGGCCGTGGTGGCCTTCCGGGAGCTACTTCGCCAACTGGAACTCGAGCTTCAATCCGAAGCCCAACAACCTGAGTTTCTACGCCGGCTTCACCAGCTTCCTTGAGGACGGCCCCGGCCAAACGCCGAACCCCGACGCCACCCGTCAGGACGCCTTCCGCCCCGGCTCCGTCTGGACCTTCTGGGGCAGTGACACCACCGGTACCCCCGTCCGGTTCATCGACGTCGCCCCCAATCTCTACATCAAGAACGACTACGGCGGCGAAGGCAGCAGCGGCACGGTCGGCGGCGAGGTCTGGCCGTTCATCCGGCAACAGCAGTGGTACACCATGCTCGCCCGCGTCTGGCAACCCGTCGAGGCCACCAACCACGCCTTCATCGGACGCTGGATCAAGGACCACGCCGATGGAACCTGGCACCTCATCGGTGTCGCTCGGTTGCCCATTCCGGCGACGTCGTTCGCTGCCAACAGCGGGTTCCTCGAACCCCTCACCAGCGAAAAGGCGGTCCGTTCCCTGCACCGTCGACTGGGCTACTTCCGCAAGGACGGCACCTGGGGAAAGTCCGACACCATCGCCATCGACAAGACCCAGTACGTCGTCGTCAACACGGTCGCTGAAGCCGACCACGAATACGCTGCCATCGAATACGCCCAGCGCCCCGATCTCCTCCCGCAACGCCTCACCGGCACCCCGATCTCTGGCGACCGCAAACACGCGTTCACCACGCGACAACCGGATCAACCCACCTTCGATCGTCCCTCGATCACGAATGCCCGGGCTTTCCACGTTGCCGGTCACGTTGCGCTGTCCTGGGACGTTCCGCGAAGTGCATCCCCGATGTTGGCCGTCCGCGCCGAGGTCTTCAGCACCCTCGAGTGCACCGGAAAACCTTCCACGATCCGCGAGGTCCGAATGCCATCGCTCCGGCACCTGCTCCTCGCCACCACCGAGCCCAACCCCACGGTCCGCCTCACCCTCATCGACGTCTTCGATCAGACCACGACGCCCGTCGTCGTCCCGTCCGTCCCCGCCGCAGTCCCCACGCTCCAATCACCGGTCATACGCCCGACGATCCCCGGTCTCGCCTACGAACTCCGCCACCAGGACGCCCGACGCCGCACCAACTACTTCAATCCGCCCTCGCAAAAGCCGGATGAATCCCACCACTGGCTCACCCTCGCCGAACTCCCCAACGGAAAAGCCATCCGGACCGGTCTCGCCCGGGGCTTCGACACCGGCGTCCGGGAACGCCGCAACAGCGGCTACGCGCTGACCTTCACCGGACTCCTTCGCATTCCCTCCGACGGTCCCTACCTCTTCCACGCGCAGATTGATGGGGCCTACCGCATCGAGATCGACGGATCCGAGGTCCTCGTCCGCGACGGTCAGTGGGGCACCACCCATCACGCCGCCTTCCGGATCCTGTCCCGCGGCGATCATCCGATCCGCGTGACCCACGTCTACGACGACCTGCCCGCGCACAACTTCGCCATCGAATGGGAAGGCCCCGGCTTCAGCCGTCAACCCATCCCGCTCGACGCCCTCCGCGTGCCGGACGATGGCGCCTACCCGACGCCGACGCTCTCGGCGACCGCACGGGGCGACGGTACGGGCCGCGTCGAGGTTCAGGTCGATCCGCGCGGGCACCAGGTCGATCGGATCGCCCTGTTCCTCGGTGGGCTGCAACTCGCCGAGAAGGCCGGCACCCAACTTGAATACCACGGCCCCCTTCCCGCCGGCACCAACACGCTCTGGGCACGCCTCGTCTTCGACGGCTCACGCACGATCGACAGCGCCCCCGTCCACTTGTCCGTCGCCGGCCCGGTTGTGTCCGCTCCCTGGACCCTCCGCAACGTCGGCGACGCCAAAGCCTCTGCTGGCATCTGGCCGTCGGGAACGAATGGATTCCAATTCTTCGGCAACGGCATGCACACCGTCCTGCAGCACGTCACCGGCGACTTCACCGCCACCTGTCGCATCGACGACTACAACGGGTCCCGCGGGGAACCCGTGAATCACCGGGCCTGGACCGGACTCGCCGCTCGCGAGTTCGGCGATCGCCTGAACTGGGAGTGGGGCCAGGATTTCCACCTGGTCCAGACCGCCGCCGAGGGACTCCGCGCGTCCGCCGACTTCACCGATTTCGGCGCCGGCCGCATCACCTCGTACGAACTTCCCCAGCGCCGCCCGTGGCTCCGGATCGTCCGCAACGGCCACCTCTGGACCGCCTGGACCTCCACCAACGGGACGCAATGGGAACTCGGCGCCTACCAGTTCAAGAAGGCCCGACCCGGCATGGACGTCGGCCTGTTCTTCTCGGCGCTGCCACAGGACGCACGCGCCCATTACCACGCCACCGTTTCCAGCCTCTCCATCGTGCCGGGCGTCGCGCCCGACTCGATCCCACCCGCACCCATCGCCGCGCGAAACACCGACGGCGACCGCCTCACCGGCGTCGTGATGGCCCGCTCCAATCCGCGCATCGTCGTCCTCCGCTCCACCTCCCGCGGCCTCCTCCGCAGCGCCGATGCCGGCAAGTCCTGGAGTCCCGCCAACGGCAACCTGACCGGCGATGATCTCGCGGTCCGCAGTGTCGCCATCCACCCGGAGAATCCAGACATCCTCTTCCGCGCCACCGGTCGCGGCACAACTGGCCGGTTGTGGAAGTCGACCAACGGCGGCCAGTCGTGGACCCGCCTCAATCTCGACGCCGACTTCGACGGCGTCGGTCCCTCGGCCCTCTGCGGCGAAGTCATCGCCTTCGACCTGCGCGATCCCCGCATCGTCTACTTCGGCACCGAGTCGAAGGGCTTCTTCAAGATCACCAACCTAGGCGAGACATGGACCCGACTCGGACTCGTCGGCGAACGCATCACATCCGTCGTGGTCTGGCCCTGGGAGAAACACTATCCCGCGCCTGCCCGCGGCAAGTCGCACCTCTGCGTCACGACCTGTCCTGACCGCTGGATGTCCCTCCTCGGCCGCGGCGAGCCTGCGGTCGCCACCACCAACAGCGTCTCCCGTGGCTACGTCTCGCACGACGACATCCGCACGCTGGCGGTCTCCGATGAGCGATCCGACACCGGCTTCTTCAACGTCGCCTTCGACAAGGCCCTGCAATCCGTCAACGAGATGCGCTACGCCACCGCGCACGGCTACCAGGCCCAGGTCTTTGCCGGCACCCAGATGGCCCTGTACCCGCCGGCCAAGGGCCTCGAGTGGTTCCGTCCGTTCACAGCCATCGCCGCCACCGCCCTCGGCGACGCCAAGTTCGGCCGCTGCCTGACCCAGGCCCTCGATCCGGTCCAGGCCGGCCGATATTCCCAGAGCGAACGCTGGGCCTTCGAATGGTCCTGGCTCACCCCCAGCGGTGACATCCCAGCCGGCGGCCCCATCGCCATCACCGGCGACGTCCACCTCGGCCAACAGGGGTGGTTCCTCCACACCGACGGCCTCTACTTCTCCCCCGACGGCGGCCGCCGCCTGACACGCATCCTGGATCACCGCGGGAATTGAACCTGCGATCCCCACCACTCGAAGAAAGCCTCCGTTCAGCCTGAAACCGGCAGGTCATCCTAAAACCGGCAGGTCATTTAACCGCAGATGTCGCCGATTGCGCAGATGGAGCGGCTGCACCGCCCAATCCATGTTGGGTTTGGGCGTCACCTCGAAGGTGCGCGGGCGTTTCACTTCAAGTCCCCTGCCTATCGGCGTCATCGGCGTCTTCGCTGCGCCCCTGCGCCCCTGCGGGAAACCCTCCCATCCCACCTCACCGCCCCGGCGCATACCCGCCCGCCCCACCGGGCCCTGCCGCCGGCAGCAGCGGCTGGTACTTTCCGATCGGTCCCAGATACGCCGCGGCACCCGCGATCATCAGCCCGAGCTCGCTCGGCCCCATCAGGAACTGGAACCCCTGCGCCCGGAACCGCTCCACATCCGCCGCCGTCACCGCGGGACGCCCGACAAACTTCCCGTTCCGACGCGCTGCATCCGCCACCTTCGCCACGGCGGCCTCCAACTCGGGCACATCCTGGCGTCCCCGGAAGCCGAGCGAGAAGGACAGGTCGCTCGTCCCGATGAACAGGACATCGATCCCAGGCGTTGCCGCGATCTCCTCAATGTTGCGGATCCCTTCCGCGCACTCGACGACCGCCACCGCCAGGACGTTTTCATCGGCGAAGTCATGGTAGCCCTGCGGTGCCTGCCAACGGCTCGACGCCAGATCCGAACCGCAGCCCCGCAAACCGTGTGGCGGATAGCGGCAGGCGGCGGCCAACCGACGTGCATCCTCACCCGTCCGCGTGAAGGGACAGATCACGCCCAGCACCCCCATGTCGAGGAACTGCTTCACCGTCCAGAGCTCGTTCACCGGCGGACGCGCGAAAGGCACCACCGGCAGCCCGCGTGTTCCGAGAACGATGTTCCGCAGCGAATCCAGGGGCACCGGCGAGTGCTCCATCTCGACCCAGAGGAAGTCGAAGCCCAACTGCGCCCCAAGGACCGCGGTCTCGACGTTGTTCGACCAGACCATCATTCCCACCACGGCCTCGCCGCGGCGGAGCTTTTCCTTCACGGCATTCGTCAGTGGCTTCGTCGCGGCGTCGGTGGTGTTCATGTCCCGCAATCATGCGGGTTCCCACCGGGCTGGGACAAGCGGTTGCTCGAGCGACTCCATTCCCGAGCGCACCTTGGCACTGCCCCTACGTGAGCGGTGGGGCGAGTGTCCTCACGAGCCGATCGGGAGTCCCAAGTTTCAAGATTCAAGTTTCAAGCCCGGCGGCCGCTTCAAACTTGAAACTCAAAACTTCAAACTCTGAAGCGGCTCGACAGAGGCTCGCCCCTCCCGTTTCAGGCGCGTCATCAACAGGCCCCCGAATTCCCGGGCTCAAACATCCCCTGCTGGCCGCGTGTCGCTCCCGCCATTCCACGAAGCCGCCCGGAAGCCTGGGATGGAGGATTCGTTCGGACGCCGTTCATGCAAGGCCTCCAGAATCCCGGGCATCGCCGTCGCGATCGGGGAGGACTCCAGGAACTCCGCCGCCAGAACCTTGTGCCCTCGCGCCCGCAGCGACGCATAGACGTGCAGTTCGAAATTCAGCCGGAGTTGGACTTCCGCCTCCCCCATTCCGAGAACCCCGAACAACCCGAGCAACGCTTCCACCGTCGAGTGCTGCCCTTCTCCCTGCTGTTCCCGGAGCCAGTACCGGCTCCGTCCCTCCAGACGGATCGAGACCGCCCGCCCCCAACCTTCCACCGCTCGATACATCACCCCGGCCTCCCCCCAGCTTCCGTCCAGCAACAGGACCTGTCCCTTCGCAACCTCGTGCGCCAACTCCGACCCTGCCTCCAGAAGTTCACCCTTGGGATGCAGCACCCACAGCTTCCGATCCGATCGCAAAAGCTCCGCTGGATCGAGAGATCGATCCTTCAGGAAGACGTGTGTCTTCGAACCCGCGACGACGCGTCCAACGAGCTTACCGGTGCTCGTCGGACGCCATTGCTCGCGCTGGTGCATCAGCACGTCCACCGCCATCGGGCACGACACCTCCGTCAACCCGCGGCAAACGCACCATCTCGGTGGAAGCAGGCATCGGCCGCACCGGTCGGTGCCCGCATACACAACACTGCGCGACATCCGGGACCCTTTAGAGCCCGAAGACCTTCTCCATCTGCTGCCGCACGAGGGTCAACCGCTTCACATCGCCGCCACCGACCTCGGCCGTCGTCCATCCTGTCCAACGGGTATCTGAAATTGCCTTCCGGACCTGATCCCACGGCAGGTCATCATCCACCCCGCCGATCTCCACGAACTGATTCTTCGCACGGCTGAAGCCCTTCACATCGAGCTTCACCGCCCTGGTGCCGAACGCACGGAGCCATTCGCCGGGTTGGCCGTACTTCCAGTGGTTGCCGATGTCGTAGTACATGCCGACCCACGGGCTCTTGAAGCTGTCGACAAACGAGATGAACCGATCCGGCCCCTGCTCGGGCGGCTTGTCGTGATCGTACATCATCCGGTTCCAGACGTTCTCGAACAGGATCCGCTGGCCCAGCGACGCCGCCAGCGGCAACGACTTCAGGATCTCCTGCCGGCAACGTTCCTCGATGACCTCCGTCGGACCGTCCCCCCCCTGCCCCACCACGATCAGGATCCCGCTTCCGCCCGCGGCGTGGGACACCCGGATGCAGTGGTCCATGTTCGCCCGCGACTTGGCCCGAACCTCCTCCTTCGGATCGGTCAACCGCACGCCCCAGTGGGTGTGGTTGATCGCATTGTGGACGAAGACGCCCGACTCACGCACCGCCTCCCGCACCTCGGCGGCCGTCACGCTGCCCGCCTCGTCAAAGTCAACGCCGTCGAAGCCCGCCTCCGCCGCCATCTTCAATCGGTCGCTGATGCCCAGCTTCTTCCCCTCCACCTCGCGGGCGATCATGCCCATCTTGCAGGACAGGAGCACCGGTCGGCTGGTCTTTGGCATCGGAATCACCGCCGTGGGGGCGCTGGAAGCATCGGCGGCCAACAGGCCCATTCCGGGAAGGGCTACACAGGGAACCGCCGCAGCGGTCGACGTCAGGAATCCTCGGCGAGTCATGTCTCCAAATAACCCCGAATCCAACTGCCGCTGCAAGCCTGCGCAAATTCTTGGGTGCCCGCTCCGAGGCCACCTCGGACTCCGCAGTTCCGGCCTGACCTCCCTTCTGTCACTGTGCGCCCGTGCCGGAGATGCATGCCTTCCTGATAGCGGGTGAAACCAGCGGCGACCAACTCGCTGCGGAGTTGGTCCATCCGTGGCGTCGAAGCCGACCGGACCTGCGCTTCTCCGGCGCCGGCGGCCCCGCCATGGCTGCCGCCGGGGTCCAACTCTCCGTCGATCTCACCGCGCACTCGGTCATCGGCCTCTGGGAGGTCATCCGCCGATACGGGACGTTCCGGCGCCTCTTCCACCAACTGCTCGACCAGTGTGTCGCCGCACGACCTGACATCATCGTCGGCATCGACTACGGCGGATTCAACCTGCGGTTCGCCACGGCCCTGCGCGAGCGGACCCAGGGAACCAACTGGAACCCGCGCCTCGTCCAATATGTTTCCCCGCAGGTCTGGGCTTCACGTCCGGGCCGAGCCCGTCGCATGGAGAAGACCCACGACCTCCTGCTCTCCATTCTTCCCTTTGAGAAGGATTGGTACGCCCGCCACGCGCCGGGTCTGCCCGTCGAGTTCGTTGGCCATCCCATTGTCGACCGCCACGCCGACCGTTCGACCGCCCCCCGCACCGTCACACCGCGCGAAGTGTTGCTGCTCCCGGGAAGCCGTGTCGGTGAACTCCAGCGCCACCTGCCCGTCCTCCTCGAAACCGTCCGCCGCATCCGCGCCCATCCCGGCGGCGCCGACATCCGGGCCCGGCTCATCCTCCCCACCGCGCGACTCGTCGACCTCGCGCGATCGCTGGGAGCCGGACGCGATGGCAACCCGGAACCCGAAGTGGGCGGACTGCCCGAAGCCCTCCAACAGGCCACGCTCGCGCTCGCCTCGACCGGAACCGTGACCCTCGAATGCGCGTGGTTCGGAGTTCCCACCCTCGCGCTGTACCGCACTTCCTGGCTCACTTACGAGATCGGACGCCGTGTGATCACCGTGAAGCACCTCGCCATGCCCAACCTTCTGGCCGATGCCGTGGTGATGCCCGAGTTCATCCAGTCCGAAGCCAATCCAGTCCAACTGGCCCAACGCGCCATCGAATGGCTTTCGGATCCCGCTGGCCTCCTCGCCACCCGACAGCGCCTCAGCGAACTGGTCTCGCATCTGGGCACCCCGGGCGCGGCCGCCCGCGCAGCCGGGCACCTCGAAAACCTCCTCCAGCGCATGTCAGGCAAACCAGGCTGAGCCTCTCACTCGGCGGGCTTGCCAACCTGAACTGCTGGCAACCGTCGCAACGTCAGCCTCGACACCCTCAGACCGTCCAGGGTGTCCACGAGCAGTTCGTGGCCGGCAAATTCCAGCCGTCCACCCCGGCGCGGGAATCCGCCCAACTGCTGCGTCACCCAACCACTCACGGTCGTGACCTCCGAGTCGTCGAGCTTCTCACCCGTCAATTCCGACAACTCGAACAGCGGCAGTGCGCCATCCAGTTCCCAGACACCTTCCGCCTTCACAACCAGGCGGGGTTTCTCGTGATCGAACTCGTCCTGGATCTGCCCCACCAACTCCTCCAGCACGTTCTCCAACGTCACCAGACCCACCGTGCCACCGTACTCATCGACCACGATCGCCAGGTGCGACTTCCGCTCCAGGAACAGTCGCAACGCCGTCTCCAGTCGCGCCGTGGGCGGCAGATAGATCAACGGCCGCGCCGCGGAAATCAGGTCCGCTCCCTCTTTCGCACGCTCGCGCGCCGCCATCAGGTCCTTGAAGTGGATCACGCCCCGCGTCCGGTCCACATCACCCACCTCCGCGAGCGGAAACCGCGAGAAGCGCGTCTGCTCTGCCGTGCGCAGGCACTCAGCAATCGGCTCCGATGTACTCAGCACCACGATGTCCTTGCGGGGCGTCATCACTTCACGCACTACCCGCCGACGCAGGTCGAAGGCATTCAGCACCAGGTCGCGCCCCAGGCTGGATTCCCCATCGGCGTGTCCCGCCCCGGAGAGCATCAACCGCAACTCCTCCTCCGAGTGCTCTCCACCGTGCTCGGACGACGCCTCGATGCCCATCCAGTGCAGCACCCGCAGCGACGCGACGTTCAGCAGCCAGATGAACGGATAGGAAATCCAGAAGAACAGCTGCAAGGGCCACACCACCCACAGCGACGCCGGCAATGGCCGTTTGATCGCCAGAAACTTCGGTGCCTGTTCACCCACCACGATGTGCAGGAAGGTGATCGCCGAATAGCCCACCACGAACGCCACCACATGACGGACCTTTTCGGACGTCACGTGCAACAGGTCCAGCAGTGGCTCCATCATCGCCACGAACGCCGGTTCGCCGATCCATCCCAAGGCCAGGCTCGCCAGCGTGATGCCCAACTGACACGCCGACAGGTACGGATCCAGGTTGCCGAGGATGTGCCGCGCCAACCGCGCGCGTCGGTTTCCCCTGGCCGCCAGCGGAGCCAGTTGCGTCGACCGGATCTTCACCAGCGCGAACTCCGCCGCGACGAAGAATCCGTTCAAACCCACCAACGCCAGCACGGCAGTCAGCTTGAGTACGATGGACCAAGGATCGTTCATCGTGTCTCCCCTCCCGCCGTGCGCCCTTCCTCGAACAACGCCCGAAGGATGTCCCAGAGCGTGATCAATCCCCGCTCCTCTCCCCGTTCGCCCACCACGATCGCAAATTGACCACCGCTTCGCTGCAACCGCTTCAACGCCTCATCGAGCCGCAGTCCTTCATCCAGGAAGACCGCTGGACGCAGATGCCGTCCCACATTTCCCGAAGCCGCCTCCGTCCGGTAGAGCAGGTCCGCCAGCAGCACCACCCCCGCAATCCGTCGACTGGCCCCAGCGCCCTGCCAGACGGGGAGTCGCGAGACGCCACTCTCCCGGCACAGCACCAACGCCCGCTCCACCGGCGCGTCCACGTCGATCGTGACCGCCGACTCCAGCGGCCGGGCCAACCGCGCCAGAGTCGCGTTCTGGAGATCGAGGACCCGGTTGATCAGCTTCCGTTCCGTGGAGGTCAAGGATCCCTCCGCATCCTGCATCAGCGCCCGGAATTCATCCCGGTTGCCGAAAAGCCGCCCTGTGAACTGGGAGCCCCGCGTGATCTGCAGCAGCAGCCGTGCGAACCACTCGGCAACTCCCACCAACGGACGCAGCGCAAAATGCACTGCCTGGAACGGCAGGACCAACTGCAGGCACAACCGGTTGGGAAACCTCCGGAACAACGTCTTCGGCAGGAGGTCGCAGAACACGTACAACCCCGCAAACAACCCGAGCACACACGACCAGAACGGCCACGGCCGCCCCGCAAAGCGTCCCTGCAGGTCCGCCACCAGCAGCGCGACCGCCGAGAAGTTCGCCAGCGTGTTTCCAACCAGGATCGTCCAGAGGAAGTTCTCCGGCTTGTCCAGGTACTTCTGCAATCCCCGCGCCCCCGGCTTGCCGGTTCGAACCCACTGCCGGATACGCAACGGACTCAGGACCTGCACGCCCGCCTCCATGCCCGACATGAAGAACGACAGCATCAGCCACGCACCCACCGAGAGCCACTGCACCCACGGACTCACGCGGCACCTCCCTTCCCCACCACCTCGACCAGAACCTCGCGTACCCGGCGCTCGTCCGCCTCCTGCACCGTCAGCCGGATCCCGCGGTTCGTGAAGCTCGCTCCCGCCGGCGGAACCACCTCCGCCAGCTTCACCACCCAACCGCCCACCGTGTCCACTTCCAAGACTTCACCCAACTGCGGGCACTGCCGTCGCAAATCCTCCAGGCGCATCGCTCCAGCCACCCGCCAGCGCCCGTCGCCCAACCGCTCGCTCACGAACCCAGGCTCTTCCACCTCCGGTCGGATCCGCCCCACCACCTGCTCGAAGATATCTTCCAGCGTCACCATCCCGGCCACACCTCCAAATTCGTCCACCACGATCGCCATACCGCGCTTCTGCCGCTGCAACGCCTCGAACAACTGCAAGAGGTTCATGCTCTCCGGCACAAACGAGGGAAACTCGATCGCCTCCGACAAGTCCGCGTCCGGCGACAACAACAGCGTTCGCGTGTTCAGGATGCCCACGATCGTGTCCGGGGTCTCGTCATACAACGGCAGGCGATGCCTCCGCGAGCGCCGCGCCACATCCAGCATCTCCTCCAGCGTCGCATCGTCCGCCACCATCACCATCTCGCCGCGCGGTCGCATCACGTCCCGGGCCGCCCGACGATCCAGGCTCAGCAATTGCAGCAGGATCTCCTTCTCCATCTCCGCCAGCGTTCCCTGCTGGTGCGCGAGATCCACCAACTCGGCGTACTCCTCGTCCGACCATACCGTGTGCGCTTTCACGGTCTTGGGCGTCAGCAATCCGATGATCCCATCGACCAACCGTTGCGCCGCCCGATGGACCGGCCCGGTCACCCGCATCAGGACCGACAGCGGTCGCGCCACGCGCATCGCCCACAGGTCCGGCTGGCGCACCCCCAGTGCCTTGGGCGTCACCTCGCACAGGAACAGCGTCACCCCCAGCACACACAACGCCGACAGAACCGTTGGCCATCCGCCCGCCACCGCCGACGTCAACCCCAGCACCACCAGCAACAGGTTCGCGGTCGCGTTGCCCATCACCAGCGTCGAAAGCAGGTCCGGTGAATTGTCCAGCAACCGCACCACCACCGCCCCCCGCACCGGATCCGACTCCACCAACCGCCGCGCCCGCCAACGTCCCAACGAGAACAATGCCGATTCCGCCAACGCGAAGAAGAAGCTCGCGGCAGCGGCCAGCAGGAACAGCGGGATGGCAGTGGTGAACGAAAGTTCCAAGACCGGCTGACTATCCCGACAGATCCCGCCCGAATCAATCCGGCGTCATCGCCGAACGCGGAATCCAGCCGGCCCGACGCCCATCGACCTCTACCTCCGCCCAGGCCCCATGCTGCCGGAGCACCCGAACCTCCACCCCCTCGGCCAGGGTGCCGATCGAGCGCGCCTCCGGGACCGGTGCCTGCACGACCGACAGGTCCCGCTGCACCACGACCGCATTGGCCGAAAGTCCCCGGCCAAGCCACGCCGCACCCCATCCGGCCACGAGGAAGATCTGCACGGCCGCCACCACCAACCACCGGCTTCCGGCCGCCTCCGGACGGATCAACCGCCGCGCCAGCACTCCCCCAAATCCCGCCGTCGCCAGCAGGCCCAGCACCGCCCATTCCTCGTCCCTCAACCAACCGGTCAGCATCGCCAACGGATGCGGGCCCGAGGTTCCAACCTTCTGCCGCAATTGTTCCATCGCGGCCCGGATCCCGCCGTCCCGGGGTGAAAGCTGGTGTCCCCGGCGGAAGGCCGCCATAGCCCGGCCCGGTTCGCCCGCCTGCAACCGGGCCTGGCCGAGGTTGAACCAGAGATCGGCGGACAAGGCGTTCGTCCGCAGCGTCCGTTCCAGCGCGCTGGCTGCCTCGGCTGGCCGGCCGATCGCGAAGAGTTTCCCGGCCTCGTCGATCGTCGCCGCAGCCTGCGCCCTCTTTCCTCCGGCGATCAGGAGGCAGACCAGGCCCAGGCCAAACCCGATTCGCCCGATCGTTCCCAAAAATCCATTCACGAGCGTCCCTCCGTTTCCTGAAGGCGACCCAGCAATCCGAGGGTCTCCCGCCGGAACTCGGACAGTCCGGCTACGTTCCCGGGAGCGAATCGCAGCGCCTCGTACTGCGCGAACCAGCGCCTCAAGGCTTCGCAGTGTTCCTCACCCAATCCCCGGCGCACCAACTCCCCATCCACGATTCCCGACGTGATGCCGTCCGGCGAACAGTCGAGATACCACCCGATCCAGCAGCGCACCGCCCGGGACAGTCCGGACAGCTCGGCACCCGGATCCGATGCCGCCGGTCCGGCGGACAGGGTCCGACTCTCGCGCAGCCACAGCTCCCGGACAGGACGCGCCGGACGCGCCGCCCGAACCCGGCGGACGTACCCGGCGATCGCCCACCCGAGCCACGCCACCCAAGGCAGGGCAAACACGCCACCCACCAATCCCCGCCTTGCCCATCCCGTGCCCAACAACGGCCGTCCACCGTCGACGGAGCGCCATTCCACGATCGGCGCCGCACCGGCCAAGGTCGGGCCGTTGGTTCCCGTACCGCCGCCGCCCCCTGCAATGCCATTCGTGCCAGTCGGCACCGTCGAACCGGCCGCGGGCCTGACCGTCAACTCAAGGTCGGAAGCCTTCGCCGTTTCGTATCGGCGGGTCTCGGGATCGAAGTAAACCAAAGGCGGCATCAGGATCCGCAGCTTCCCCGGCCGTTCCGGAACGAGCACGTACTCGATGGTCTTCACGCCGCTCAACCCAAGCGCATCCGCCGGCTGGAATCCATTCGTCCCCGGATACACCCGGTACGACGGATCCTCCGGCCACGGCCCCAGATCCAGTCGCTCAATCCCGCCCTCTCCCTGAACCGTCAACCGGACAGTCGTCGGATCCCCAACCGTCAACTCGGTGGGCGATGCGGCGGCTGCCATCCGGAACCTTCCCACCGCTCCAGCATATCCGGCGGGACGACCCACCGACGGCGGGGCGATCGCCTTCAGCGCCTGCACCGGGCTTTTCACCGTCATCCGGCGGGCTTCGCGGGGCGGCCCGAAGAAGTCATCCATCAACGAACCCGGGCGACGGGGCGCCGTGCCGAGCAACAGGGTCAGGTCCACCTCCGCAGGGCCCACCTTCAGTTCACCCGGCTTGGTCGCCGTCACGGCGAACTTCCAGATGACCAGGCTCCAGGCCTGGTCCCCGCGCTGCGTTGCCGCCTGACTCGGCTGCGAACTCCGTCCCAACACGAACCCATCGAGGTCGAAGCGCGGCGCCGACGGATCCCGGATCTGCTGGAAATAGAGATGCAACTCCACCGGGAACATGTCCCCGACCACGACCTCATCCCGGTCGACCACCAACTTCATCCACACGGGCTCTTCATGGCTTTCGAACGGCAGCACCCGAACCCGTCCCTCCTGCGTCATCAACGTCTGGTTCCCCGTCCGCACCGAGATCGGCGGAATCACCACGTCGTTGGTCGTGTCCGGCTTCAGGACGAACCGATGGACGACCTTCACCGTGGTCTGTCCATTGATGCTCTCCATCTGGCTCGTCGGCCCCAGATACTGGGATCGGATACCGGGCATCGTCGGCAGCACCGGTTGCGCCGTCCGCTGGGTTCCCTCCACCACCACCTGGAATCCCAGTGTCTCACCGAACTCCATCCTCTCCCGATCCAGGATCAAGCGGGCCTCCGCCCCGGCCAACGTCTGCGCCAACAGCAGCAGGATCACCAGGAACCCCGGCATCCCCAACCGCCCAACCCTCCAAATGTCGCGTCGAATCCTCATGTCCCTGCACCCTCACCAGGTCTTCCGACGTCCATCCGCCCCACGCTGCGGTTCACGCGCCTGCGTCGCCGGACGCCAGATCAAGGCCTTTTCGTCCTGCTTGTGACCATCCAGCAACCGCTCGGCAAACCGCACCGCCATCCGCCCGTCCGCCGAGTCTTCCCCCGGATCCCGTCCGGGCTGTCCGCGGCCCGCCGTTCCAGGCTGCCCCGGACGCGACTGCCCGTCTTCGCCCGCTTCCCCGGATTGCCCATCCTTGCCTTCCTCGCCCTTCTCGCCGCGCTGGGCATCCTTGCCCTGCTTGGCGTCCTTGCCGGACTCGCCGGGCTTCTGCTGTTCCTTGGAATCCTTTCCGTCCGGATCTCCCGGCTTTCCCTTCTCCGGCTTTTCCTTCCCGCCCTGCCCGTCCTTCGGGTCCTTCTTCGAATCCTGTCCGCCCATGCCCTGCTGCTTCGAATCCTGCTGCTTCCCGTCCTGACCCTCCTTGGACTTCGGATCCTGAGGCTTGCCGTCGTCCTGCTTCTTGCCGTCCGGACCGTCCTTCTGCTGATCCTCCTGGGACTTCGGATCCTTGGGATCCTTCTGGTCCTTGGAGTCTTTCTTGTCCTTGGAATCCTTCTGGTTCTTCGGGTCCTTCGGATCCTGCTCTGGCTTCGGGAGTCGGGCCAATTGCTCCCGCACGGCCTCGAGGTTGAAGCGCGAATCCGTGTCCGATGCATCGAGCCCCAAGGCGGCCTGATATTGCTGCACGGCGTCTTCCCACAGTCGGGTCTTGTCCGCCACTTCCTCGGCCGCCTCGCCCTGTCGGGAGCGGGAGTTGCCCAGTGCCAGGAAGGCCCGCTGCTGCAACTGAAGGTCGCTTGAACCCAGGGCCGACTCAAAATGCCGGGACGCTCCTTCCCAGTCCTGATGACGGTAAGCGGCCAGTCCCGCATTGAACGCCAGCCTCGCGTCATCCGGCCGCTTCGCCAACAGGGCCTCGTAATCCCGTCGCGCGCCCACGGCGTCGCCCTGGCCCAACCGCTGCATCGCGGTCTCGGGCGAGGCGGCCTTCTCGGCCCGGATCACCCCTCCGGCCGACATCAGCAGTGCCCACGGCAAAACCCACCGAATGCGAATCCCGAAGCCTCTGGATGTTTTCATGACGTCACCTCCGCTCCGCCGCCTATCGGTCGCTTTCCATGGACCGGTTCCTTGGCCACATCCCGTTGCCGCTTCTGCTCCGGCAACAGGAACTCGAAGAGAAGGCAGGCCGCCACGAGGGCAAGCGGCCACTGGAACCGCTCTCGGGCCTGCCGGACCTTGCCGCCCGCAAATTCACCCTTGGGCAACGTCCCCAGCCCACGCTCATACAGGATGCGCATGGCCTGGGGATCCTGCAGCGATTGGTAGAATCCCTTCCCCGCCTCAGCGATCTCCCGGAGCAGGCTTTCGTTCAAACGGCTCTTCACCACGTTCCCGCCCTCGTCCCGGACGAACACCGAGTTTCCGTACGGATCGGTTGTCTTGAGCAGTTCGCCCGCGGCCGAACCCAACCCCAGCGTGTAGACCCGGATCCCGTCCTTCGCGGCCTCGCGTGCCGCCTCGACCGCCCCCTGCTCGTGATCCTCGCCGTCGGTCATCACCACGATCGCCTTGGACGCCCCGGACTCGTTGTTGAATCCCTGCCGCGCCTCTCGGATGGCTTCCGCCAGTGCCGTGCCCGCCTCCGGGATGATCTCCGTATCCAGCGCCGTCACCGATTGCCGGAATGCCTCCGGATCCAACGCCAGCGGACATTGCAGGAACGACGAACCAGCGAAGGCCACCAACCCCAGTCGATCGCCCTTGGCGTAGCGCACGAGGTCATAGGAGGCCAACCGCGCGCGTTGCAGACGGGTGGGCTTCAGGTCGGTTGCCAGCATGGAACGGGAGACGTCGAAGCATACAATGATGTCGAGGCCCGAACCCCGACTCTCCTCCTCGACAAATCCCCACAGCGGCCGCGCCAGGGAGGCCAGCAGCAGCACGACCGCCAATCCCAGCAGCCAACGCTTCACCTGCTGCCGCCAGAAACTCACGCCAACCGTCAACTGCTCGAGAAGCCGCGACCGCACAAACAGGGCGATCGCCCGTTGTTTCATCCGCCATGTCCACCAAAGGAAGAGCGCCACCAGCGGCGTCAGCACCACGAGCAACACGAGGAACACGGGCACCGCGAACGGAACGAAGACGGGCTTCATGGCAACTTCCTCCAGACCGTGTTCGCCAGCAGCATCTCCAACACCAGCAGAACCACCGCCGGCACCGCCGCGTAACCCATCAATTCCTCCCACGACGCATACTTCGCCGTCTCCATCTCCGTCTTCTCCAACCGATCAATCTCCGCATAGATCGACCGCAAGGTCTTGGTCGTGTCTGCCCGGTAGTACTTGCCCCCCGTCCGCTCCGCGATCTGCGTCAGCGTGTCCTCATCGATGTCCACCGGCACCTGTCGGTACACCTTGCGGCCGAACGGATCATATCCGACCGGCGTCGGCGCCGTGCCCCGGGTCCCGACACCGATCGTGTAGACCTTCACGGAGAGGGCCTTCGCCGCATCGGCCGCCGTCAGCGGCGGGATGTTGCCCGAGTTGTTCTGGCCGTCCGTCATCAGCACCACGATCCGGCTTTTCGACGGAAGGTCGCGCAAGCGGTTCACCGCGGTCGACAGCGCCGACCCGATCGCCGTGCCCTGCTCGTTCAAGGTGTCCAGTCGGGTCAGGTTCCGCAGCAGGAAATCATGGTCCAGGGTCGGCGGCGCCGCGATGTAGGCCCGCCCGGCGAACACCACCAACCCGAACCGGTCGCTCGGACGCTGCTCGATGAACGAACGCAACACGTCCTTCGCGATCGCGATCCGGTTCACCCGCTCGCCGTTCAACTCGAAGTCTTCGGCCAGCATCGAGCCGGACAGGTCGACCGCCACCGCGATGTCCACGCCGCTGGCCCGCACCGGAGCCTTGCCTTCACCGCTCTGGGGCCTGGCCAACGCCACGAACACGAGAGCCATGGAAACCCAGCGCAACCCGCGCAGGACCATGCCCGCGCGCGACCGACTCAACGAGGTGATCCCCTTCACCAAGCCGACCGACGAGTAGACAAAGGTCGCCTCCCGGGTCCATCGGCGGCGAAGCCACGCCACGACGGGCAACAGGAGCAATCCCAGCAGCCACCAGGGCGATTCAAACCGCATGGTCACCTCCAGGGTTGGGGAGCTTCGCGGGCGGTGGTGGAACCGATCCCGGCGGATGGACGGTCGGCTGCTTCCACGGTCCCGAGGGCGATGTCTCGTCCACGACCCAGACGGCCGCCGCCTCCAGGCCATCCAGTTCCTGGGCTCCCGGCCGCCAACCCGAGAATTTCACCAGGTCGCACTGCTCAAGGAACGCAGCCAGCGGTCCCTGATGCCGCGGATCGAGCAAGGGCTTGCGGCTCAAACCGGACAGGAATTCCTCCGTGGTCTGCTCGGGAGCCCTCAGGCCAAAGCGGTCCTCCAGGTAATGCCGGACCGCGTCGGACACCTCCGAGGCATAGGCCCTCGGATCCCCGATGCGCAACCGCGCCGCCTCGATCCGCTCCCGGGCCACCGTCGCCGGATCCGGCGGCGGCGCTACCACAGGCGCAACCGGCGGACGCCGCGCCAACCGCCACCAGGCGAACACGGCTGCGCCCGCCACCAGCAGCACAAAGCCAACCTGCCACACGCGGCGCCACGGATCCGGAATCTCCACCGGACGTTGCCGCTCGCCTCGCAAGGCCATCCGCGGACCGGCATTGGTCCCCACGTTCGTCCCAACCGTCCCGGGCGACGGCATCGGCACCAGGATCGGCCCACGGGTTGGCGCTGGAACGGCCGACGCATTCGTCGCCTTCGTCGCCGCGACGCATGTCGACGGAACGCCTACCCACAGCAGCGACACGAGGACGTGAACCAGGCATAGCCAACGCCTCATCGACGCCCCCTCTTCTTTTCCCGGTTGTCGAAAAAGTCGGCCAAAGCCCGTTCGTAGGACTGGTCCGTCCGGACGCGGATGGCGTCCACGCCCGACGCCCGGAACAAGCGGTCGAGTTCATCCTGCGTCTTCGTCGCGCGCGCACTGAACGCCCGCAACCGCCGCTGGTCGCTCGTGTTCACCTCGACCACCTCGCCCGTCTCGGCGTCCTGAAGCATCAACCGTCCGATCGCCGGCAACGCCATCTCGTACGGATCCACCACCTGCAACGCCACCACATCATGCCGGCGCGCCAACTGACGCAGCACGCCGGACGAAATCCGCCCGAGCGTTTCGCTGTGCAGCACTTTCCGCTTCAGGTGCGCCAGGATCTCCGCCCGACTCGGGTTGGTCTCCGGCAGGAAGTCGGACACCAGCACCACGATGGCCCGATGCGGCAGCATCCGCCGTGCGAATTCGAGGGCCCCGTTGATCGAGGTTCCGCGGTAAGTGGGCTTGTGGCAAAGGATGTCCCGCACGACGCGCAGGACGTGCCGTCGCCCTTTCTGCGGCGGCAGGTAATGCTCCACCGTCTCCGTGAAGAGGACCAACCCCACCCGGTCCTGGTTCCGGATGGCACTGAAGGCGAGCACGGACGCCAATTCCGCCGCCAATTCCCGCTTCGACTGTTCACCCGACCCAAACATCCCGGAAGCGCTCAGGTCCACGAGCAGCATCACCGTCAACTCCCGTTCCTCCCGGAACTTCTTCACGAACGGATGGTTCATCCGCGCCGTGACGTTCCAGTCAATCGTGCGGACCTCATCCCCGGGCTGGTACTCGCGGACTTCGTCGAAGTCCATACCCATGCCCTTGAAGGCGGATTGATACTGTCCAGCAAGCGATTCGGCCACGAGCCGGCGTGTCCGGATCTCGATCTGGCGTATCTTGCGGAGCAGTTCCTTGGGAATCATGGAAGGGAGCAATCCTCCGTTGGGAAAGGATGGCCGGAGCAACGCTCAGGGAACGGGCAGTTCGTCGAAGATCCGCTGCACGATCCACTCCGAGGTCCGATCTTCGGCCTCGGCTTCATAGGTGATCGCCACACGGTGCCTGAGGACGTCGAGCCCGATGCTCTTCACGTCCTGCGGCGTGACATAGCCGCGGCCCCGCAGGAAGGCATGCGCCCGTGCTGCCAGGGCCAGGGCGATCGTCGCCCGCGGCGACGCCCCCATCTGGATCATCCCGTCCAGCTTGAGCTTGTAGGCCCCCGGATCCCGCGTCGCGCACACCACGTCCACGATGTAGTCCCGGACCTGCTCGTCCATGTACATCTCGTTGAGGACCTGCCGCGCCCGGAGGATCGCTTCCGGCGTCACCACCGGCTGCGCCGAAGGTTGCCCGTTCGTCCGCCCCATCAGGTCGAGGATCTGCCGTTCTTCCTCACGGGACGGATACCCGATCTTCAGCTTCAGCATGAAGCGGTCGACCTGGGCCTCGGGCAAAACGTACGTGCCTTCCTGCTCGATCGGATTCTGGGTCGCCAACACGAGGAACGGCTCGTCGAGCTTGAACGTCTGGTCCCCGATCGTTACCTGGCGCTCCTGCATCGCCTCCAGCAACGCTGATTGGACCTTCGCCGGCGCCCGGTTGATTTCATCCGCCAGGACCAGGTTCGCGAAGATCGGTCCTCGCCGGATCGAAAAGTTCCCTGCCTGCGGGTTGTAGACCTGGGTTCCGATCACGTCCGCCGGAAGCATGTCCGGGGTAAACTGGATGCGGGAGAAGCGGACGTGCAGACCGGTGGCGAGCGTCTTGACCGACAGGGTCTTGGCCAACCCGGGAACGCCCTCGAGCAGGACGTGGCCATTGGCCAGCAACCCGATCACGAGCCGTTCGACCAGGTATCGCTGGCCGACGACGCACTTGTTGATCTCGGTGAAAAGTGGCCCCAGGAAGGCGGAAGCCTCCTGGACGGCGGCATTGGCGGCTGCAGGACCGGAACTCATCGCGGCGTGTATGCCGCACCGACCGCCCCAAGGGCAACGGCGTTCAATCCGGAATTTCAGTTTTCCCCGGCCAGATCCGTCCCTCCGCAACCCTGCGCCGCGTCCGCCAGAGCCGGAACATCATCCAAAGGATTCCCCGGGCCGCCTTCGCCGTCCCCAGCATCGTCCCCGAAATCTTCGATTCCCCGGCCCTTCTCGGCCGGAACCGCACCGGCATCTCCACGATGTGGAATCCCGCTTCGACCGCCCGGACCTGCATCTCCACGTTCCAGCCAAAACCCCGGTCGGTCAGACGCAACCGGGGAACCGCCTCCAACCGCAAGGCCCTCAGGGAACCGACGTCTCCGAAACGCACCCCCCATCCCCACCGCACGATCCGGCAGAAGATCCAGGTGCAGACCCGCTGCGAAAGGTTCATGGCCCGGCGAGACGCCGCATCGGTGGATCGATCCCCCAGCATCAGTTCCGCCCCTCCGTCCGCGGCCCGGGCCCAATCCGCCATTTCATCCGCCTCCAACGCATCGCTCCCGTCCGCAGAACTGAAGAGGACCCAGTCGATCCCTTCCGGCAATCCCTGCATCCCGCGCCAGGCCGCAGCGCCATATCCGCGCACCGACTCCACCACCACCTCAGCCCCTGCCTCTCGGGCAACCCTGGCCGTGGAGTCCTGGCTGCCGTTATCGACCACCCGCACGCTCCCAAATCCCCGGGCCAGCCAATGCCGGACCGTAACCGGAAGCGCCGCCTCCTCGTTCAATGCGGGGATCACCACGGCACAGTTGGCCGGAAACCTCCTGAAATTTGCGATTCCCACGAGGCTCAAGTCGTGGAAGCGCTGACCGCCTCGTACGCACGCTCCAAGGCCGCCCGCAGTTCCTCGCGCCGCACCGGCTTCGGAAGGTAATCGTCCATCCCCGCCGCAAGGCATCGCTCACGGTCCTCCCTCATGGCATTCGCCGTCATCGCAATGATGTGGATGCGGGGCGCTCCCGCCTTCTCCCGCTCCCGCAACCGCCTCGCGGTCTCGTACCCGTCCATCTCCGGCATCAGGCAGTCCATCAGGATCACGTCCACCGGAATGGTCTCGACCGCACGCAGCACCTCCAGGCCGTTCATGACCGTATCAGCACGGCAACCAATCCGTTCCAGCATCTTCTGCGCGAGCAACCGGTTGGTCAGGTTGTCCTCGGCTACCAGGATCCGAAGCCCTCCCAGCAAACCGGGATCCACGGTCGACAACGAACCCGACGCCGACGCTTGGCCACTGGACGTCGGATTGCGACCCGCTGCCCGCGGCACGGCCTCACCCGGCAGGGGGGCCGCCAAGGCCTCAAGCAGGCATTGATGCAACTGCGCCCGCTTGACCGGCTTGAGGATGAAGGACAGCAAGCCACAGTCCCGCAGCGTCTGGGAGTCGGGGCGTTCATGCGACGACGACAGCATCACCATTCGGGTCTTCCGCAGGAGCGGATCCCGACTGATGCGACGTGCCAGCATCATCCCGTCCACCTCCGGCATCTGGAGGTCGAGTACCGCGAGTTCATAGGGGCGTTGCTCATCCAGGCCCCGCCGCAAGGCCGCTTCCGCCGCTGCCGCTCCATCCACCGCATCCGCCGAAACCTCCCAGAGCTTCAACTGCTGCAGGAGCAGTTGCCGGTTGGTCTCGTTGTCATCGACCACCAGGATTCGCCGATTGACCAGCGGCGGCAGCGCCACCGGTGCGGCAGGGGCCGAAGCCGATTCAAAGTTCGCCGAGAACCAGAACACCGATCCCTTCCCCGGCTCGCTCTCGCATCCGATCTCCCCACCCATCAACTCCACCAGTCGCTTGCTGATGACCAACCCCAGTCCCGTCCCGCCGTACTTCCGGGTGGTGGAACCGTCTGCCTGCGAGAACGGTTGGAAGAGCCGCGCCCGGGCCTCGCTGGAGATACCGATGCCCGAGTCCCGCACCTCGAATCGCAGGCTGCATCCGCCATTCGGAAAGACCTTGTCCATGCGGACCCGAAGCAGGATTTCCCCACGTTCGGTGAACTTCACCGCATTCCCCGTCAGGTTCAGGACCACCTGCCGGATGCGCGTCGGATCACCGAGGACGTGAGGCGGAATGTGGTCATCCAGCCAGAGGATGATCTCGAGCCCCTTCTTGTGCGCCGTCATCGCCAGCAGGTCGACCACCCCCTCCAGCAGATCGCGCAGGTCCATCGACTCCTTCTCAAGCGTCATCCGGCCGGCCTCGATCCGGGACAGATCCAAGATGTCGTTGATGATGGTCAGGAGGCTCGATGCACTCTGTTGGACCAATTCGGTGTGACCGCGTTGCTCGGGGGTCAGTTGCGACTCCAGAAGCAGGCTGCTGAACCCGAGAATGCCATTCATGGGCGTGCGGATCTCATGGCTCATGGTCGCCAGGAACTCACTCTTCGCCTTGCTCGCGGTCTGGGCTTCCCGGTAGAGCTCGATCAACTCCTGCTTCTGCTTCTCGATGCTGTCCCGCGACTGGGCCAACTGGTCCGCCATCCGGTTGAAGCTGCGCCCCAGGTCCCCGATTTCGTCCGTCCGCGCAATGGCCACGCGATGCCCAAACCGACCTTCACCGAACTCCCGGGTGGCCTGCGCCAACCCGTGGATGGGTCTCGCCAACGTTCTGGCCAGCACCACGGCTCCCACGGCCGCCAGCACGGCGCTGAACAGGGCACCCACCAACAATTTCTTCGCCACCTCGCCCGCCATCTCGTCCAGGAAATCCACCGGACGATCGGCCTGAAGCACCGCTACCACGTTGGAATCCGCATCGTGGATCGGTGCCACCGCCGAAATCCACCATCCCGCCGAATCCCAATAAAGTCCCCGGGACGTCGACTTGCCTCCCAGCGCGAGTTCATGGTGCGGCTCGGTGTTGATCTCGGCGCCGACGTAGAACGTGCCGTCGGGCAAGGGATCCGTCATGGCCACGAATTGCATGTGGTTCGTGCCGTCCGCCTTGGTCCCCTGCCTCAGGATGTACAGGGGGCTGTGGCTCCCGTTGGTCAAATGATTGGCCAACTCGACCTTCAGGAGGAGTTCGCGCGCCTTGGCGAACTCGGAATTGTTGGTGTCAAAAGCCCCGCCGGTAGACGGCGGTTGGATGATGTTCAGCGAGCTTCCATCAATTGCCGGCGCCACCGAGTTGACCACGGCCAGCAACTCCCCCTGCAACTGTGCTTCGAGAAACTGCTTCTGGTAACGATACGCTGCCCACGAGGACACGCCGACCGCCACGACGATCAACAACAACGAAAACCCGACCAGGCGGGAATACAACCCCACCCTTCGTCCCTGCCGATCCGTCAGTCGCGTTGCGGACTCCATCAATTAGCAGCTTCAGCCATCACCGACACCAGACTCGCCCCACGGAAACCAAGCACAACTCGGGAGAGGAGCAGCACAGGTACGTGGTCAGCACCCCCCTTTGTGGGTCGACACAAGGCCTCACGTCCAGAATGAAGAATGGCCCGCCTTTTCATTCTCCCGGCCCCACCCTAGCCTCCGCACCCGATGTTCGCCTCGTCCTCCGCGATGGATTCCGGCCGATCACGGAGCCGCTTCACCCCTTGGATCGGATGCGCAATGCTCATGGTTTGGGGGGCGCAATCCCTCTTCGGGGGCCGTTCGGGATCGTCCGTATTGGGCTGGGTCCTGACCACCCAGGTGATCGCCTGGGCCGCCTGGCTCTGGATCTTCCGAAGTCCCACCCTCCCTCTCCCGCACATCGCATGGTCCCTCGCCTTCCGCGGGGTCGCCGCCCTGTCCGCCCCGCTCCTCGAGGACGACTGGGCCCGTTACCTGTGGGACGGATGGCGGTTCATCGAGTCCGGCTCGCCCTATGGGGTCGCTCCGCTGGCGTTTTTCCAGGATCCAACCGTTCCCGAACTCCTCCAGAACCGCCTCTCCGAAATCAACCACCCCAACCTCCCCACGATCTACGGACCCACGTTCCAACTTGGGTTCGGTATCGCCGCATGGATTGCACCCGGTGCCCTCTGGCCATGGAAGCTGATGGTTCTCGCTGCCGACATCGGCACCCTGTTCCTGCTGCGTTCCACGGCCGGTCCCCGCGCCGCAGTCCTCTACGGATGGTGCCCGCTCGCCATCCAGGAATCGGTCGTCAACGTCCATGCGGACATCCTCGCCATCCTTCCCCTCGTCGCCGCCTGGCACGCCTGCCAACGCAATCGTTGGATCCTCGCCGGCTTTTTTCTGGGAATCGCCGCTTCGGGAAAGCCCTTCGCCCTCGTCGCCTTGCCCTTCTTCCTCGGCCTTCGCCACGGGCGCGGTTGGGCCGCAGCATTCGTGACGTTTCTGGCTTTGCACGCCCCGTTCTGGATGCAGGAGCGAACCGCAACGTCCCTCATGACCTTCGCCCAGGACTGGGAGTTCAACTCTTCGCTCGTGGCAGCCCTCGGTGTCTTCCTTCCGCCTTTCTGGGCCCGCGCCGTACCGCTGGCCGCCGCGCTTCCCATCGTCCTGGTCCTCTGGCTTCGTCACTCACGGTCCCGGGAACACCCTCCGCTTCACCTCGCCTACGGCACCCTGTTCCTCGCCAGCGCCGTGGTGAATCCCTGGTATCTCCTCTGGATGCTCCCGTTTGCCGCAGCCTCCCCCAGCCTGACTCCCTGGGTCGCCATGGCAGCCGTCTCCCTGAGTTACGCCACCGCCCTCAACCTCGGCGTCACCGGCCCCGGCCCCTACTCGCATCCAGCCTGGGTGCGCCCCATGGAATACGGCCTCATCCTCAGCGCTGCCCTCGCTGAGTACCTCCGGAAAAGAAACAGGGGCGAGGATCCGGCAACCCCGGACTCCACGCCCCCGACAAGTCAGCCCATCGGCTGAGTGCGCCCTCGATCCGGTTCAGAACGGGAACGTGGCCGACACACCGATGATCGCCTTGTCGCCCGTGTTCCGCCCACCCACGTTGAACG
>CAIMMI010000310.1 GCA_903842505.1 uncultured Verrucomicrobiota bacterium | reverse complement strand
GGCTACAAGGGGAGACCTGCGGTCTTCAGGCTCCCCCGGCTTCCATCCGGAATCTTCAGAGTTCAACCTGCCCGCCCCATCACCGCGTCCAGCAATGCACCGTCACCTTCGAGTTCACGGGGAACGTCACCGGGACTTCCACGGTGGCCGGGTTGTTCACCGAGTTGTCGATCTCGGCATCCACGATCACCGGGCTTCCGGTGTCCGGCGTGAGGGTGATGCGGATGGGAACGACCTTGCCGAAGTCGCGGGCCCGGATCTTCACGGTCCGCTCCGGCGTGGAACCGAACGGCAGCAGAAAGGTCTGGGGCACGCCGCCCTCGGGGACCACGTTGCCGGCGACCTCGATCGTGTCGAGTCGCGGCAAGACGGTGGGCAACGAGAACAGGTTCCCACCCACGCTGCTGTTTCCACTGAAAGTAAACCGGATGCCGGAACGATCGAGAGTGTCCACCCGGAGCCGGCCCGCACCGCCACCGCCGCCCCCGGTGGAGTTCAGATGTCCACCGCCCTCCACCTTCAGGGCGACCAGACGGATCGCGCCCCCGCTGCCGCCGTTGGCAAAAGATCCGCGATTATCTCCACCCGAGGCATCTATGGTCCCGGCCACGCTGATCCGCGTGTTTGAGGCAATCTGGATGGCTCCGCCTCCACCCCCACCGCCCGAACCGGGGGAACCAAAGGTACCGCCGCCGCCGGAACCCCCGATCAAGGGGATCAGGAAGGTGTTTCCATAGGTCTTGCCATTCCGGTGACCTGCCACCCCGAAGGCCCCTCCGCTGGCATCGCTCGCGCAATTGCAGAGACTGTTGTTTCCAAACGTGCCCCCGCCTGGCCCATATCCAAACCCAGGGGCGGTGGTGCCAAAGCCCGGCTTGCCGCCACCGAACCCGCCTGGCCCGGGTGCTCCCCCATCATTCCCGCTTCCGAAGGCACCATTGACGCGGATGACGCCATTCATCACCACATCCCCCTGCGACAGGATGAACACGGGCGTATTGCGGACATTGCGAGTGAAGCGCATCTCGGCGCCCGCGTTCACCGTCAGGCTCTTGTAGTGCAGCTTGCCATCCGGCGGCAGGTCGATGGTGGTGTTCTCGCTGATGACCACGTCGCCGAGGGAGCCATTGCTCCCCACGTCGAACGTCTGCGCCTCAAGCCGGCCGGCACACGCCGCCAGCACGGTCCCGGCCAGCACGCTCAACGCCTGCCGGACGGTCCAGTTTCGGATTTCTGTCATGGGAATGCCTCGTTGAATGCCAGCCTGCATGGAACTCGTTTGTCGGATGTTCACCGCTGAAAGGGTCTCGTTGCTCATGGTCTGGTCTTTCCTTGGAAATCATTCCGCCCACCGCACCCGATAGAACCGCGCCTCGTCTCCATCGACGCGGCAACGTCCGGTGCACCGGCCTCCACCCTCGACCACCCGGTCGAGGGTCTCGGCCCGCCACGTCTGGAGATCCTCGCTCGATTCGACGCGGTAACGGGCTCCGGCAGGCCCACGCCATTCCAGCGTCACCCACCACGATTCGGGAAGGGTCCCGACCGCAGATTCACCCGCGTCCGCCGGACGCGGTCCCACCACCGGATCCATGCGCAGCGAGAGCAACCGGATCTCTCCGGCAACTCCGTCCGCGCCCGATGCCCCATTGTTGCCGCCTGCGGTCCCGGAACCTCCCGGACCCGAACCCGAATCCGGTTCCCAATCCACGAACACGACGGGCTCGGACACCACCATGCCGAACAACCCGGCCGTGTCCGCCGGTTGTGCCGGCAAGACCACGTCCACCGCGGGCTCGCTCACCACGATGCCCCCAGCGGTCACGTCGATCGATGGCGACGCGGGCAACACCACATCGACGGCAGGCTCGCTCACCACGAACCCACCCACCGTCACATCCGTCGAAGGAGCGGCAGGCAGGACGACATCCACCGCCGGCTCCGACACCACGATGCCTCCCGCAGTCACATCCGTGGATGGAGCCACCGGCAAGACCACGTCGACCGTGGGCTCTGAAACCACCACGCCTCCCGCCGTCACATCAATCGAAGGTGCCGCAGGCAACACCACATCCACGACCGGTTGCCCCACCACCAGGATCGTCGGCATCGAGTCCGCACGCAGCGGATCCGATTCCAACGCGACCTCCAACCCGTCCTGCCAGCGGTCGCCGTCGGTGTCCGGCTTCCTCGGATCCGTGCCCCGAATCGCCTCCTGATCATTCATGAGGCCGTC
>CAIMMI010000309.1 GCA_903842505.1 uncultured Verrucomicrobiota bacterium | reverse complement strand
TCGAGCGGTGACTGAGGAGGGGGCCGTGTAGTGCATGACACAGCGGCGGCACACGGGCTCCGCAGCTTTGTGCGGCGTGCTACTCGTTCAAATGTCAAACGGATAGATCTGACCCCATTACCCCGTGACACCATTGCCCCGCCGTCAATAGTACTGGACTGACTCCATTGCGTCTCTCGCGCGAAGCCGCGAGGGTGCGAAGGAATGAAGGTTGGGTTTACAACAACGAGAGCGACGTCAGCGACGATCGTTCTTCTCTGCGCCTCTGCGGGAAACCGTCCCCCTCCGCGGCTCCGCGCCTCCGCGTGAGCCAATCCCCATGCCACCCCTCTGTCGCCCCATCCGGGGCTCTTGTCTTCCTTCCGTGTGATCCTACGGGGGGCAGTCGCTCAGATATCGGTCCCGACCACGTCGTCCAAACTGCGCGCCGCCTGGGGCCTCAGGTTCTTCCTCACCTCGGAACGACGAGAACAACCCTCCCTCCTTCGCGTCCTCGCGGCTTCGCGCGAGGTCTTCCGGGGATCAAAGGGGGTTCGCGCGAAGCCGCGACGGCGCGAAGTTTGTTGGCGGGGCCGGGGGCAGAACGAAGGTAGCAACGGCACGGAACATCCCGCTTCCCTGCGCCTCTGCGCCCCTGCGGGAAAATGTCCCCGCCGCGTCGCTGCGTCGCCGCTGGCAAACTCCCCCGTGACAGATCGCCATGGGCAGGGTCCAATCCGCGTGCAACCCCGCTCCGACCTGATGGAACTGCCTCCTGACAGCCAGTCTGTCCCGCCGCCGCCGCACCCGGCGGAGGATTCCCTGCCTGCCGAGTTTGCGGCGCTCTACGAGACGCACAGCAAGCAGGTATTCTACCTGGCTCTCCGGCTGCTCGGGGATCCGACCCTCGCCGAGGACGCCGCGCACGACGTGTTCCTCAAGGCCTGGCGCAACCTCAGCCATTTCCGGGGCGATGCCGACATCAAGACCTGGCTCTACCGGATCACCCTCAACCACTGCTCCAATCTCCGCTCCAGCTGGCATGCCCGGAACGTCCACACCCAGTCGGACGAAACGGTCATCGAGAACGCCGCCGGCGCCTCCGAGAGTCCCTTCCGCGATGTCGAGATGTCCGAGCTCGGCCAGCGCATCCAGCGCGCCCTGGATGAATTAACCGAGGAATACCGCGTCCTGCTCCTGCTCGTCGCTGATCAGGAGCTGAGCTACGACGCCGTCGCGCAGATCACCCACCAGTCCGCCGACGCCGTCCGGGGAAAACTCCATCGCGCCCGCAAAGCCTTCGCCACCGCCTTCCGAAAGACCGGCTGAAACCATGAACAATCGCCTCCAGCAACAAGAGTCCGCCCAGGCCGGCCACTCACAGCAGTCGGACACGCGCACCACCAAGGCCTTTGAAAACGCCGAGGAAGTGATCCGTGCCGACCGCGAGCAGACCGCCGTACCGGACTCGCTCGGGAACCGCATCGCCGATTCCCTCTCCCGCGAACCTCAGGCAACCGCTCCCAAGAGTTGGTGGCAGAGGCTGTTTGGCGGCTGAGCCCCTCCGTCAGCGCCAGCCGACGGATCGTTCCGCAGGCTGCGGCACGGATGATTTGTCCTGTGCCGATGCTGAGCCGTAACCATGCAGTTGAGAGCCGGGGCAGGTTCACGCGGAGACGCGGAGAAAGGCCACTTGGCTGGCAAGCAAGGCAGTCAGCGTTGGGTGACTGTTTGGTGACGCAGGAGCATTCCTGACCCGCCTCTCACTCCGCGCTCTCCGCGGCTCCGCGTGAGACGACTACTGCATGGATAGGGCTTAGTTGGATCGGGGCCGAGGTGCCTGAGTCGGCGACGGCGACGGGGTCGGCCGCGGACTCGCAGGCGCGGGCGGTGGAGAAGTGGGCGAAGGTGCCGCCGGCGGCCGAACCCGGCCAAGCCCCTCCCCCGCCGCGGCTGGACGCTCCATCGGTTCCATCCCCGTCTTGGGCCCGCGAGCCAACGGAGCCGGGGCATACTCGTGGGCACTGCTCCATCGCCAGTCCCTCGGACGCCGACACAGCCCGGCATTCACGGCCCGGAACTCAACGTTGCGGATGCGGGCCTTCACATCGACCTCGTCCCGCAACGCTCGGAGGTAAGGCTGCCGTTCCCACAACTCGTGTGCACCCCGGTCCAGAGCCAGGTTGACCTGGCTCGTGGTGTAGGACCGCCAGTCGCGCACGATCGCCCCGGCATCCACGCCGTCCGACACCGTGAAGACCACGTGCAGGTGATTCGGCAGGATCGACCACGCCCGCAGCGAGTACTGGCGCCCGTGACCCGCCTGCAGGGCCGACTGCACCAGTCGTGCGACCTGTTCGTCCCGCAGCCAGCAGTCGCCGTGGCCGGCGTCGAGTTCCTGTTCCAATCGCTTGGCAATGCGACGACGCAGCGCTGAGTCGTCGCCGCCTTCCGCCTGGTTTGCCGCCTCTTCCTCGGCCTTGATCGCCTGAAACTGTTCCGGCCCGAGCGCATCGGCCAGACGGAAGATCACCCAGTACGTGCCCACCGGACTGGACGGCGTGGCTGGGTAACCGCCGCTGGGGCGGGATTGGGGTTGGGTGGGTGGACGGCCCGGCGGGGGACGATTGGTGGATCCTTGGGATGTAGATGTTGTCTGCATGGGTTGTCGTCGCGTGCTACGACAGAAACCCGAAAAGGTTACACTCCCATTTCATCCTGACCACGGAGTCTGAGCGTGGAAAAGGCGGTGGGATCCACAGATTACAGGATTACACGGATTGGAAGCCGGTTGAGAGAGGCGTTTGATACACCCCCCGGGTGACGTGGTAGCGGCGACGCGGTGGGGCGAGTGTCCTCACGAGCCGCTGAACCGGAGAACGGTGGTTGGGTGCGCAGAAGGAAGGGAGATCTTGCGCGTCCTGGCCGTTGCAGCCCCCGCCCAGCCTTCGCAACTTCGCACCTTCGCACCTTCGCGGCTTCGCGCGAACCCCCGCCTCAAACCCGCTTCGGCGCGTTGAGCGACAACCGGCCTGCCTCCTGGATGTACGTCAGCGCGATCGCCAGCGCGTCCGCCGCGTCCGGTTCCGGAAGCTCCGACAGCCCCAGCATCCGTTGCACCATCCGAGCCACCGCGATCTTCCGTGCGCCGCCATGCCCCGCCACGGCCAGCTTCACCTTGCTCGGAGCCACCTCGTAAACTGCCAGTCCGGAAATCGCCGCCGCGGCCATCGCCGCCCCGCGCGCTTCGCCCATGATGATCGCCGTGCGCAGGTTCCTCGCGTGGAACAAACCTTCCACGGCACAGACCTCCGCCCGGTGCAGCCCCAGGACATCGCGCAATTCCTCGTGGATCCGCAGCAGGCATCGCGACCGGGCCCAACTCGCCGGACATCGGACCGTCCCCGCCGCCAGACCCATCGGACGCCCCCCAACCACCTCGACCACGCCCCACCCGGTCCCACGGAGCGAGGGATCAATCCCCAACACCATCCGGACCACGGGAACCTCCGTCCCCGGCAAAGCGCGCTTGGCCGCCGGCGTTCCCGCCTTGGCTCCCGACTCCAGCCGACGCTGCAACTCGGCAAACTCCTTCGACGAAATCCCCATCTGCCGACGGAGATACCGCCCCCACGCCGCCAACGCGAGTCTGGAGCCGGGGAAGCCGAGACACCAGCCGGTGGGGATCGGGCCACACTCCGCACCGCTGCCGACTGGTGTCCGGTGCCAAGGTCTACACGGCCGTTGAGCACGGAGTTTCAGTTGGGTTCAAAAAAGTTTCCCCGGTCCGAGGGTTCCCTTCATCTTCGGGCGCTTGTGCGCGTCCTCCTCGTCAACCACTCGGCCCGCCCGTTCAACGGCGGAGCCAACCGGGTCGTGGTCGAGACCTGTCAGTTCCTGGCCAACGCCGGTCACGACGTCATGCTCGCCTACTTCGACGAGGGGCCGGTGGCGGTCGGTTGCCCGGTCCGATCGCTCCCGAACGGCGGACGTCCGGGGGAGCTCCGGGCACTGATCCAGGAATGGAAGCCCGACGTCCTCCAACTCCACAGCGTTCAGGGTGAGAGCCTGCTCCAGGAAGCAGCCACGATTCCGACCACGGTGTTCCTGCACGACCAGACCTGGTTCTGCGCCGCCGGGGATCGGATGAAGCGCGACTTCAGCCCCTGTCATCGTCCGCACGGCCTGTCCTGCCTGTTCTGGAACTACGCCCAGGGCTGCGGACGGAAGTCTCCCAGGGGCAACGTCCTTTTCTGGCGGCGCACCCAATCCCTCCAGCAGGTGCGTCACCATCCCCAGATGCGCCTTCAGGTCGCGTCGGGTTTCATGCGCGAGGGCCTGCTCGAAAACGGCCACGATCCTGCCCGCATTGATCAGGTCCCCCTCTACGCCCCGGTCCCGAAGCCGTCCGGAATCGGCCAGGAACCCGGGCTCCTCTTCCTGCCCTCACGCCTCGTCCCACCCAAGGGCGTCCAGGTTGCGCTCCGGGCAGTCGCCCAACTCCGCAACCCGCACTGGCGTCTCGTGATCGCTGGGGACGGATGGCACCGCGCCCCCCTCGAAAAGCTCTCCCGCTCCCTCGGCCTCCAGGACCGAGTCCAGTTCATCGGCGAGGTTTCACCCGACGACGTCGCCGACTGGTACGATCGCTGCGAGTTGGTGTTGTTTCCCGTCCTGCGGCCCGAACCGTTCGGCCTGGTCGGTGTGGAAGCCATGTCGCACGGACGCGCCTTGGTCGGGTTTGGCGGTGGCGGCGCGGACGAATGGTTTCGCGACGGCGAAGCGGCCGTCCGTGTTTCCGAGCGCACCCCGGAAGCGCTGGCGGCAGGCATCGACGGACTCCTGTCAGACCGGCCGCGCATCCAACAACTTGCCGCTGGCGCTCGCCGTCACTATCCCCGGTTTCATCCGGACGCCTACCTCACGCGACTCCTGGCGAGCTTCGAGCGGGCCATCCGCGACTTCCGCGACGCCCGCCGTTGATTCGGCTTAGAACTCCGCCGACAGGCTGACGCTATAGGTGATACCCCGCTGGTAGGAGCGGAAGACATAGTTCCCGTTGAAGTCATTCCGCGCCCCGCCGAAGTCCGAGACGAAGATCGTCCGGATCTGCGGATCCAGCAGGTTCCGCGCACCGAAACGCAGCTTCCAATGACGGCCGAGGCGCTGGGAGATGAACAGGTCCAGCGTGTTGATCGGCTGCTCGTAGGCATTCGGCGCATTCGGAACGTCCAGCGCCAAACGCTCACCCGTCCGACTGAACACCACCGAGAAGGAAGTGCCCGTGCGCGGGTTGTCGTAGGCGAAGTCGACGTTCAACACGTATTCCGGTTGGTCGAACAGCGTCCGCTGGTAAACCAGCACGTCCACGCCATTGCCCGAGTAGGGAACATCCACCACGGAGTCGATGAACGAATAGTTTCCACCGAGGGAGAAGTCGTTCAGCAACGGATCCACGAAGCCGAGCTTCTTGCGGACCTCGAACTCGATGCCGCGGACGATGGCCGTCGGCCGGTTCGTGAAGCTCACGATATTGTTCTGCGGATCCAGGTAGAACCGCTCGATCGGATCCTTGAGATCCTTCTGGAAGACGCCGAACGACACCAGTTCGCCCGGGTTCGGGAACCACTCCAACCGCGCGTCGTAATTCTCGATCGTCGTCCGCTTGAGCTCCGGATTTCCGCGGACCACGAGGTCCTCCTCGACATCGATCAACTCGACCGGACCGAATTCGCGGTACGTCGGCCGGGCGATCGTTCCGGAGTAATTCAGCCGGACGTTGATGTTCGACGTCACGAGGAACACCGCGCCCGCCGAAGGCAGGACGTCGTCCGTGTTCAGCGTGATCGACGACCGCGTGTCGCCCGGCAACCGGCTCAGCGCAAACGGCGTGATGCTCAGGCGCGTCGTCTCCGCCCGTGCACCGCCCACCAGACGGAGCTTCGGAAGAACAAAGAAATCGCCCATCAGGTACGCCGCCTGAATCACCTGACGACCGTTGTAGCCGTAGGGTCCGATGAAGCTCGTGTCGAAGAACGGTTCGCCGAACTGGAACCGGCGCCGACCACCGGGCGCTGCCACTTCCGTGTAACGCTGCCCGTTGAAGTCGAGGACGCTGTTCGCATAATCGCTCGGCTCGTCATCCGTGCCCGACGGCACGAGATAGCTGAAGCGATGTTCCGTCAGTTTGCGGGTCGATCCGCTCGTGAAGATGCCGCCCTTGAGCGCGCTCTCGAGCCCGTTGCCCGGCGTGAACGGGAACGTCAGGTCGACCTTGAAGTTGCCGTTCTCTTCGGTGCTTTCGCGGAACAGCCGCGTCGGGAAATTGACGTTCGGCAGGTCCGGATTCCGCGCCTCGATGATATAGGTACCATCCGGCTGCGGATCGAGCCGCATCGGGAAGATCCGCAGGTCGGGCGTGTCTTCACCGGTCGAAGCCAGTGACAGCAGCCAGTCCGCCTGCAGGTCGTTCACCTCGCCGAAGACGTGGTGCCCCTTGAACTGGTAGTTCTGGAGGTAGCGCTCCTGCCAACTGACGATGTTCAACCGGCTCCGCGAGGTCTCCACCGGATTGAACTGATCGAACCCGAACACGCGTCCGTTCTGGATCGAGCCGATCGCGGTACCGTTCTGGTTCCGCACGAAATTGAAACCCAGCTCGTGACCCGGCATCAACTCGTAGGCCAGCGTCGCGACCGTGCCCCACTGGTTCTCCTGGATTGCCCGGTCCACGTTGAACTCGGACAACCGCTGCAGGGGACCACCGTCATAGGTGTCGGGCTCGGAGTTATACCGGCCACGGAATGCCCCCTCTTCGAAGCGGGTCTTCTGCTCGTAGTTCACCGACGCGAACCAACCCACCCGATGACCGAACAGCCAACTGGTGTCACCGGATGCGAGGGCGAAATTACGATTCGGTCCCGGCGCCTCGCCGGTCGGTGCGAACGTGCCCGTCTTGAACGAACGCAGCGCGTTGTCATAGGCCGTCGCCTGCTCCAACCGACGCGCCCGCAACTCAGGCTGATTTGCCCGGAACGCCCCGAACGCCTCGATGCGCAGCGGTTCGTACTGGTTCAGGATGTCCGGCGTTCCCGGCGTCGGCCGGTCGAGGATCGTGCTCGGGATGAAGACCTGCGACGGAAGCGTCCGAAGCCCGTCATCCATGCCCAGCCAGTCCGTGCCACTGCCGGGAGCGGTCAGGAAACGTTCGTTGCCGGTCGAGATCGTGTTGTAGCCCATGCCGGCGGACATGGTCGTGAATGCCTTCGCCGGAAAGGACTTCGTGACGATGTTGACCGACCCGCCTGCGAACCCGCCCTGCAGGTCGGGGGTGAAGGTCTTGCTGACGACCACCCGGTCGATCATCGCCGACGGGATCAGGTCCAACTGCGCCGCGCGCCGCCGGGGATCCGCTGAGGGAAGCTCGGCGCCGTTCAGCGTCGAGACGTTGTAACGATCGCTCAGACCGCGGACCACGACCTGCTTGTTGTCGACCGCCACGACACCCGTGACCTTGGTCACCACCGCCGCTGCATCACCCGATCCCGTGCGGGAGATCTGCTCCGCCGACACGGACTCCTGCGTCGTCGCGGCGTTCTTCCGTTCCTCCAGGACCGATTCCACCGTGGAAGGCTTCGTGCGCGCCTCGGAGAAGGCCGAGTTGGCCGTCGCCGGAGCCACGACCGAGCCCTTCGCCGGGGCCGTGCCGGTGCCACCCGGAGTCCCGGTGCCGGGCTTCCCCTGGATCGGGTTCACCGGCTTCGCCCCCTGGGGACGCGCCTGTGCGCCAAAACCGCCATTGCCCCGTGCCGCCGGGGCGTCGGAATTACCCCGATTCGCCGTCAACGGCACATCCGCCGGAGCCGGCTTCGCCGTCGGATCCGTGGGTGCCGCCACGGTTTCCTGGATCGCCGCCGGCGGTTTGGGGACGTCGTCGGGCGGCTTCGGCTTGGGCTTCTTCTTCTCCTCGGGCGGTTTGATGCCGGTGATCTTGTAGATCTGCTGCGGCAGCAATCCCGTCTTGTGGGCGAAGTAAAAGATGCCGCCGATCGCCGCCACGTGGACGATCACGGATATCGCCAGACTTGCGTTCGTCTGGGCCTTGGCCTTTCGGGGAGCCATTCCGGTGAAGAGGTTGGGAGACTGCTGTCTACTCGGAGGCCGCCGTGTCGGTCGCCATGCCGATCTTGGTCACGTTCGCACGCGTCAGGATATCGAGCACCGCGACCACCTTCTGGTAGTTCACCTGCTCGTCCCCGCGCACGATGACGCTGAGGTCCGGATTGCTCTTCCGGAACTCGATCAGCTTCTTCTCCAGTTCGGGCAACGTGATGGGCTCCGCATTGAAGTAGACCTTGCCGTCCGACGACACGGTCACGTTGTTGATGTCCTGCTTAGCCTGGTTCGCGGCGGGTTGCTGCGAGGCCGAAGGCAGGTTGATGTCGATGTCGTTGGTCGTCGGAGCCGTCGTGATGATGAAGATGACCAGCAGCACGAACGCCAGGTCCAACAACGGCGTCACGTTCAGCTCGTTCAGCGTGTGGTGATGCGACGCCGAAAACTTCTTCCGTCCCCGCCGCCCTCTTCCTCCTCCCGCGCTCATGCGACCACCGCCTCATCCCGCTCGGCCGCCTTCATCGCGCGCAATGCATCGGCGATTTCGTCCGCCAACGCCCGGTTGTCCACGTAGCGGTGCTCGAGGTCC
This sequence comes from uncultured Verrucomicrobiota bacterium, assembly GCA_903842505.1. Lineage (GTDB taxonomy): Bacteria > Verrucomicrobiota > Verrucomicrobiia > Limisphaerales > UBA9464 > UBA6176. The sequence continues at coordinate 1,643 of CAIMMI010000309.1, read as the reverse complement.
GTCGAGATCTCCGAGTTGAAGTTATCCAGTTCCTGCGTCAGCTGCCGGATGCTCGTGATCATCAGGTTGTACGCGAACATCGCCGGAATCGCGACGAACAGGCCGACGACCGTCGCGATCAACGCGCCAGCCACACCCGGCGCCATCGCCGTCAGGCTCGCGCTCGCCGCCTTCGCAATGCCCGAGAAGGTCTCCATGACGCCCCAGACCGTACCCAGCAACCCGATGAACGGACCGCCCGCCACTGCCGTCGTCAGGATGATCATCCCCTTCTCCAGCGAGAGTGCCTCGACGGATACCGCGCGTTCAAAGGCCACCTGCACATTCGCAAAGGCCTCCTGGCTCACCCGCGTCTGGCCCTTCAGCTGGATCGGATTGTTCTCGAGGTGATACTTCAACTCCGCAACACCCGCAGAGTAGACCTCGAAGACGGGCGCCCCGGCGTAGTCGTTGCCCGACTTCAACACGTCGAGCGGATCCTTCGTTGCCCGATACGCCTCGAAGAACTTCTTCGTCATCCGACGCGCCTTCAGGAGCTGCAGCCCCTTCGTGATGATCACGGTCCAGCTGACCATCGATACGATGATCAGCGCAGAGATCGTGATCTTGCCCTCGATGGTGGACTTCTCGAAAGCGAAGGTCAGCGCGTTGGCCAACGAGGGAATGAATTGGGCATGCATGGGTTTGTCGATCCAGGTTGAGGTTCGCTCCGCACCGTCACTTCATCGCCGGCTCGTTCGTCACGAGCAGGTTCGGACCAAAGTCCGACTTCTCACCGAAGGACAGCACGCGCCCGTCGACCACCTTCACCGCGTATTCCTTCATGTCGCCCACACCCTTGTTCAGGAGGTTGTACGTCAGGTATTCCACATTCCCCTGCGCTGCCACGCCATGCGGGCGCCCCAAGGCGGACACCACCTCGTCCCGGGTCATTCCCGGGCTGATCCGGTTCAGCCGCGAGGACGGCGTCGCACAACCGGCAATCATCAACACGACACCCGCCACCGCTGCTCCAGCCAGCCACTGCGGCGCCCGAAATCCTTTCACCGTTCGATTCATCGCCGCCAGCCTAGGGATGTCCCCATGGCAGGTTCTGGGCGCAACCGTAACGATTCAGTCACGAAACCGGAGAAACAGCGTCAGAAACATGGCATATCTGTGACCAAAGCAACAAATGGGCGCAAATTGCCTCAGATTGACCGCTTTTCCATTGCACAATTGCCGAGCCTCCAGCCGTACGGCAGCTTCGCCCCCAAGGAAACTCCATGAGACTCGGCCCTGACATTGCCCGCCGGCGATTCCGCATCCAACTGCTGATTGCGGCCTTCGCCATCTGCCTGGGGTGTCAGGAACAGGTCGCCGTCGCCCAGATTCCCTCCGCACGCCCGACACCGGCATCAGTCCAACTCCGCCGCGACTGGTGGTTCAAGGCGCCCGGCGGATCCTACGGACTCGTCGAGGTCAACCAGTACAACCACTTGGCCAATCCGCCCGAGCGCACGAGCAGGACTTCGCTCCTCATCGGGCCCTGGCGCTGGACCTTCGAGGCGACCGCGCCCCAGATCCTCACAACCGTCACCATCCCCACCCTGATCGCGCTGTTCACCTGGGGATGGATCCGGACCCGCCGTCTCAACGGCTGA
>CAIMMI010000308.1 GCA_903842505.1 uncultured Verrucomicrobiota bacterium | reverse complement strand
TCGGGTGCTTCAAACTTGAAACTGAAAACTTCAAACTCCGCGGCGGCTCGACAGAGTCTCGCCCCACCTCATCCGCCCCAGCCCCTTCGGGCGTTGCTCTCGTGGTTGTGAAAACCGGTGACCGTGCGGTGTCCCGTGGCTTCGGGAGTGGGTCTACCCGGAAACCTTCTGCGACTTTGCTCCTCCGTTGTGGAATTCCTCCGATGGCAAATCATTCGCGGTGGAGCTGGAAAGAGCCGCGGTCGAGCGGGCTGTCGTATCCGGAGTCCAGTCGGTCCGGTGTCGCGGTGCCGGTCGTGGTGATGGGGACGAGGAAGACGCGCTTCTTACCGGTGAAATGAAACGTGCCGTCCTGCCACTGCCCGCGCAGTTTCGTTTGGAAGCTCCCGCTCTGTTTGCCCCATCCGGCATGGAACCGGGCATCGAAGCGGTTGGTATCCCTTTGCCACACGACCGCCCGAAGCGGACCCGAATGCGTGTTGTTGGTGTTCTGCCAGGTGCCGACCCATCGGCCGGTGAGGCTGTCCGGAGACGATGCCGGCGCCGCCTGCCAGTCCGACTCAAACGAACGACATCCACAGAGGGAAAGGAGGGCGGACAACGCGAACAGCAGGGAGAGGGGAGCTTTCATTTTGGAAAGAGCAGTAGGATCCACAGATTGCACCGATTACACGGATGGAGCGTGGCGTTGGTGGTCCACAGATTACACCGATTGCACGGATTGGGAGCCGCTTGAGAGCGACGGTCGTTTCACCGCGTGGGTAAAACGGAAACAGAGATGCGGTGGGTCGTCTTGTTCCAGTCCATCGGTGAAATCGGTGAAATCGGTGGACAACCCAACTTCAGGTTTTCGTTTCATCGACAGGACGACATCCGTGGCAGTGAAGCGGAAGTGATCCGCCACTGCAATCGGCTCGACGGAGTCTCGCCCCACCAGCCTGGCTTGAAACTTGAAACTGAAATCCTGGAACTCCCCGACCCAGATTGCCCGTTGACGGGTCGGGGGTTCTTCGTCGGGATGGGGTCCGAGAGTTGGCCAGTGGCCCTTGGCGATGACAGGGAAGTCGGGCAGCGGTTGATCTCGGTCTGAATGGAAAGTCCTCGCTTCACCTCGTTGGGGCGCCGATGGCATCGGCGTCTGGATTCGGCCTCGGGCGGGCTCCTGCTTTTCCTGGCGGCGTTCGCGCCGTGGGGGGCGGGAGGGACGCTGTATTGGAGTTCCTGGGTCCTGATCGGGACGGGTTGGTTGTTGGGAGCGCTCCTGTTCGCCAAGTGGGCTTTGGTCCGTTGGACGGGATTTGCCCCGACCTTCTGGAAGCGGGAGGGAGGTGTCCCGGTGGCAAAGTGGCCCACCCGGTCGCTCGGGATCCTGACCTGTCTGATCCTGCTGCAGGTGGCCGTCAGCCTCTGGAACTACCGGGCCGAGGTGAACTGGACTTCCGATGGAGTGGATTTCCTCTATCGGGACGCGATCGAATGGCTGCCGACGACGTATGACGTCGCAGCGACCCGGAAGGCGTTCTTCCGGTATCTGGCTTTTGCGGGGGTATTCTGGGCGATGCGCGACTGGCTTTTGATCAAGTCGCGGAGCGAGCGGCATCGCGAGGAGGACGGCCGCGACATCGAGGATGCGGGACGCGTACCGGACCGGTTGAAGTGGCTGGGCTGGGTGCTGTCGGTAAACGGCGCCCTCATGGCGTTGGTGGGAATCCTGCATCGGTTGGATGGGGCGAAGGATCTCTTGTGGGTGATCTCGCTGAAGCAGATGTCCCCGGAGGGTATGTTCGGGTCGTTTCCGTATCGGGCGAACGCCGCGCAATACCTGAATGTGATCTGGCCGTTGGCGCTGGGGATGTGGTGGGTGCTTCGGAGCGATGCGCTTCGTCCGATGTCGAAGCCGACGCGAACAGGCAGCCAGGCTTATCCGATGCTGTTGCTTTGTGTGGCGTTGATGGTGGCAGGGGTCTTCGTCGCGGCGAGTCGCGGCGGGATCGGAGTCACGTTGGTGGAGATGGCGTTGGCGATGATTGTTCTGGGTCGTGCGATGAAGGGTTGGCAACCCCGGCTGGGCATGGCGCTGGCTTTCCTCTCGGCTTTGGGACTGGGATGGGGATTGGCGGGCGATTTCCTCGCGAAGCGGTTCACGAACTCGCTGGTCGATGAAACGATGTCGGGTCGGACGGAGATCTTTGAGATCGCCCGACGGATGACGGCGGACTTTCCGGTGTGGGGTTCGGGCGCGGAATCTTTCCTGACGTTGAACGGACTGTACCGCGTGCGTGCCTTGGACAAATGGCACGGGTATGTCCATGACGATTGGCTGGAGACGCAGGTGACGTTCGGCTGGGTGGGCTTGGCGGTTGTGGTTCTGATGTTGGCGATGACGACCTCGGCGAAGTGGGCTTCCGGGCGAGTGCCCATCCATCGGGAACTGATGTGGCTGCTGGCGATCGGGTTGGTCGGGATGCTGGGCCATGCCTTCGGGGATTTCCCGTTCCAGATGCCCGCGCTGCACGTGTCCTTCCTCATCGGCGCGGCGTTGTTCAGCGTCCTGGGTGCGCCGCCGCAGACCAATGCAGTTCCGGGTTCACAACCACGAGGGTCACGGTAGGAGCGTCCGCCGAAGCGCGTCCCTTCATCACAGAGGACACAGAGAGCACCGAGCACTTTCACAACAAAAAAAGCAACGGTAGCAACGCCCGAAGAGGGGTGGGGCGAGACTCTGGATGTACTCACATGATCCGTGACAAACGTACTCACATGATCCGTGACACTCACACTCGGGCGATGGGGGCCGGTGCGGAGGCGAG
>CAIMMI010000307.1 GCA_903842505.1 uncultured Verrucomicrobiota bacterium | reverse complement strand
GTTGAACGAAGCCGCTGCGCGGGGGGGCTTCGCCGCAGTGGACGACATGGGCCTCCCGGAGCACACGCTCCGGGTGAATGAAAACCATTACGCCACTACGGCAAAAATTCATCGATCACCTCACCTTGCGCCAGCTCTCCGAGCGCACCGTCCAGACCTATATCCATTGGGTCGCGGATCTGGCCCGCTTCCACAAGGCGTCTCCCGATGCCCTCGGTCGCCCCGAGATTAGTTCGTTCGTACTCCACCTCATTCAGGAGCGCAAGCTCTCCGACTGCTCCGTCACCCTCGCCATCAAGTCCCTCAGGGCCTTCTACGGACTCTTCCTCCATCAGGACGTCGCCGTCCTCTTCTCAGGCATCCGGACCCCGCGGCGCCCTCTCCAGCTTCCACGCGTCTTCAGCCCCGACGAGGTCGAGCGCCTCCTCACCATCGGCACCGACGGCGATCCTCTCGCTCGCGCCTTCCTCATGACCGTCTATGGCTGCGGTCTCCGCCTCTCCGAAGCCGTCCACGTCCGTATCGCCGACATCGACTCCAAGCGCTTCCAACTCCGCGTCTCCCATGCCAAGGGAGGTCGCGAGCGCCTCGTTCCGCTCAGCGACAACCTCCTCCGGGAGTTGCGCGCCTGGTACCGCGTCCATCGCCCTGCCCAATGGCTCTTCTCCCAGGGGCCCGATCAGGACCCCATCTGCAAGGGCACGGCTCAGAACATCTACTACCGGGCCCGCAAGCGCGCCCAACTCCCGGCCAAGTGCGGCATCCATGGGTTGCGCCATAGCTTCGCCACTCATCTCATCGAGAACGGCGTCGAGATCACCCTCGTCCAGAAGTTCCTCGGCCACGCCTACCTTTCCACCACCGCCAACTATCTCCATGTCCGCCAGGAGCGCATGGGGCAGGTCAAGAGTCCTCTCGGGCTGATCCGCACCGATCTCCATCCCAGACGCTGATGGGGGCGCCCCGTTGCGGGGCTCCGGTTGCCGACCGGCCCTCCGTGGGAGCCGTCCTTCGACGCTTCCTCCCGGAGTTTACCGGTCTGTATCCCCAGTCCCCGCACACCCTCCACGTCCTGGATCAGCTCAGTCACTGCCACACCGGCCGCGTCGGGTGGTCGCTGTGGCAGTGCGCCCTCTGCCGTTCCTCGCACTGGCGTCCCCTCGGATGCGGGGATCGCCATTGCCCGGATTGCCAGGGGCAACGTCGGGAGCAATGGCTGGAGGCCCAGCGCGAGTCGCTCCTGCCGGTGCGATACTACCACTGGGTCTTCACGCTTCCGTCCATCCTCCGTCCGCTGGTTCTCCAGAATCAGGCTCTGCTCTACCGCCTCCTCTTCGACGCCGCCTCTGCCACGCTGCTCCAGTTCGGACGCGAACGACTCGGTGTCGAACTGGGCGTCACCGCCTTGCTCCACACCTGGGGACAGAACCTCATGGACCATCCCCATGTTCACTGCCTGGTCACAGGCGGGGGACTTCAGACCGCCCCGGACGGATCCCACCGTTGGGTCGGTCCCGCCCAGTCGCGCTACCTCTTCCCGGTAAAGGCGGTCGCCGCGATGTTCGCCGGCAAGTTCATCGACGGACTTCAACAACTCCGGCACCACGGCAAGCTGACCTTCGAAGGAACCTTGGCAGGCTGGAAGGGAGATCCCGCCTGGCGGGCGATGATCGCCACCCTTCGATCCCGCAACTGGATCGTGTTCGGGAAAGGATCCGTCACCGGACCGGAATCCGTCCTGGAGTATCTCGGCCGCTACACCCACCGCGTCGCCATCGCCAACAGCCGGATCACATCCATGACCGACCGGACGGTCAGCTTCCGTTACAAAGACTATCGCGACGGATCCACGCTCAAGACGATGACCCTGTCGGGCGTTGAGTTCCTCCATCGCCTCTCCCTCCATGTCCTGCCCGAGGGCTTCACCAAGATCCGTCACTACGGCCTGCTCGGGAACAACCGCCGCAAACGGATGCTGCCGCTGGCGCGCGAGGCGCTGAAGGACTCGCGCTGGCACGTTGCCATCGCACCGGTGGAGCCCCACCCAGTCCGTCACGTCGAAGAGGACATAGCCTGTCCACGGTGCGGAGCCGCAGAACTTCAATGCATCGGGCGTCTGGATGCGCAGGGAAGATTCACTCCATTGGCCGAGGGCGCTCGCCGGGCCCGGATCCAACTCGGAGAACCGCCGGCCATCGGCGACACCTCATGAACCGATGCCACGCCCTGCCCACTGCCTGCCACGGAGGACGGTGCCGTCCGCATCGCATGCGAACGACGCCCGGGCAAGGTCCACGCCCTCATCGGAGGAAAACCCCGACGGAGCCCGAACTCCAGGCCCACAACCACAGTCCATCCGCACAGTTCGTCCACTTCCACCCCTCAGTCCCGGACCGAACTACAGTCCCAACCGCCCGTGCCTCCGTGCGCCCCATCCTCCGGTCGGTCAGGTTGACGTAGTTTTCCTATAGCCCCGGAACTCCCCCGCGGCTCCGTCCAACCGCGAAATAAATCGGGCGTGACCACTCAATCGTGATCCACGCCTTCATCCGCCCGATCTATTCCGCTGAGGTGGTTAGCCCTACCTCTGTGCAACATAACTCGCCTCCTGTAATCTATAATATGTCCCAGCACCTCGGAAGAGGGGCAGCGCAAAACCGTCCTGTCCAGAATCAATGGCTCGGCCGTGATCCCCACTCATGGTGATGACGGTACGCTGAAGAACACCAGAAACGCGCACGCTCTGGCCTGCAAGCTTCTCCATGCCCCATAAATCCACCCCAAGAATCTGCGGTGCGGTTGTGTTGGAAACGACACCAACCAACTCAACGCGACGACCAACCAAGTTCTCCAACTGCTCTGCCGAGGAAACCTGAGCCGCCTGCTCACGACCGCAACCGTCAACAATCAGAAGGCATGAAATGAGAAGTGTGGAGGTGACGAATTTCATGTGGCGTAGCAGGGCTAACGTTGTTTAGACTGACGAATGGCAGCGTAGTTGGGTGGGTCTGTCAAAACGAATTTGCATTGGCTGTATAGGCTGCGAAATATGGGTTTGTGGAACGGGCTTCAACGGGACAAGCAGGCGGCGGTGCATCGGGTGGCGGCAAGGCGTCTGGCGAGGGTATGGGGTCGGATCCGGCGTGGCTGAGGCGGCTGTGGGAGACGCAGCGGGTACCGCTTCCGGCCGAGAAGCTGCACTGGTGGAGCATCCATGTGCAGCGCTTCCTGAAGTTCGTCCGGCGGCATCCGCAGGAAGGGCCGGTGGAGGTGTTGGTGGAGCATTTCCTGTCGGACCTGGACGTGCAGGACCCGCCGATCGGGGTGTGGCAACGGGATCAGATCCGGCAGGCGCTGGCGGTGTTCGTGCGAGGGATCCAGAACTGGCACCTGGAGGAGGATGAACGCGGGCAGTTGCGTGCGGCATTCCGGCTGAAGACGACGGGGCCGGGGGTGGAGGCGCGGGGCGCTGAGGAAGTGAGGGATGGATCAGTCGGATCAGTCGGATCCGACCGATCCGACCGATCCGACCGATCCATGACCGCCGGGCAGTCCGCGGTGGAGGGTGCGGAGGTGCTGGAGCCGTGGCTGCCGCGGTTTCAGGCGTGCATGCGGTTGCGGCGTTATGCGCTGAGGACGGAGGAGAGTTACCGCGACTGGATCCGGCGTTTCCTGAGTTTTCATGAGGGGGCGGACCCGGCGGCGTTGTCGGAGGAAGAGGTTCGGGAGTACCTGGAGTATCTGGCGGTGGCGCGGAACGTGTCGGCGAGCACGCAGAACCAGGCTTTGAGCGCGCTGTTGTTCCTGTACGGCACGGTCCTGGAGCGGCCCTTGGGAGATTTGAAGGAGGTGGTCCGGGCCCGAAGGCCGCAACGGCTGCCGGTGGTACTGAGCCGCAACGAGGTCCAACGCCTGCTGGATGTCATGGAGGGCACGTTGGGCCTGATTTCGCGCGTCCTGTACGGGACCGGGTTGCGCCTGATGGAGGGGCTCCGACTCCGGGTGAAAGACCTCGATTTCGATCGGGGACAGATCGTGGTCCGCGAGGGCAAGGGCGACAAGGATCGGGTCGTCATGCTCCCCTCGGCCCTGCGGGAACCGTTGCGGACGCATCTGGCGCGGGTGCGGGTGCTGTGGGAGTCGGATCGGGCGGTGGGGTTGCCCGGGGTCTGGATGCCGGACGCCCTGGACCGGAAGTATCCAGAGGCCGGCAAGGAGTGGGCCTGGATGTGGGTATTCCCAGCGAAGCGGTTGGCGGTGGATCCTCGGACGGGAATCCAGCGTCGGCATCATGCGCATGAGACGGCGGTGCAGCGGGCGGTGAAGACGGCGGCGGGCCTGGCCCGGATCGAGAAGAAGGTCGCCTGCCACACCCTGCGTCACAGTTTTGCGACCCACCTGCTGGAACGGGGAACGGACCTGAGATCCGTGCAGGAACTGCTGGGGCACAACAGCGTGGAGACGACCCAGATCTATACCCACGTGATGCGGAGGCCCGGCATCGGGGTGATGAGCCCGCTGGATGACACCGGAGAACTGCGGGACGACGTGGTGAAGTATGAGGTCGCCCCGGAAAGCCCGTCCGAACCGGCGTCCGACGCAGCGCCGGAGGAAGAGGCGGTGGTTCGGCAAACGCCCGGGTCCGGACGACGTGGGGAGATCGTGGAGGAGGGAACCTATCGGGTGCTGACGGATTGAGTCCGCTGAGGGGTGAACCACTCCCCCGCCCGCCCATTCCCTTGGCCTCACGCGGAACCGCGGAGATCGCCGAGGTCCTGGGCTTGGTGGTTTCGGGTTAACCCGGGGACTTCCCGCGCGCCATTCCAGACATCACGCGCTCCCCCCATCAAACGCCCTCTCCGCGTCTCCGCGCCTCCGCGTGAACCATTCCCCTGCCCCGCCCATTCCCTTGGCCTCACGCGGAGCCGCGGAGATCGCCGAGGACTTGGGCTTGGTGGTTTCCGGTTAACCCGGGGACTTCCCTCGCGCCAATCCAGACATCACGCGCTCCCCCCATCAAACGCCCTCTCCGCGTCTCCGCGTCTCCGCGTGAACCACTCCCCCGCCCCGCCCATTCCCTTGGCCTCAGCCGGGATCAGGACGCGACCGCTGGTGTCGGAGCCTGAGGCTTCGAAGCGGAGATCTCCTTCCGCCGCCAACCGGCGACGAACATGCCGTTTCCGCCGGTGTCCTGGGGCCAGAACATCCGCTCTGCGGACGGGGCAGCGGCGGGATCGAACGGGTGGGGGATCACGCAGGGTTCGAACTCCGGGTGTTTGGCACTGAACGCGGCAACGACCTCGGTGGTTTCCGGGCGGGTGAGCGTGCAGACCGCGTAGATCAGCTTGCCGCCCGGCTTCACGCCCTTGCAGGCGCTTTCCAGGAGGCGCTTCTGGCATTCGGCCAGTTCCTCGACGTCCTTGGGAGTCGTCGTCCATCGGGCATGCGGATTGCGACCCCAGGTGCCGACGCCGCTGCAGGGGGCATCGAGCAGCACGCCGTCGAAGCCACCGGCGGCCGGCACGGGACGACCCTCGTCCCAGAGCGACCAGCGGATGCCCTGCGACTTCGCGCGGGAACTGCGTTGCTGCAACCGATCCAGACGCCACTTCGCGCGGTCGGTGGCCAGCACCTCGCCCTTCCCGGCGAGAAGATCGGACAGATGGAGGGTCTTGCCGCCTTCGCCGGCGCAGACGTCCCACCACTTCTCGGGTGCGCCACTGGATCCGGGCGCGCAGCAGTGACCGACGGCCTGGGAGGCCACGTCCTGGATCTCGAATTCGCCCCGGTGAAAGGCTCCGGTCCTGAACAGATCCCGGGACCCCTTGTACTCGAGCGAATCCGGCAGCACGCCGGGGATGGCATCCGGCGTCCCGCCGAGCGTCAGGCTCAACCGGGGTGCGGTGCCGGGGCGACCGCGCAGCCAGAGCCGGGGTTCCCGCTGCAGGGCGCGCAGCCAACCGATCGGCACGTCCATCACCGTGCCGATCCACTCGGGGACAGCGCCCATCCGCAAGGCCTCATCCTTGACCGCGTGCGGATGCCGCGAATAGGTGTCGGCAAAGCCCATGGCCTGGTCCAGGCGCTTCTCCAGCGCACGTCCCTGATCCAGCCACTCATGCCACCGGAAATAAGAGAACACCGCGCGACTGATCCATCGCGCATCATCGGGCTTCAGCAGGTCGATCGACTTCAGCGTCGCGCGCAATTCCCGGTCCGCAGGCACCTCTGCACTGGATCGGGCCACGATCCGCGCAGCCCACGAGGCGGGAGTCCGCTTCGATTCGCGGCGTTCGCGTGCCTGGGCCACGACGGCGGGATCCGCGGGCTTGACCGGGGCGCCGGGTCGACCTGAAGCACCCGGGCGGACGGGCGGACGGACTGCAGCGGGGACGCCTTCGCCCGTGCCTGCCGGTCGGGTGGTTTCGACTCCCGCGCGGAAGGTCCGTCGCACGGGACGGCCGGGAGCGGGACGCGCCGGGGTGTAAAGGGTCGATGCGGGCAACTCGGAAGGCGCTCCTTCGGGAGCGTCGCCGGCGCCAGCGCCCGGGGGCGGAGTAGCGGAAGCGGAACGACGGGGCCGGCGCGGAGACCGCTCCTCGGCGGGGGCGGGACGGGACGGACGACGACGATCCTGGATGGCGGCTGCCCAGAAGGGCTGTTTGCCGCCGGGTTTGGAAGAACTCATGGTTTGGTCGGTGTGAAAGTCAGTTTGAGGCGCTGGGCGTGAACGCGCGCGACGGCGCCCATGTAGTTGTCCGGATCGGCCAGCTTTGCTGCCTCCCGGATATGGTCATCCCGTTCCTTCAGGCTGCCCGTCGCCTCGAAATACAGGCCCAGGTAGAGATGCGCGTAAAACTGTTGCTCCTTGCGATCGGCCTCATTGTCCGCCTTCGCGGCCACCTGCAGCACGTCGAGCGTTGTCGCCTTCCCGGCGAACAACTGCTGGATCTCCTTCATCGGGACCCGTCCGTCGCGTTCGACCTGGATGAGGACATTGCGGGCGTTCGTCACGCCCTTCTCGCGGGCTGTGCAAAGGAAGTGCCAGGCCGCGTTCTCCACGTCCTGCGGGTTCACGCCTTGATGCACCTCGAACTGCTTCCGTCCATCCGCGAACCGCCCCACGTAGTAGAGTGCGATTCCGCGCTGCCAGTTTTGCGGCAGGAGCCTGGGGGCGAGTTCGACCGCCTTGTCGAAGTCCTGCACCGACTCCTCCACCTTCCCCAGCCGGAATCGAACCTGCGCCCGCTCCTGACGAAGCCAGGCGGACTCCGGCTCCAGATCCATCGCCGCGGTCAGGTCCTGCTCCGCCCCGGCGCGTTGGCCGGTCATCAGTCGCATCTGGGCCCTCAGGCTCAACAGACGCGCGTTATTCGGCTCCTCTTTCAGCGCGGTGGACGTCGCCTCCAGTGCCTGATCGACCTTGCCGCTTCGCCAAAGCTTTACCAGGGACTCCAGGGTGTTCGTCGGCGCGGCAAACACGCCGACGGCCGACAGCACCGCGGCCATCGCCGCGATCAACCATCGTTTCATGACCGACACTCTAGCGCGCCCAAGGGCCACACGTCCAAGGGTTCCCATCCGAGCAGTGTCCGGGCGGGTTCCGGGTCAAATACCCAGTTCCGGACTGGCCGACTCGTGGCGAAAACAACCCGGAATCCCGGATCCATCGCCTGCGAAACGGCCGACCCAAAGAAGCGTCCGGCGTCCCCCGGGCTCAGGAACGTATCCTGTGCGATCGCTTCCTCCTCGATTTCCCGCACCTGTGCGGCATCCCGGGGGCACCAACCCAAACGGACCGCCACGACCTCGATCCCATGGTCCCGGGCGTGAGAATAGCCGGCCGATTCCAGCAGGACCTTGGTCGCCGCGTACCAACGCAAGGGAGAGATCGGATCGGTCACCCGAATCGGCCAGGGACCTTCGCGGGACTGGCGGAGGTTGACCTGGATGCTGCTGGCGAGGATCCAGCGCCGCACGCCGGCGCGGGCGGCGGACCGCATCACGCGCTCGAGTCCCAGGACGTTGTTCGGGACCAGTTCCGAGTCGAAATCCTCGTCCTGGGGGGTCGCCGCCAGATGGATCAAGGTCCCGGCGCCGGCCATCACCCGGTCCAGGGCGGCGCTGTCGAGCAGGCTTGAATCCCCTCGAGGATCCACGCCCGGCGTTGGATTCCGGTCGAAGGCCCGGATCTGCACGCCCTCCCCGAGGAGGTGGGCCGTCACGGCCCGGCCCAAACGACCGGCGGAACCTGTCACCACCACCGGACCGGGGTGGGCGAGGCGAAGGCAGCTCACGAAGAAGCCCCCGGTGCCGTCAGCGACTGGCCATTTTCGAGCGGGCTCAAGGCCAGCAACCAAGGGACGACGCGTTTGGCCCAGAGAGCCGTGGTATCCACCCCTGGAGCGGATCCGGGCCAGCATCCGCGAAGCATCTCCGTGTTGATGATGCCGGGGTTCAACGCAGCGATGCACAGGCCCGGTGGAACCTCCTGCGCCATCGCCTGAGTCAGGCCTTCCACCCCCCACTTGCTGGCGCAGTAGGGCGCCACGCCGGCGTCCGCCGTCCGACCCCAGCCCGAACTGAAATTCACCATCACCCCGTACCCGCGCCGGATCATGGCCGGCAGGAAATGCCGAGCCATGTTCGCGATTCCGTCGACGTTCGTCGCCATGACCTTCCGGAAGTCCTCCGCCGACACCGACCACACGGGACCGATGGTGTTCATCAGGCCGGCGTTGTTCACGATCATGTCGGGCGTGTCGAACTCTGCGAGGACATGGCGCGCCCAGAAGTGGACCTGATGGTCATCCGAAACATCCACGGCATCAAGGTAATGGGGCGCCGGAAAGCTCTGGCGCAGCGCCTCGATCGCACTCTTCGATCGCGAGCATCCGATGACCCGGTGACCCAGGCGGTCGAATTCCTCCAGCATCGCCCGGCCCAGACCCCGGGTCACTCCGGTGACAACGATCGTCTTCACGAAAGATTCCGGACGGGCCACGTCGGGCCCGCCCGCATCGGCCATCAGGCCTGCGCCACCAACTGGCGCAGCACGAAGGGCAGGATGCCGCCGTGCTGGTAGTACTCGATCTCGATCGGGGTATCGATGCGGCAGCGGACGGGCACGTTCTCGACCGCGCCGTCCTTGCGGGTGATGCGCAGGGTCAGGTCCTGCTGCGGCTTCAGGTCCGAGCCGAGGCCGACCACGTCGTAGGACTCGGTACCGTCCAGCTTCAGGGTCTGGGCGGTGGTGCCTTCCTTGAACTGGAGCGGCAGGACGCCCATGCCCACGAGGTTCGAGCGGTGGATCCGTTCGAAGCTCTGCGCCACGACCACCTTCACGCCGAGCAGGTTGGTTCCCTTGGCCGCCCAGTCACGGCTGGATCCAGTGCCGTATTCCTGGCCCGCCACCACGATCAACGGCGTGCCGCGCTTCTGGTATTCCACGGAAGCGTCGTAGATCGACAGCTTCGTGCCCTCGGGCTGCAGGAGCGTGTTGCCGCCTTCTTCGCCGCCCAGCATCAGATTCTTGATGCGGACGTTGGCGAAGGTGCCGCGCGTCATGATCCGATCATTGCCGCGGCGGCTGCCGTAGCTGTTGAAGTCCTCGTACGTGACCCCATTTTCGAGCAGGTACCGGCCGGCGGGAGCCGACTTCTTGATCGAACCGGCGGGCGAGATGTGGTCGGTGGTGACCGAGTCCCCGAAGATGCCCAGGGCACGTGCACCGCGGATCTCGGCAATCGAACCGGGCTGCAGGCCGAAGTTCGTGAAGAAGGGCGGCTCCTGGATGTAGGTCGAGGCGGTGTCCCAGGCGTAGACCAGACCCGTCGAAGCCGGAATCTCGTTCCACTTCGGATTCTGAGCGGCGAAGTCGGTGTAGAGACGCTGGAAGACCTCGGGCTTCAACGCCGACTGCATCGCGTCGCGAACCTCGGCCAGCGTCGGCCAGATGTCCGCCAGGTACACCGGCTGACCGCCCGCGCCGGTTCCGACGGGTTCGCAGGTGAGGTCGAGGTCAACCCGACCCGCCAGGGCGAACGCCACCACGAGCGGCGGCGACATGAGGAAGTTGGCCTTGATCGACTGGTGCACCCGCGCTTCGAAGTTGCGGTTGCCGGACAGCACGGAGGCCGCCACGAGGTCGTTCTTCACCACGGCATCTTCCACGGGCGCGGCGAGCGGACCGGAGTTGCCGATGCAGGTCGTGCAGCCGTATCCGACGACCTGGAATCCGAGTTGGTCGAGATAGGGTTGCAGGCCCGTCTTCGAGAGGTAATCGCTCACCACCCGCGATCCGGGGGCGAGCGAGGACTTCACGGCCGCATTCGGCTTGAGGCCCTTCTCCACCGCCTTCTTCGCCAGCAGGCCCGCCGCCAGCATGACGCTGGGGTTCGAGGTGTTGGTGCAACTGGTGATGGCCGCGATGAGGACCGATCCGTGACCGAGCGTCGCCGTCGTCCCACCGGCCGGAACGTCCGCCCGCTTCGTCAGGTACTCAGCCCGGTTCTTTCCGAAGCCGTTGTCCGTCACGCCACGGCCGAAGGCCTGGAAGAACTCGCGCTTCATGTTCCCGAGCTCGATCCGGTCCTGCGGACGCTTGGGGCCGGCGACCGACGGCTGGACCGTCGCGAGGTCCAGTTTCAGCACCTGCGAGTACTCGATCTCGCCCTCGGCCGGAACGCCCCAGAGGCCCTGGGCCTTGTAGTAGTTCTCGTAGGCCTTGCAGTGTTCCTCGCTGCGGCCCGTGGCCCGGAGGTAGTTCACCGTCTCGGCATCGATCGGGAAGAAGCCCATGGTCGCGCCGTACTCGGGGGCCATGTTCGCGATCGTCGCACGGTCCACCGCCGGCAACGCTGCCGCACCGGGGCCGAAGTATTCCACGAACTTGCCGACCACCTTCGCCTTGCGGAGCATCTGGGTGAGGGTCAGCGCCAGGTCCGTCGCCGTGACGCCTTCGCGCAACGCGCCGGTGAGGTGCACACCCACGACGTCGGGCGTGAGGAAGTACACCGGTTGACCGAGCATGCCAGCCTCCGCCTCGATGCCGCCCACGCCCCAGCCCACGATACCGAGGCCGTTGATCATGGTGGTGTGGGAATCCGTTCCCACGAGCGTGTCCGGATAATAGACCCCACCCTGTTCGAGCACGCCCTTGGCGAGGTACTCGAGGTTCACCTGGTGCACGATGCCGATGCCGGGCGGCACGACCTTGAACGTGTCGAAGGCCTGCATGCCCCACTTCAGGAACTGGTACCGCTCCCGGTTACGGGTGAACTCCAGATCCAGATTCCGGGTCAGGGAATCGGCGCTCCCCGAGAAATCCACCTGCACCGAGTGGTCAACGACCAGATCCACCGGAACCAGGGGTTCAATGATCTTCGGGTTCTTGCCCAGGCGCTGCACCGCCGACCGCATCGCTGCCAGATCGACCAGCAGCGGGACGCCGGTGAAGTCCTGCAGGACAATGCGCGCCACCACGAAGGGGATCTCCGCCGTCCGGGCCTCCACGGCCTTCCAGGCCGCCAGTTCGCGGACGTTGGCTTCCTGGACCTTCAATCCGTCGCAATTGCGCAGGACGGACTCCAGCACCAGGCGGATGGATACCGGCAAGCGCCCCACCGGTGCGCCCAGCGCCTGACCCAGCGCGGGCAACGAGTAGTATCGGCCGGTCTTGCCGTTGCCGAGGTCGAAGGACTGGAGGGTTCCCAGAAGGTTGTGCGGCGTGCTCATGCTGTTGCGCGTCTGCGTGTGCTGCTGAAATGCAAAAATGATGTCTGGCCAGGGCCAGACGGTTGCGGCGGCCGAATCTGCGATTCCCCAACCGGAGCGTCAAGCTACCGGAACCCGCCAATTGAGCCGCATCCAAAAAAAAGGCGCCGACCACCCGCAGGCCCGCCTGGGTGGGACTGACGGCGTAACCTGCCACCGGATGACCGGCGCCAAAAACTTCAAACCCCTGCCTGTGCCCGGGCTACGAGGGCAGCGGTGCCCGCTTCGCCCGCTGCAGCCAGGAAAGAACCTCGTCCAAAACCAACGGCTTCTCCCAGACCTCCTCAAGCCCCACCGCCTCCTTCTTCTGCCCCATCCCCGCCCGAACACTCATCGCGGCCAGGTGCCGAACTCCCCCACGTCGCAACTCCTCCACCACCCGCCACTCGGACGGATTTCCGCGCCCAACGTCCACCAAGCCGGCGTCAAACCCCGCCAAACCGCCCGCGGCCGCCACCTCCGATTCGTCCGAGACCGCCCGAACCTCACACCCATGCAACTGGAACGCCTCTCTCAAAGCCTCCCGAACCGACCGGTCCGGGTCGATCAGCAGGAGTCGGCACCCCGATCCAGCCTCCTGGGCCTGACCTGGGATCCGCTCCGCCTTCCCCTCGCTGCAGTTCGCGTCCATGCCCCTGTCCTCCATACCGCCCCCGAAAATTCGCAGCGCAGCAGCGGAACCCGGCGACCCGGGGGGCTAACCCTCATGACGAACCAACCATTCGTCGTTATCCCCTCCCCGAATGCGACAGGCATCCAGGGTGGATGACCGGGCGCTCACTGCTGCGCACCGGATCGGAGTCCGATCCGGCCTGCTCCGGTATGCGAACGGCGTG
This sequence comes from uncultured Verrucomicrobiota bacterium, assembly GCA_903842505.1. Taxonomy (GTDB): domain Bacteria; phylum Verrucomicrobiota; class Verrucomicrobiia; order Limisphaerales; family UBA9464; genus UBA6176. The sequence goes on along the minus strand of CAIMMI010000307.1, from coordinate 32,993 downwards.
CCAACTGCCCGGACCCCGAAAAAACCCTCATTCAGGCCTGTTTCCGATCCACGTGGTCCCCTCACCCACGGATCGGTGGTCAGTTGATTTCCACCCCGGTGCATTTCCTGTCCACCTGCTTTCCCCTTCACCCCTTGGCTCACGCCCCATTCCAGTCCAACCTCCCCTCCACGCATGCAACGCCGGGTCGTCCTCTTCACCAGCGCCATCATCGCGGCGCTCGTCCTGCTGATAGGGACAGGCTGGACCGCCTGGCTTGCCGCTGACCAACTCGGCAGCCGACTCTCCGTCGAGGAAGTCTCCAGTTTCCGCCTCGGTGACACCTTCAGCGCCGACCTCCACGAACTGCGATCCCTCTTCCGCCGCTACGAGGCCACCCGGGACGATTCCAAGTGGATTCAATTTGCGACTGCCCGCAGTCGACTCGACGAATGGCTGAAGGATCAGCGCCGGGCCATCCGGCGACCCGCGGAGGTTCAGATCCTCAGCGAGATTCAGGGAACCCTCGACAGCTACTGGCAGGAGTCCCTCCGCCTTCGGGAGATGATCCAACTCGGGGCCAGCCACGACGTGGTCGCCCCAAAAATCGTCACCCTCGGCGACCTCGCTGCTGACATGGCCCACGATACCCGTCGCCTGCTCAGCCTGCGCGAACAGGCGCTCCAGACCACCGCCGGAGATGCGCGCGACCGCCTGGGTCGCCTCACCGGGTTGCTCGCGATGCTCCTCGCCATCATCGTCCTCCTCGCCGCGGTCCTCGCGATCCTGGTCTATCGCGACCTGATCCAACCCCTGCGGCTCCAACTCGTCGAAACGCGCAACCTCGTGGAGCGGCAAGAGAAGCTCGCCGCTCTCGGCGTCCTTGCCGCGGGTGTCGCACACGAAATCCGCAATCCGCTGACCGCCATCAAGGCCCGCCTGTTTACCCAGCAGAAGCGACTGAGCCCGGGAAGCCCGGCCGCCGAGGACGCCTCCATCATCCACTCCGAGATCCACCGCCTCGAGCGGATCGTCCGCGAATTCCTCGAGTTCGCCCGCCCGGCCGACCCAACCCGCAGGCGAACCTCTTCCCGCGACCTTCTGGTCGAAGTCCAGAAGCTCCTCGCATCCGGCTCACCCGATCAACCGTTCGCCATCTCGCTGGAACCCGGCCCGGACCTCCCGCTCCACATCGACCCCAACCAGATCAAGCAAGTGCTCATCAACCTGGTCCGAAATGCCATCGAGGCTACCGGCCCAGGTGGTCAGGTCCGACTCCGATGCCAAGTCGCCGAGCGACGCTTCGCCGGAACCTTACGGCCCGCCCACGTGCTCGAAGTGATCGACAACGGTCCCGGCATCGCCGACGAAGCCCGCGACCGCCTCTTCGACCCGTTTTTCACCACCAAGGCCGACGGCACCGGGCTTGGACTCGCCATCGCCGCCCGCATCGTCGAACGTCACGGAGGCGCCCTCGAATACCAGTCCTCCAAAGCCGACGGCACCTGCTTCTCCATCGCCCTCCCCGCCTCCGCATGAACCCCCAGAGCCGGATCCTCCTCATCGAGGACGACGCCTCCCTCGCCTCGGCGCTTGCCTCCGTCCTTTCCGCCGAGGGCTACTCCGTTGATCGCGCCCGACGCGGCGACGACGGCTGCCAACAGGCCGACAACGGGAGCTTCGACCTCGTGCTCACCGATCTCCGGCTCCCCGGCCTCGGCGGCATCGACGTCATCCGTCGCATCCACGGAGCCCACCCCGACACCCCCATCCTCCTGATGACGGCCCATGGCACCACCGAGACCGCCATCGAAGCCATGAAGGAAGGGGCCTTTGACTACCTCCTCAAACCGTTCGAGATGGAGGAACTCCTGGCTACCACAGCCCGCGCCCTCGCCAGCCGCCGACTTCGGACCGACAACTCCACTGGCCGATCGGAAGCGACCCCATCCACCACGCTGGTTGGCCGGAGCCGCGCCATGCAGGCCCTCTACAAGGAAATCGGTCGCGTCGCGGCCAAGCCCGTCACGGTCCTCATCCGCGGCGAAACCGGCACCGGCAAGGAACTGATCGCGCGCGCCATCTATGCCCACAGCGACCGCACCCACGGACCGTTCGTCGCCGTCAATTGCGCTGCCATCCCCGAGACGCTCCTCGAAAGCGAACTCTTCGGCCACGAGCGCGGGGCCTTCACCGGGGCGGTGGAACGCCGTCTTGGCCGATTCGAACAAGCCCACAACGGCACGCTCTTCCTCGACGAGATCGGCGAGATGGGAGCCCCCACCCAAGCCAAACTCCTCCGCGTCCTCCAGGACAAATCCCTCCAACGCATCGGCGGACGCGATTCCATCGACGTCAACGTCCGCATCATCGCCGCCACCCATGTCCACCTCGAGGAGGCCATCGCCAACCGGACCTTCCGCGAGGATCTCTACTATCGACTCAACCAGATCACGCTCACGCTCCCCCCGCTCCGGGAGCGCACCGAGGACATTTCCCTCCTGGCCGCCCATTTCGTGCAGAAACATGCCAGCACCCTCGGCTTCCGCCCACACGGCCTCCAACCCTCCGCTGTCGAGACCCTCGTCGCCCACCCCTGGCCCGGAAATGTCCGCGAACTCGAGAACGTCATCCGGCAGGCGCTCCTCCTCACCAACGGATTTCCCATTGCGGACATCGACATCCGCGAGGTGCTCCGCCGCGGCACCAAGCCTGACACCGACCACGATTCCCTCCGCTCCCGCGTCGCCGAAACCCTGAATCAGGCGGAGCGCGGCGAAGTCCCCGACGCCTACGATCACCTCGTCCACCAACTTGAACTCGAACTCTTCACCCAGGCCATGGAACGGGCCTCCGGCAACCAGGCCCGCGCCGCCCGATGGCTCGGCATCAGCCGCGTCACCCTCCGCGAGAAACTCCGCCTCCACGGACTCAAGGAACCCGCCGAGTCTTCCGATTCCGCGACCAACTGAATGAAGCAAAAAGGGGCGTCCAGCCTTCCGGCTGGACGCCCCTTTGCGAATCCGTTCCCGATCAGTTCTTCTTCACCCGCACGTTGCGGTAGTAGACCACCGACTTCGGGTCATGCGCCTGGAACGCGAACGTTCCCTGGTTCAGCTTGCGCTCGAAATCCTTGCCCGCCACCCGGCCCGCTTCTTCGGTGAACTCGTTCACCAACTTGCCGTCCAGATAGATCTTAACCGTGTTGCCCTTCACGATCACGTGATGGGTGTACCACTGGTTGTCCTTCACCGGCACCTCGCGCACGTCCTTCACCGAATAGATGCTGCCGGACTTGCGCCAGTCACCCTGCGTCTGGTTCACCTGCGTCTCGTAACCACCCCACGGCCAACCCGTGTCCTGGTACTTCGTGTGGATGTAGATGCCGCCGTTCGAGCCGGGCTCGGTCAAGACGTCCGCCTTGAACTCGAAGTCTTTGAACGGTGCCAGCGCCCCGATGTAGAAGCAGTGGCTCCGGTCTCCGCACGCCCGCAAGGCACCGTCGACGATCTTCCACGCAGACGGATTTTCATTCACCACCCAGCCATCCCACGTGCCATCAAAGATGACCGTGAATCCCTCCGCATCCGTCTTGCCCAGACGGGCCCCCGGCGCCCCAGGAGCCGCCACCGCCACCGAACCCGCCTTGGCAGGCACCGGATCAGGCGAATGGGTGTGGGTCGTCTTCGTGGAGGAGGCGCATCCGGCCATCAGGCCGGCGACCGCTAGGATCGGGAGAACGTGTTTCATGATTGAACGCCGCGATCTTTGCCGACCCAGCCGCCGTGGCAACGCCGAATTACACCTTCTTCCCCTGAACCGGGGGCCATGTCGGGATGCACCCTCACCGCTCAGACCAACCGCTCCCGGTTCTTCCAGAGCTGTCGCGGCGGGAGGATGCCCACCGGCGTGATGATCCCGGTGATCAACTCCGGAGGCGTCACATCAAACCCCGGGTTCCGCGCACCACTGCCCGGATTGGCCACCTGCACCCGACGCCGCTTCCCGGACTCGTCGACACCCCACGCGCCCAGCACTTCCGTCGGAGAACGTTCCTCGATCGGAATCTGCATCCCGTCCGTCAGGTCCCAGTCGATCGTCGACAGCGGGATCGCCACGTAGAACGGGATCCGATGCCGCTTCGCCAGCACCGCCTTGGTATACGTCCCGATCTTGTTGGCCACCTCCCCCGTGCGACCCAACACCCGGTCCGATCCCACAATCACGAGGTCGATCTCGCCCCGCTGCATCAGGTGACCCGCGGCATTGTCCGCGATCACCGAGTGCGCGATGCCCTGCTGGTGCAACTCCCAGGCCGTCAGGGACGCGCCCTGACACCGCGGCCTCGTCTCGTCACAAAACACGTGGAACTTCCTCCCCGCCGCCTGGGCCGCGTACAGCGGCGCCGTCGCGGTCCCGATGTCCACGAACGCCAACCAACCCGCGTTGCAATGGGTCAGCACCCGCATCCCTTCCCGGATCAACGGTGCTCCCTGCTCCCCGATCTCCCGGCAATGCCGGACGTCCTCTTCCGCAAAGTCCCGCGCCGCTTCCAAGGCCAGGACCTGCCGCTCGGCAATCGTTCCGCCGGATTCCATGCGACGCCGGATCTCCACCATCGCGTTGACCGGATCCACGGCGGTGGGCCGGGCTTCCTTCAAACGTTCGAACACCCGCCCGACGTGCTTCTCGAAGGCCGCCAGGCCACGCCCCTTGAACTCGCGCGCCCCCTGCGCCAGCCCGAACGCCGCCGTGGCCCCGATGGCTCCCGCCCCTCGGACCACCATGTCGCGGATCGCCGCCGCCGTCTCGACATGCGTGCGCGTCGAAACGACCTCGAACCGGTGTGGCAGCAACCGTTGCTCAATCAGCCGTACGGCATTCGCCGCCTCGTCGAAGTCCACGGTCCGATAGGCCCGGGCCTTGCCCCGTTGGATCACATTCACGCGCCGTTCACTGCCGGGAATCCCGCTCCGAAGCCAGAGTGGAATCTGGGGAAGTTCGGAGTTCTCGTTCTGGGTGCTAAGATCCGATCAGTTGCAAAAACCCGGCCGGCTTTATCGCGGGTACCGGGGACTGGCGGTAATCCACCAGGTTCCGGGTAATGATGTGGCGGGCTGCGAAAGCAAGGGCGGCGGAGGCCTGCATGGCGTCCTCAAGATCTTTCATCGGGAATCCCAAGGCAGCGCGCATATCCTCAGTGCCAACGGGCGCGACCTCAACAAACTCCAGCAAATCGCGAATGAAGTCCCGACCATCGGGGCCCACCAGATAGAAGAGGTTCGACAGCGTGTGCCAAGCCACTGCCGCATCTCCTGGATTGGCCTCGGCCCACGACAATACCCTAGCAGAATCCGCAAAGAACTCCGGGCGCCGCAGGGCGACATCCAGCAGGACGTCGGTATCAAACAACACTTTCACGACAGGCGATACTTGGCCTTGAGCGCAGTGAGTCGTTGGTCTTGTGGGTCATCAGGAATGACCTTAAGCCGGCCCGCCCAACGTTCGACGAACGGGCGGACTGGACGCGCTGGAGCCCGAAGGGTGGTTCGAAGCGATTCCTCGACCACGCCGGAGACACTGGTGTTCCGGGTGTGTGCAAGACGCTTGGCTTGCCCTGCCAGCTCGGAATCGATGGTAACCGTCAACCGATCCTTCATCCTCTTACTTTTTCACCCAGTGTGATGATTGGCAAGAGGTCAACCCGATGGAATCTGCACAAAGGCTCCAACCAGCGGCTCCGGCCTCAAGGTCAGGTTTCTTCAAACTGAGCCCTTGAAACTTGAACTCCCCCACCCCCTTCACCCCGCTTGAAAGCAAACGCAGGACCCTAGACTGTCCCCGCTCGCGAATTTTCGCGGCGCGCTGTGTTTACTCTCACCGAAATCGCCAAGGGCTATGGCGGACGCAACCTCTTCGAGGGCGTCAGCCTCACCATCAACCGCAACGATCGTCTGGGCCTCGTGGGTCCAAACGGTGCGGGCAAGTCCACCCTCTTCAAGATCCTCCTCGATCAGGAATCTCCCGATGAAGGCCTCGTGACCCGGCAGCGGGGAGCGACCGTCGGGTTCCTGCCGCAGGAGTCCGCTCCGGCCGGCGAGGAAACCGTCCTCGAGGTCGCCACCGGCACCGAGGCGCACAGCTACATGGACGGAAAGGCCGTGGCGAAGGCCAAGCGCATCCTCAAGGGCCTCTCGTTCAAGGAAACGGACTTTGACCGGCCCGCCCGCGAACTCTCCGGCGGCTGGGTGATGCGCACCCACCTCGCCCGTTTGCTCGTTCAGGAGCCCGACCTCCTGATGCTGGACGAACCGACGAACCACCTCGACCTCGAGACGTTGATCTGGTTCCAGAGCTATCTCCGCAATTACCCGGGCGGAATCGTGGTCATCTCCCACGATCGCGAGTTCCTGAACCAGATGGTCACCGGAATCCTCGAACTCCGGAACAGCCGCATGTGGCGGTACAAGGGCAACTACGACAGCTTCCTCGAGCAACGCGAGGCCCAGGAGGAGCAGCAGCTCGCCGCCTTCAAGAACCAGCAGCGCGAGATCAATCGCCTGATGGACTTCGTGAACAAGTTCCGCGCCAAGAACACCACCGCGACCCGCGCCCAGGCCAAGCTCAAGCAGATCGAACGGATGGAAAAGGTCAGCGCCCCCGAGGCCGCCGCCGCCACCGTCGACTTCAATTTCCCCCAACCCGAATCGTCCGGCCACCGCGTCGTCACGCTCAAGAAGGTGGACTTCGCCTATGGCGAACGCCCCATCTACCAGGATCTCGACTTCGAGGCAGTCAAAGGGGAACGCCTCGTGCTCGTCGGCCCCAACGGCGCCGGCAAGTCCACGCTCCTCAAGCTCCTCGCCGGCGCGCTCACACCGACCGCCGGTGAACGCGACCTCGGCCTCCGCGTCAACCCGGGCTACTATTCCCAGTACCGGACCGAGATGCTCCAGATGGAGCGGACGGTCCTCGCCGAGGCCCTCGACACCGAGGCACGCGTCACGGAACTCTTCATCCGGACGCTCCTCGGTTGCTTCCTTTTCAACGGCGACGACGTCTTCAAGAAGGTCCAGGTCCTGAGCGGCGGTGAAAAATCCCGCCTCGCGCTGGTGAAGCTCCTGCTCAACCCGCCGAACCTGCTCCTCATGGACGAGCCGACCACCCACCTCGACATCGCCTCCATCGACGCCCTCGTCGCTGCGCTGTCCGAGTACACGGGCACGCTCATCTTCATCTCGCACGACGTCTATTTCATCCGCGCCCTGGCAACCAAGGTGCTCCACATCCACTCGGGTCGGATCACGCCCTACGCCGGCGACTACGATTACTACCTCGAGAAATCCAAGGCGTCTTCGGCCCGTTCCGCCCTCACCGCCGGTGCGCCCGCGCACTCCCCGAAGCAGATCCAGGCCGGACGTGCCCCGCACCTCCTCATCGACGGCCGCGCCGGCGAGGGGCAGAAGCAGGCCAATCGCCCCAACCCCACCGCTTCCGCACCGACCGCGGCCCCGGCTCCCACCGCTGCCTCGGCCGTCCCCATGAACCAGAAGGATCGGCGCCAGGCCGCCGCCGATGCCCGCAAGATGATCTCCGGCCAGAAGCGGCGCGTCACCGACCTGGAAGCCCGCATCGCCGCGCTCGAACAGGAGCAGGCCACGCTCGCCGCCCAACTCCAACTCCCCGCAACCTACAGCTCCCCGGGCAAGGCCGCCGGCATCTCCGAGAAGATCCGGAACATCGTCCGAAACATCGGCCACACGACCCACGAATGGGAAACCGAGGCCACCCGCCTCGCCGAACTGGAAGCCGCCAGCAAGGAGTGAACCGGAAAGCGGGAGTTCTTTCATCCGCAGATGGCGCAGATTCCGCAGATGAGCCGGGATCCAGATTGAACTCTCGGCACCTCACAAAGGGATGCCCCGAGTGCGAGGCCCGATTCCGCGGTGCCTGCCTTTGCATCTGCGCCATCTGCGCCATCTGCGGATAGGTCGCCTCTAGGCCCGGATGAAGGCCGCCCTCACCGCTTCATCACCCCATCGCCCGCCACCGTCACCTCGCGGACCTCGCCGTTGAGGTCGGCGGTGGTCACCTTCCCACCCGGCCACCGCACTTCGATCCCGGTCGGCGCCGACGGCGTCGCCAGCACCAGCACGGGTGAATCCTGGGAGGCGTAACCGGATCCGCCCACCAGGGCGCGCGCTGGTCCCCATCCCGAGCCAAACCGCAGGCGCACCGTCCCACCCCACCCGCCAGGATTTCCCGGCGGCCCGGCAACCCGCACCCGCACTCCCGGACGACCTCCGCGGTTGACGAAGCAAGCCGTCGCCGCGCCGTTCTGCGAGATGACCAGGTCCGATCGCCCGTCCTCGTTCAGGTCACCGGTCGCCGCACCGCGCTGCTCGCCGTACAACCGGATGCCGGAATGATGTCCCTCCACGGCCACAAATCCACCCCGGCCATCGCCCTTCAGCAACAGCCCACGCCCCGCGTCCTGCCGGGTCTCGTCCGGCCGCACCACAAAACAGTTCTGCGCCAGGAAGAGGTCCTCCGCCCCGTCGCCGTCGAAATCCGCCACCACCAAGCCTGACACCGGCGACCGCTGCGCCACGTCGGGCAACGCCATCGGTTCCAGCCGATCCCCGCGGTTCATCAACACGAGGCTGTCCAGGGTATCCACCCGATGTGCCTTGGCCCGATTCCCCACCCATTCCCGCAGATCGACCCGCGCGTAGGCCGCATGGGAAACCTCCTTCGAAGCAAACTCGGGAATCGCAGCAAGGACCGCATCCCGATCCCGCCACGGCCGCCACGCGCCGGCCGAGTCCACGCGCGACTCCAACCAATCCGGCGAACCATTGCCATCGAGGTCTCCCAACGGGAGTGCCGGACGATTCGCACCCCAGACCGCCCACTCCGAATTGCGCCCCCAGTTGCCCACCACCAGGTCGAGCTCTCCGTCGCCGTCGAAATCACCCGCGCTCACGCTGCGCCACCAACCCGTCACCTCCGGCACGCGGATCGCCGACGCCTGCCCGGTCCTCCCATCCGTCACCGCCACACGCCCCCACTCCGCAGCCGTGACCAACTCCGGAAACCCATCTCCGTTCAGGTCCGCCCACGTCACCGCCAATCCTCCCGGCACACCCGTCACACCCGTAGCCATCGACCGTCCCTTCGCCGGTCGCCCCTCTCCCGCAACCCACAACGCCCCCCCGTGCGCGCCCCCCACAAACAGGTCAACCCGACCATCGCCATCCGCGTCCGCCGCCGCCATGCCCACACCCGCATCCCCGGGCGCGACGCCTTGAGCCGCGCCCAGTTCCACCCACGCCTCCGCAGCACCGCCAACCCGACGACGCGCCAACACCAACGGCCCGGTTTCGCGGACAGGTTCAAAACCAACCAAGGAGGCCAACACGGTCGAAGGTCCCTTCTCGGAGGGCAGCACCAGCACGCCCAGCGCATCCGATGGCAACGGCCCGACCGACCAATCCGGCGCGGGCTGGAACGTCCCTTTGCCATCGCCCCGCAGCACGGCCACTTCGCCAGGCCGGCCCGCACCCACCACGACATCGTCATGTCCGTCCGCATCCACGTCCCCGATCGCGACCCCCGGCCCCATCTGGCTCAACCGACGCGGCAACAAGGGCTGCTCGGAGAAGTCATCGAACGGCTCCTCGCCGTGGGCGTGTCCCAGTTTCACGGTCGCATCCTCGAACCATTCCACGATCGCCGCCGGCTTGTTCTCCACCCCCTCCACCGATGCCACCAACGCTTCATCGACCTCGTAGAGATGGTTGGCCATCACTCCTTCCACCACCGTCCGACGACCGCTCCGCCACGTCACCTCCAGGCTCATCGGCCCCTTCCCTGCCGCGAACACCCGCATCGGATCGCTCCCCGAGAGATATTGGCCTCCGGCAATCACCTCCTGCGTCTGGACCACCGGACCACCCCGCAGGACAAGCCTCGCCCCGACGGCCTGCAGGTTGCCGTCCCGTCCACGCAACCGGACCGCGACCCGCGGGGCGCCCCCCTGGTTGATGTAGATCAATGGCGGCCCATCGATGCAACTGAGCACCACGTCCAGGTCACCATCGCCTTCCAGGTCTGCCGTGATCATTCCATAGGCCGAACGACGCGAGTCGAAGCCCCACGCTTGGCCAGAGTCCTCGAACGTCAGGTCGCGCCGGTTCCGGAACGCGCACTTCGGCGCATCGATCGGCGGATACTCCGCCAGCAGCGCCCGGTCGCCGCGCATGTTCGAACGGCGCCGGCTCTTCACCTTTGCGCCGATGTTCTTGTCGTTCACGTCATGCAGGAGTCCGTTCGAGATCAACAGGTCCTCCCAACCATCCAGATCGACGTCCAGGAACAGCGGCGTCCAACTCCAGTCCGATGCCGCAATACCCGCAAAGCACGCGATCTCCTCAAAGGTGTTGTCGCCGCGATTCCGATAGAACCCGTTCCGCGGCGTATCCTCACGGTCCAGTCCCAGACCCGGAATCCGAAGGCGCGGATCCAGGGCCGGGAGACTGCGGATGTGCCGGATCGGATCCCGATTGAGCATCTCCACCGTCACGAAGTCGGTGTGCCCGTCGCGGTCCACATCCGCGAAATCCACGCCCATGCTGGCGTAGCTCATGTTCCGCAGGCTGAACCGCGGCGTCGCCCGGAACCGCCCCTTCCCATCGCCCAACCACAGCCGGTCCGGCGTCTGGAAATCATTGCAGACGTAGATATCCGGCGCGCCGTCGCCATTGACGTCCCGGATCTGCACCGCCAACCCGAAGTCCGGTGGCACCTCAGCCAGCGGTTGCCCCACCTCGTCGACGAAGGTCTTTGTCCAATCCGCCGGCGTGAACTTCCCCTTCCCGTCGTTCCAGTACAGGACGTCCGTTTCCCCAAACTCGAGATAGCGTCCATCGATGATCTTCACCCGCTTCGCCCAACGCCCCGTCACCGTGGGCACCCCGTTCACCAGACGCTCGGACAACTCGCCGCCATCCCGCAGCGGGGAATGCGTGCCGAAATTGCAGAAGTACAGATCGAGGTCCCCGTCGCCATCGAGATCCGAAAGCGCCATCGACGTCGCCCCGGTCTTCGACGCAATTCCCGAGGCTGCCGTCACGTCCTGGAAATGCCCTTTGCCATCTCCGACCAGCACCGCATGCGGCCCACCGAAGCTCGCCACCACAATGTCCAGATGCCGGTCGCCATTCACGTCCCCCATCACCACGCCGGTCGCCGTGAGGTTCGTCAGGGCCACACCCGCCGACCCGGTGATGTTCGTGAACTTGCCTCCGCCCACATTGCGGTACATCGCGCTCGCTCCCTCGCGATGCAGGAAGAAGAGGTCCACCCGACCGTCTTCGTCGACGTCACCCGCCGCCACCCCCGTCCCGTTCATCAGATTCTGGGCCGCGGACAACCGCGCGAACCGAAGCGAATTGGTGAAGTCGATCCCGATCTCTGCCCCGGCACGCAACTTGAACCCCGCCGATCCACCGACGACCTGCAGGGGAGTGGAACGGATGCCGGGCAACTCGGCAGCCATAGCCGATCCCACCATCAGCAAGAACGTAAGAGCCCTAGGGCCATGGTATTGCGCCAGATTCTTCACAGGGGAGCAACGAAAGGGTGACGTAACCAACGCAGGCCGGTCGAGCCCAGATCACGATCGGGCGGCGACCGTTCAGATCTTGGCAGCGGACGTCAGGACGCGGGGCTCTTGGCGCGTCCGGGTAATTCCCACAGCCACGACCGGTGGGTCGAGTGTCCTCACGAACCGATCGGGAGTCCCAAGTTTCAAGATTCAAGTTTCAAGGTATCTCCGGCTTCAAACTTGGAACTGAAAACTTCGAACTCCGGAACAGCTCGACGGTCTCGCCCCACCGGCTTCGGGGCAATGTGGGGATGCGCACTGTCGGCCGCTTGACCCATCTTTCCCTTTGACCGCGCCTCAACCTGTGGCACCCAATGCTCCGAACCATGAATCGCAGGCAATTCCTTGTCTCCTCGTCCACCGCCGCGGGCGCGCTCGCGCTCGGCGGTTGCGCCTCCTATCAACCTTCGCGCGACCCGCTCGTAGGCGGCGGCGCCAGCAGCAATCCGGCCGTCTACGAGATGCGCGTCTACTCGATCGCACCCGGTAAGGCCGAGGCGCTCCACAACCGCTTCCGCAACCACACCCTCCGCCTCTTCGTCCGACACGGCATCGAGAGCGTCGGCTATTGGATGCCCACGGACACCGCGGACCAGCGCCTGCACTTCCTGCTCCGCTACCCGAGCCGCGAGGAGCGTGAGGCCCGCTGGAAGGCCTTCATCTCCGATCCCGAATGGAAAGCCGCCCAGAAGGCCTCCGAGGCCAACGGCGGCCTCGTGACCAAGGCCGAGAATCCGTTCTTCATCCGGACCGATTACTCGCCCGCCCACCGCAAGGGCAACATCTCGAAGGGCGGCGTCTTTGAACTCCGAACGTACACCACGCCTCCCGGACGCCTCGCCAACCTCGATGCCCGCTTCCGCGACCACACGATCAAGCTGCTCGCCAAGCACGGCGTTTCCAACTGGCTCTACCTGCATCGCATGGCGGACCAACCGGAAGCCGACGTCAACCTGACGTACTTCGTGACCCATGCCTCCGAGGCCGCTGCCAAGGCTTCGTTCAGCGCGTTCGGAGCCGACCCCGCATGGAAGGCCGCCCGCGAAGCCAGCGAGAAGGCCGCCGGCGGTTCGCTGACGGTCAACGGCGGAGTGAAGTCGGTGTTCCTCGCCGCCACCGACTACTCGCCGACCCGCTGAGGCAGCGCGTCCAACCGCCACCGGGTTGGCGCCAAACATTCCATGCTGCTCGTTCCCGTCCGCGTCGGTCCCAGTGCCATCGAAGGCAACGGGGCCCTCGCCCAGGTTGAACTCCCTCCCGGAACGCCCTTCTGGCGTTTCGAGGAGGGTTTCGATCGTGCCTTCAGCCCGTCCGAATTCGAGCGGCTTCCGGCGCAGGCCCAGGCGCACCTCCGGCACTTCGCCTGGGTCCGACGCGACGACGGCCACTGGATCCTGAGCGGCGATCTCGCCTGCTTCATGAATCACTCCGCCACGCCCAATACGGGCGTGCTCCCGGGCGCCGCCGATCCAGGCCTCACCGTCACCCTCCGCCCCGTCGCGGCCGGCGAGGAGCTTACCTGCGACTACTTCGCCTTCGATGCCGAAGCCGCCGTGAAGCTCCGCCCGGTCCCGCCCCAGAAGTCATGAATCCTGCCGACCTCTCCATCCATCTCTCGGATCCAATCGCGACCGCCGAGGTACGCCCGGCGCTCGGCGGCTGGCTCACCCGGTATGCCCGACAGGTCGAAGGCCGCGGCCTCATCGAGGTGATCCATCAGGACTCCGAAGTCGAGGCGCGCTATCCCCGGGAGATGTGGTCCGGCAATCCGATCCTTTTCCCGCTCGTCAGTTTCAACCACCTCCCGGGCGCCGATCACCACTACGAGTGGAACGGCCTGCGATTCCCGCTGCCGCAGCATGGATTCGCCCGCCGCACGCCCTGGAAGGTCATCGATCAGACCGCCGCCTCCGTCACGGTCGAGTTGTCGGACGACGACGCCACGCTCGCCGTCTACCCCTGGAACTTCGGCTGCCGACTGACCTACGCGCTCCGCAACGGCCGCCTCCACGCACGCCACGAGGTGATCAACCGGTCGGACTCGCCGATGCCGTTCAGCCTGGGCATCCACCCCTACCTGCGCGTCCCCGGCAACCGCTCCGAATGCGTCGTGCGCTGCCCCCGCGCAACCCGCTTCAATCCCGTCGGCCGTTCCGAAGAGTACTTCACCGAACCGTTCCCCGCGTCCGACCTGCCGCTCGACCGCGACTACAACGCGACCCTCCAACTCGGCGACTTCGCCCGGAAAGAGTATCAACTGGTCAACACCGCCAACGGCCTCGCCATCACCCTCAACTGGGAGGAGGCCCCCGGCTTCAACCGCATGGCCCTCTGGTCCCGAACCCCGCGCGATCCGTTCTTCTGCATCGAACCCTGGAGCGCCCTGCCCAATTCGTTCAGCCGCGCGGAACCCGGCGAAGTCACCGTGCTCGCCCCCGGTTCCTCCTGGACCGCCGGTTGGTGGCTGGACGCCGGAATTGGACCAAATATCGCCTCGCGATGAGTCGTCCGTAGCCCCAACTTTCGAGATCCCCCATGCCGGTCATTGAACGCACCATCACGGTCCAGTGGCGTCACCAGGTTCACTTCACGGAGAACCTGTTCGCCCCTTCCAATCCTCTTTTCCGCGACACCATCGCCTCTGCCGCCCAAGGGAACGCGCGCCGCCGAGCCAAGGTGCTCTTCGTGGTCGACGAATCCCTCGCCGTCGCCCAACCCGCGCTCCTCCCCGCCATCCAGGGCTATTGTGCCGCCTACGCCGCCGACATCGACCTCGTCACGACGCCCATCACCATCGTCGGCGGGGAAGCCGTCAAGAACGCCTACTTCCGCGTCTCCGAGATCCACGCCCAGATCGACCGATACCACATCGACCGACACAACTACGTCGTCGCCATCGGTGGCGGTGCCCTGCTCGACATGGTCGGCCTCGCCGCCGCCACCGCCCATCGCGGCGTCCGCCATATCCGCATCCCGACCACCACCCTCGCCCAGGACGATTCCGGCGTCGGCGTGAAAAACGGCATCAACGCCTTCGGAAAAAAGAATTTCATCGGAACGTTCGCCCCGCCCTTCGCCGTCCTCAACGACTTCACCCTGCTCGCCACGCTCTCCGACCGCGACAAACGCGCGGGCTACATCGAGGCCGTCAAGGTCGCGTGCATCCGCGACGCCGCCTTCTTCACCTGGCTCGACCAGAATGCCGAGGCCCTCGCCCGATTCGAACCCGGGCCCATGAAGCACCTGATCCAGCGCAGCGCCGAACTCCACCTCAACCACATCGCCTCCAGCGGCGACGCCTTCGAGATGGGCAGCGCCCGCCCCCTCGACTTCGGCCACTGGGCCGCCCACAAGCTGGAACAACTCTCCGAGTACCGCCTCCGCCACGGCGAAGCCGTCGCCGTCGGCATCGCCCTCGACGTCCTCTACGCCCGTCTCCGCGGCCACCTCGCTCCCGCCCAAGCCGAACGCATCCTCCTCCTCCTCGAACGTCTCGGCTTCGAACTCTTCGCCACCGAACTCCTCCATCAGGACGCCGACGGCCAACTCCTCGTCGTTGCCGGACTCGAAGAGTTCCGCGAGCACCTGGGCGGCGAACTCACCATCACCCTCCTCCGCGATATCGGCGATGGCTTCGAGGTCCACGACATGACCCTTCCCCTCGTCGTGCAGGCCATCCACGAACTCCGCGCCCGGCACTCCCGCTCCCGACAAACCCTCGTCCTCCACGCCTAGGCGGATCCGCGCTCACCAACCCAGCCTGCCCCTCCCTTCCGCTGCGGAAGCCGGGCTTGAAGATTCGGCGCCTTCCACCGAGGGTGACGTCCGGCTGTCGCGGAAAACCAGCCGACTGGAACTCCCCCGGGTTCCACCAAAAACCGCATGCAATACGATTTCACATCCCTTGCCACAGGCGTGGCCGATCTCATCCGGAGCAACCCGGATTCACCGGCCTGCTTCGACCTCCTCGCCCAGGACGTCTTCGCCGCGCAGTTCGCGTCGAACCCCGCCTATCAATCGTGGTGTCGCTCACGCGGAGTCACCCCGACTGACGCCCCGACCTGGCGCGATTTCCCGGCGATTCCAACCGAAGCCTTCAAGGAAATCGTCTTCTCCAGCATCCCGGCTCCGGAACGGACGCATGAGTTCCGCTCGAGCGGCACCACGACCCAGCGGCCCAGCCGACACTTTCATCACGGCCCTTCGCTGGCCCTCTACGAAACCGCCGCACTCGCCGGCTTCGAACGTCACCTGCTCGCGGACCTCGACGACCTCTGCGAGGCCCAGTTGCTCGGTCCACTCGACAAACCCGCCCTCCTGTCGCTGACGCCCACCCCCGAAGAAGCCCCCCACTCGTCCCTCGTCCACATGCTCGGCGCTGTCCACCGCGCCCATGGAGCCCGGGATTCCGTTTTCGCCGGCCGGATCGCCAACGACGGAACCTGGGAACTCGACCTCGACCGCCTGCTCTTCGCCCTCCGTCGATCCATGTGCGCCAACCGGCCCGTGGTCTTGCTCGGAACCGCCTTCAACGTCGTCCACCTCCTCGATGCCTTCGAAGCCGGCAACATCCGCTACCGCCTCGCCGCCGGATCCCGACTCATGGAAACGGGCGGATACAAAGGGCGTTCCCGCGAACTGCCCCGCGCTCAACTCCACGCCGAAGTCACCCGCCGACTCGGTCTTCCGGCAACCGGCATCGTCACCGAGTACGGTATGAGCGAACTCAGCTCCCAGGGCTACGACCGCGTTGCTCAACCGCTTTCGCCCGGCGCACCCTGCCCACCCGTGTTCCACTTCCCCCACTGGTGCCGGGTCTCCGTCGTCTCCCCCGAAACCGGCGCCGAAGTCGCGGACGGAACCCGGGGCATCGTCCGCATCGTCGACCTCGCCAATCTCTGGTCCGTCGCCACCATCCAGACGTCCGACGAAGCCATCCGCCGTGGAGACCAATTTGAACTGCTGGGCCGCGTCGCCCTTGCCGAACCGCGCGGATGCTCGCGCATGACCGCATGAATCCCCTCCCCAACCTGTTCCTCGCAGACCTCGGCCCGGACCTGATCCTCACGCCGCACACGGTCCGCGAGGCATGCCTCACCGTCCGTCGCAACCGCGATCTTTGGCTCGCCCGACTCCGGACCCGCCAGATCGCCGAGATCATCGCTTACAGCGCCGAACAGTGGTTCGAACCCGGCAACGGTTTCCGCACCCGCGCGCTCGCCGAGGGCCCCGCCCTCCTCGGCGTCTCCCACTCCACCTTCGGCCGCGGTCTCGACTCCTTCCTGCGCCAACTCACCGTCGAAAACCTCGAAGGCCTCATCGCCCAGGACCTCGGCGACTCCAAGCGACTCGACGACTTCTCCGCCGGGGTCGTCGAACTCCGCGGCGGCCGCACCGCCCTCGCACGCGGCCCCTCCCTTCTCGGCCACATCACCGCCGGCAACCTCCCCGTCCCTGCCCTCCAATCGATCGTCATC
The DNA here is from genome assembly GCA_903842505.1 of uncultured Verrucomicrobiota bacterium. Taxonomy (GTDB): domain Bacteria; phylum Verrucomicrobiota; class Verrucomicrobiia; order Limisphaerales; family UBA9464; genus UBA6176. The sequence continues at coordinate 15,869 of CAIMMI010000307.1, read as the reverse complement.
GGACTCATGCTCCGCTCCGCGCAGTTCCTCAAGTGCGCCACCGGAACGTCCCTCATCCCACGTCTCTTCGCCCACTCCCTCGCCGCCACCGAACCCAAGCTCGGCTCCTGCCTCGAACTCGCCGAATGGCCCCGCGGCTCCGACCCGCTCGACGACGCCTTCTTCTCCGAACTCGACTGCCTGACCGCCACGGGTTCCGACGAAATGCTCGAATCCGTCCGCCGTCGTGTCCCGCTCCGCACCCGATTCGTCGGGTACGGTCACCGCGTCAGCTTCGCCTACCTCACCGCCGACCTGCTCTCCACCTATTCGGCCAAGCGCCTGATCCGCGACCTCGCCACCGACGTCACCGCCTGGAATCAGCTCGGCTGCCTCTCCCCGCATGTCGTCTACGTCCAGGACGACGGTGCCCTTTCTCCCGAAGGCGTCGCCGAACATCTCGCCGCCGAACTCGCCCGACGCGAACTCGAGGATCCCCGCGGAGGGGTTCCCATCGCTGACGCCGCCGCCATCGCTTCCCGCCGCGCCGTCTACGAACTCCGCGCCCAGGCCGCCGGCGAAAACATCGAACGGATCCTCGTCGAAACCGCCTTCCGCGACTTGCCCGGCGGTGTCCGCATCTGGCAGAGCCCGGACTCCACTGCCTGGACCGTCGTCTACGATGCCGATCCCCGCTTCGAGTTCTCCTGCCTCAACCGCTTCATCTACGTGAAGCCCGTCCACCAGCTTTCCGACGTCCTCCGATACGCCGAACCCGTCCGACACCTCGTATCGACCGTCGCCGTCGCTGCCGTCGATCACCGCCTGACCGAGATCGCCCGCGAACTCGCACGTTGGGGCGCCCCCCGCATCTGCCCCGTCGGGCGTATGCAGGAACCACCCTTCGCCTGGCGACACGACGGCCGACCCGCCCTCGGCGACCTCGTGCAATGGACCGACCTCGAGTCCGCCTGAACCTCCACCCCTCCCCGCTGATGCAACTCCGCAAATCCTTCCAGATCGAAGCCGCCCACCGTCTCCCACGGGTTCCGGTCGGACACAAGTGCGGCCGACTCCACGGCCATTCCTTCATCGTCGAAGTCGTCGTCGAAGGACCCGTCGATCCCAACCTCGGCTGGGTGATGGACTACGCCGACATCAAGGCCGCCTTCCGCCCGCTCTACGATCTGCTCGACCACAACTGTCTCAACGACATCCCCGGCCTCGAGAACCCCACCAGCGAATCCCTCGCCTCCTGGATCTGGACCCACCTCAAGCCTGCCCTCCCCCTCCTCACCGAGATCGCCATCGCCGAAACCTGCACCTCCCGCTGCGTCTACAAGGGGCCGGCAAGTTCCTAGTTTCCGGTTCCTGGAATCTGGAAACACCGCATCCTGACCTCGACTCCCGGTCTAGCTAGATAAGGCCCAAGGCCGGCTTGACGACCACGGACTCGCCGACTTTCGTCGCCAGATGACAGCAACTCTCAAAGGAGACCGAAAAGGGCGATATTCCCTGGGGCGCTTCCTGCCCAGCGCACCCGAGGTCGTCGCTCAAAGCCATCCCGACGGGTCGGTGACACTTCGCCCGATACAGCCTGCCATGAGCCTCGAGGAGGCTCGAGCACACGTGAGGCGTCGCGCTGGAACCTGGTCGGGACCCATGTCGGGTGAAGAACTGATGAAGGCGACCCGGGGAGCATGATCCTGGTCGACACATCCACGATCGTTGCGTGGCTGGACTCGACCCATCGTGACCATCAGGCAGCCTCAGAAGCCCTGTCACAAGCGATGGTTCAGGACGAGATTGCCGTCAGCGTTGTCACAATCGCCGAGTTGGCTGCAGGCGGTCGGACCGCAGAAGCCATAGGTGAAGATCTCGCCGGCATGCGGATCATCGAGGTCACAGGCGCTGATGCAGAAAGGGCAGGGCGTGCGTTCGCGAGGACTCCTCGTAAGCAGCGTCTACCTCTTCCGGATTTCTTCATTCGGGCACAGGTCGCAGAGCGCGGCTGGAAGCACCTCACCAACGATCGTCGCAGCTTGGCATGGTGGCCTGAGGTCGAATTCCTATTCGGCAACGCGGGCTGACGACCAAGGTTCCGGCTCGTCGTCGCCCCTCACGCTTTCCCTCAAAGCCTCAGGAAAATCCCACGGCGGTACAGGAACCGGGCGAACGTCAGCATCACACCCAACCCGGCCACGGCGACGAAGGCTTTCCCGTAAGCCCCGAACATCCCGGCAACCGGCCCTCCCACAAAGCGCGCTGCGATCCCCTGCCAACCGCCGTTCGTCCCCAGGAGATTCGCCGCGATGTAGATCGTCAGCGCATTCATGCCAATCCATTGGAACGGCGCACACCACCATCGGATCCGCCACACGTCGACCACCTGATGGAAGGCTGCCAGCAGGATCAGGCTCCAACCGCCGGCCATCAGCACGAAGGACGACGTCCACAGCTTCTTCACCACCGGGAACACCGTTCCCCAACCCACTCCTGCCAGAACCAGGACGACTCCCGCCAACCCGAGATACAGGCTCTTCCCACCGGGGGGGAGGTTCTCCTTCCGCAGGAACAACCCCGCAAACACTCCCAGCAGGCAGGTCATCACCGCCGGGATCGTGCTCAGGATGCCCTCCGGATCCGAGTATCCGTCGTACAACCGTCCCGGCAGGAACCGGAAATCGAAATGGTTCACGTAGTTGTACCCGGGCTCGGCCCGACCGGTGATCGTGTTGGTCACCGATTGATACAGGACCACCGCGTTCGTCTGGCCGGTGGTCTCCATCAAGGCCTGCATCGCCGTCCGTTCCAACCGGATATCCTTCACCGGCAAGCCCGCCACGATCCCCCAGTAACCCAGCAGCACCGCAACCCATACCGCCGCCAACGCCCGTACCGGCAGAAGCAGGAAAAGCAGGCTGGCGCCCGTGTAGCTCAAGGCGATCCGTTGCAACACCCCCAGCCATCGCACGCCTTCCCATCCATCCTTGATCCCACCGCTGTAGAAAACCCCGAGCACGAACAGCAGCAAACCCCGCATCAGCACCCGCTGCATCGCCGTCCCAACCCCGCCCGCCGCCTTCGCCTTGGCCAGTGAAAAGACCGATGACACCCCCGCGATCAATACAAACAGCGGGAAGATCATGTCGTAGAATCGGAACCCCGCCCACTCGACGTGGGTCAATTGCTGCCGGATTGCGCCCAGCAACGTTCCCTCCGCAGCCTGGCCCAGCGCCGACACCATCGCGCCGCCGCCCACGATCCAGAACATGTCGAACCCACGCAGGACATCGAGCGACATCAAACGCCGACTCCCGTCCGGTGCCTGGGACAACGTGTTGTAATCGGCGTCCTTCAATCGATCCGGTGCAGCCATGTTCAGAGCCTGATATAGAGCTTTCGACGATTCAGAAACCACGCCAGCAGGAAGCACCAACCGATGCCCACCAACGCCAGCACCATGTCACCCAGGTGCGGCATCCACCCGTTGAGCCCGGACGCCATCGGCCCACCCGCGACGCGCCGGGCCAGATTGTCCATGCTCACCAGGTTCGCCGCCAGGTAGACCGAAATCGGATTCAATCCCACCCACACGAACGGACGGCACCACCCGGACCACCCCCGCACGTCGATCACCCAATGGAACAGTGCCAGCAACAGGCAACTCCATCCCCCGGCGACCAGCACGTACGACGACGTCCAGATCTTCTTGATGATCGGGAACTGGAACGACCACACAAAACCCAGCGCCAGCAATACCACCCCCGCCACCGCCAATCCCGCAGACTTCGACGCCGGTGCCTTGTCCGTCCGCACCAACCAACGCCCGGCAAACGTCCCCAGCAGGCACGTCGCCACCGCCGTCAGGTTGCTGAGCAACCCCTCGGGATCATGCGTCCCGTCCCACTTCTTTCCCGGCAGGAACTTGAAATCGATCCAGTTCGCCAGGTTCTTTCCTTCCGCAAAGTTCCCTGCCCCAAACTCCGGCACCGGCACGAAGCAGATCAACGCCCAGTACCCAACCAGCAACCCCGCCGTGATGAACGCGCACGTCCGCGCCTTGAAAAAGATCACGCAGAACCCCGCCCCCAGATAACTGATCGCAATCCGCTGCAACACCCCCATCCAGCGCACCTGATCCCAACCCTTGGACCATCCGCCGTAATAGAGGACTCCGAGCAGATAGAGCACGAAGGCCCGCTTCACGAGCCGGATCAGGGCTTCATCCTTGCCCTTCTCCCGCTCCAACCGTCCCAGCGACAGGATCAGCGACACTCCCGCGATGAAGACGAACAACGGAAAGATCAGGTCGTAGAACCGGAATCCCTCCCACGCGACATGCTCCAACTGGTCCGCCAGATGCCGCACCCATTCGGCACGGTCCTTCACCATCGCCGCCGCCACCCCTCCGAGCGCATCCGCGCCCATGATCCAGAACATGTCGAACCCACGCAGCGCATCCAGCGACGTCAGTCGCGTCCGCCCCGTGCCGCCCGATGTAGTCTCAGCCATGCCGCCCACAAGTCAGCATGCACGGCCCCCGCGCATCAACCCCCATTTCCCGTCCACGTCATCCGGACCCCGGTCACCACCCCCGCCACGACCACGTAAGTCGGCCCGACGAACCAGCCCAGCACCGGAATGAGGAGGATCAACGCCCCTCCAGCCCCCAACAGCAGGACCAGCAACGGCCGCTGCCGCATGCGTCGCAGGCTCGCCCTCGCTCCGTCACCGTTCCGCCCCAGATAAGGATCCAGCGCCTGTGCTCCGCCCAACCACAACTGCACCGGCAGTAGAATCCCGATCGAAACGATCCAACCCAGCACCGGGATCAAGGTCACCCCCAGGTTCAGCACCGCCACGATCATCGAGAGTCCACCGATCACCGCCGCCATCCGCACCGAACGCCACGCCATCGACACCCACTTCACGTCCGGAGCTTCGTCCCGCCCCGTCAGGTCCTTCTCCACCCTCTCCGAGATGGCATCGAGGAAGGGCGCATGGAACAACAGCACCACGCTCCGGTAAGTCAGCCACCCAACCACTCCCAACACGCCCCACCACATCACCCGCCACAACCACCACGACCAACTCCCTTCGGCTCCCGACCACTTCATGTGCCCGGCCAGCCAGTCCGAAGTCCACGCAATCCCCAACACCAGCAACGGCAGGTACGCCACCGCCAGCAACGCCGGAATCACCCAGTACCGCCACAATCCTCCACCCCAGATCAGTCGGTTCGCCGTCCGATAGGCACTGAACGCCTCACGGAAAGTCGCCCGGATGCCCGGCTTCGCCTCGACAACCGTCACAACCTTCCCCGGCGCTCCCGGTTCACCCAGTTCATTCATGGCCGGCCATCCCGTACCTCACGGCTTCACCTCGCGCCAAAGATCCGTCCGGATCCGATCCGCCCGCATCCACTCGGAGTGCCCGTCCATGAACAACAGCGCACTTCCCGCCCCGTGCCGGCGCGCCGCCACCCGCCGCTCACCATTCAACCGGGTGCCGTTCGCCGCGTACGGGAGGTGGTTCGGACTCCACACGTCGTTCAGGTTCGTCACCGCATCCTGCAGGCCCGTGATCACCGGCCGCCACGACCCGTCCTCGTTGTCCGCCAGATGCACCGACTCCGATGGCCTCAGGAACCGGTCCAGCTTCGAGGGCGACGTCTGCTCCGTTCCCGTCGGATCCGTCGCGCTGGCAAACTTCCACGCGTTGATGACGTAGGTGATGATCTGCTTCCGCTTCGGGTTCTTGTTCGGATACGCCGGGCAGAAGAAGGACCGGACCGACTTGAAGTTCGTCCGCGAACCCCCGTCCGGGATGTACGGCATGTACGCCAGGAACCACGGCGTGTAATTCCCCCGGGGAATCATCCCCTGCGAATCATCCGCGTACAGCTGCATGCCGATCCCCACGTTGTGCAGGTTGCTCAGGCAGTTCGCCCGGTGCGCCGACGCCTTCGCCTTGGCCAAGGCCGGTAGGAGCATGCCCGCCAGGATCGCGATGATCGCCACCACCACCAAAAGCTCGATCAACGTGAATCCACCCACCCACGGATGTCTGGTCCGGATCCTCATGGCTTTCCCTCATCCTCCCCCACATCAACCCCTCCGTGCAACCCCGCAACCGTCGCCAACGAGGCGGGGCCCGATGAAGTCGTTGTAGGCTGGGTGCCCTCACCCGGCGTGGATCGGGAACCGCCGCGTGGGGGCACGCGGCCTACAGAACGGGGTAGTTCCCAGTCGCCAGATTCCAGATTCCAGAACTGGGGACTGGTTTCTGGAAACTGGGAACTCGCCTTTTGCCAACTCCCTCGGACCCGCCAAAACCCTTTACAGACGGCGTCCCGCCACCATTCTGCCGGCCATGTCGTTGCGACCGGCCGCTGGGCCATCGATCGAAGATAAGGTGCTCCCGGGATCCCCGCGGACAGGCGTTTCCGGCCTGGACGAGGCGATCACGCGTTCCCAGAGCTACCTCCTGTCCGAACAACACCCCGAAGGCTACTGGGTGGGCGAACTCCTCGTCGACGTCACCCTCGTCTCGGACATGGTCGTCTTCTACCACTGGTGGGGAAAGGTCGACCCCGCCTGGGAAAAGAAGGCGATCCATCACATCTTCGAGAAGCAACTCCCCGAGGGCGGATGGAACATCTACCCGCATGGCCCCTCCGAGGTGAACGCCACCATCAAGGCTTACCTCGCCCTCAAGCTCGCCGGCGTCCCCATCACCGATCCCCGGATGCTCCGCGCCCGCGAGGTCGCCACCACCCTCGGCGGCGTTCCCCGGATGAACACCTTCTCCAAGCTCTACCTCGCCCTCATCGGCCTGGTCGGCTGGAACCACGTCCCTACCATCCCCAGTGAGGTGCTCCTCATCGGAAAGTGGTTCCACGTGAACTTCTGGGAGATGAGCAACTGGTCCCGCGCCATGCTCGTCCCCCTCGCCATCATCAACCACTTCCGTCCCACCAAGGTCCTCACCGTCTCCCTCGACGAACTCTATCCCAACGGGAAGTGGGAACTCGATGAGACGCTGCGCCCCCGCTATTTCGATTTCAGCCTGCGGAACATGTTCCTCTGGCTCGACCGGCTCCACAAGCTGGCCGAGTGGTTCAGCCGCCACGGTCTCCACCCCTTCCGCACCCGCGCCCTCAAGCGCGCCGAGGAATGGATGCTCGAACGGTTCGAGGGAAGCGACGGCCTCGCCGCCATCTTCCCCGCCATGCTCAATGCCTTGATCGCCCTCAAGGCCCTCGGCTACTCCGATGACCACCCCGAGGTCGTCCGCGCCCACAAGGAGGTCCGGCGCCTGATGCACGAGACCCCCGAGTCCGTCCGCATCGAACCCTGCTTCTCCCCCGTCTGGGACTCCGCCATCGTCGCCATCTGCCTCCGCGAATCCGGCGTCCCCGCCGACCACCCCAAGATGGTCAAGGCCGCCCACTGGATCATGGATCGCGAGATCCGCTTCCGCGGCGACTGGATCCACAAGAACCCCGTCGATGTCGAACCCTCCGGCTGGGTCTTCGAGTACAACAACCAGTGGAACCCGGACGTCGACGACACCGCCATGGTGCTCCTCGCCCTCCGGCAGATCCCTACCGACAAACCCGACCGCACCAGCGAATCCTTCAAGCGCGGGATGAACTGGATGATGGCCTTCCAGTGTCGCGACGGCGGCTGGGCGGCCTTCGACAAGGATTGCACCAAGAGCATCCTCGAGAAGGTTCCCTTCGCCGACCACAACGCCATGCTCGATCCCGAGTGTGCCGACATCACCGCGCGCATCCTCGAACTTCTCGGATATGAGGGCGTCCCCGTTTCCAACCCGCAGATCCGCCGCGCCCTCGATTACCTCAAGGCCCAGCAGGAGAAGGACGGCTCCTGGTACGGCCGTTGGGGCGTCAATTACATCTACGGCACGTGGCAGGTCCTCCGGGGCCTGCAGGCCCTCGGGATCAACATGTCCGAAACCTGGATCACCCGCGGCGCCGACTGGCTCCGCTCCGTCCAACTCCCGGACGGCGGTTGGGGCGAACGCTGCAACACCTACGACGATCCCATCTACAAGGGCACCGGCCCCTCGACCGCATCCCAGACGGCCTGGGCCATCATGGGCCTTTGCGCCATGGGCAACCCCCAGGACCCGGCCATCGAACGCGGCATCGAATACCTCGTCCGCAACCAGAATGCCGACGGCTCCTGGACCGAGGACGAGATCACCGGCACGGGTTTCCCGAAGGTGTTCTATCTGAAGTACGACATGTACCGGAACGCCTGGCCGCTCCTCGCCCTCGCCACCTATCGCCGGCTCCTCCGCAACCAGAAGCCCGGCCAGATCCTCTGACCCGCTCGCCCCCATGCATTCCACGAACCGCATTCCGGCCAAGCAGTCCTTTGCCGCCAGCCTCGCCGCACTGCTGGCCGTCGCGGCTTTCGCCCCGTTCTCCGGCTGCCAGTCCGTCTACTACGCCACGATGGAGAAGTTCGGCGTCGAGAAACGCGACCTCCTCAAGCGCGCCGTCGTCAACGCCCGGGACGAACAGAAGGAGGCCCAGGTCGAGTTCAAGGACGCCCTCACCCGGATGAAGGAGATGTACGGCGCCCAGGGCTCCGCTCTCGAATCCAAGTACGGCAAGCTCAAGTCCGACCTCGACTCCTGCAACGCCCAGGCCGGCGACGTCCGCAAACGCATCCGGGACATGGAACAGGTCGCCAACGACCTCTTCACCGAATGGGAAAAGGAGATCAGCCAGTTCTCCAATCCCACCTTCGCCTCCGAAAGCCGGCGCCAACTCTCCGAAACCCGCGCCCGCTATTCCCAGCTCGCCTCCGCCCTCCGCAACGCCGAGGCCACCATGGAACCCGTGCTCAAGTCCCTCTCCGAGCACGTCCTTTTCCTCAAGCACAACCTCAACGCCGCCGCCATCGCGTCCCTCAAGGGCGAGGCCAGCCAGATCACCACCCAGATCGACAATCTCCTGAAGCAGATGAACGCCTCGATCTCCGAGGCCGACGCATTCATCAAGACGCTTCAGTAGTCAGTTCCCTATCCGTGGAATCCGCGGATCACCCCGATGACGTGATCCACCTGCGCATCGCTCAACTCCGGGTACATCGGCAAGGGCAGGATGCGGCTCGATACCGACTCGGCCACCGGATAGTCCCCGACCTTCCAGCCGACATCCGCATAGCACTTCTGGAGGTGCAACGGCTGCGGATAGTAGATGAGCGTCGGCACCCCGTTCGCCGCCAGGTGCCCCTGCAAGGCGTCGCGCCGATCACTCAACAAGGCGTACACGTGCCAGCAATGGGCATTGCCCTCGGATGTGACCGGAAGCTCCACCGGCAACCCGGCAAGCCCGGCCGAGTACCGCGCCGCGATTTCCCCTCGCCGTTCCGTCCAGCGCTTCAGGTGCGGCAGCTTCACCCGCACGATCGCTGCCTGCATTTCATCGAGGCGCGAATTGTAGCCGTGCAGGTCGTGGAAATAGCGCTTCTCGATCCCGTGCACCCGGAGCATGCGCAGCTTCTTTGAAAGCCCTTCATCGGACGTCACACACATCCCGCCATCCCCGTCGGCACCGAGATTCTTGGTCGGATAGAAACTGAAGCACCCAATGTCGCCGATGGATCCGAGCCCTCGTCCGCGCCAGGTGGCGCCAATGGCCTGGGCGCAATCTTCGACGATCCGGATTCCGCGTTCCCGGGCGAGGGGCAGCAGGGCATCCAGATTCGCCGCCTGCCCGAACAGGTGAACGGGGAGGATCGCTTTCGTTCGGGGGGTGATCCGCCGGGCCACGTCGGCGACATCCAGCGTGAACGTCCGGGGATCAATGTCCGCAAACACCAACCTGGCGCCGACCTGGATCACGGATTCCGCCGGCGCGATGTACGTGAACGGGGTGGTGATCACCTCATCACCCGGACCCACGTCCAGCGCACGCAAGGCCAGCGTCAAGGCATCCGAACCGGAGTTTACCCCCACGCCCAACCCAGCCCCCACAAAGGCAGCAATCTCCTGCTCCAGGGCCGCCACCTGCGGGCCGAGGATGAAATGTCCACGATCCAGCACTTCGGTCAGTGCCTGGATCAACTCCGCGCGCAGCGCCAGCGTCTGCGCACCCGGGTTCAAGAACGGAACCTGCATCGGCCCGCAGTGGTAAACCGTCGCCCCCGCCCGACGAAGCAAATCTTCAAGGTCCTGCCGCGCTTACCGCCCCTGCCGGACTGGAACCGGCGCATTCGTGGGCAGGGGCAACGTCGTCGGCACACCCGGTCGACCGCGTTGCTGCAAGCCGCTACCCAGCGTGCCCGACGCAGCCGGACTACCCTGCTGCTGCTTCCACACCTTCAACCCAAAGTAACCGGCGACAATCACGCCCAAGCCCACCATCACCGGGAACACAATCACCCACCGAACCCGCGAAAACTGGAGCATCACCCAGTCAACCACCCCTCGTCGACGGCCGGTCAGGGAGGGTGGCTCCGAGAGGTCCGGATGCGCCCGCAACTCGGCCTCCAATTGCTCCACCACCGATCCCACGTCGAGCTTCAGGTGCGTCGAGTAGGTCCGTACAAACCCCTTGATGTAAACCGGCGCGCTGAATGCGCTCCAGTCTCCCTCCTCCATCGCGCGGATATAGTCCGACTTGATGTTCGTCGAATTGGCCACCTCCGAGACGCTCAGTTGTCGACTCTCACGGCCCTGGCGCAATTGCTCCCCTACACTCGGCATGGGCCCCTTGGTACCGCTTCCGCACCCGCCGAAGCAATCCCGGCTTCACAACGGATGCCGAAACGGGTGGGGCGAGACTCCGTCGAGCCGATCCAGAGTTCGGAGTTTGAAGTTTCAAGTTTGAAGCGGGAGCCGGCCTTGAAACTTGAATCTTGAAACTTGGGACTCCGACGCGGCTCGTGAGGACCCTCGCCCCAACCTTCGCTGGGGGCTGTGTCCAGATGCGCCCCACCCACTCACTTCCGCCCAATGGCCGCCACCAACTCCCGCACGCACAGTTCCGCAAAGGCCGGATCATTGATGTTGCCCGGATACTCCACGACCCGGATGCCCGACCGCAGATGCTTCCGCCACTCCCCAAACAACGCCGCATCCGCCTCCGGCCAGTGGAATGGCTGCCCCGGCGCACTGATGACGCTGATCCCGCCCAACGGAAACAGCACCGTCACCGGCCCCGTCGACTGATTGCACTTCGCCGCCAGGATCCGCCCCAACTCCGCGCATTCCTCCGGATTCGTGCGCATCAAGGTCACTTGCGCATTGTGATGATAGAACCGCCGACCCGCATACCGCGCGGGCACCGACGCGGGTTCGCCGAAGTTCACCATGTCCAGGCAACCCGGCGTCACGATCGCCGGTACGCCCCCCTTCGAGGCCGCATCCAGCCGCGTCGGCCCCGCCGTCAGGACGCCACCCGCCAACTCGTCCGCCCACTCCGTCGTCGTGATGTCCAGCACCCCCGACACAATCCCCGACTCCACCAGCGACTCCAACGTCCGACCTCCCGTGCCCGTGGCCGCAAAGATCATGACCTCGAACCCAGCCTCCTCCAGCAACTGACGCGCCCGCGTCACGCACGGCGTCGTGTTCCCGAACTGCGACGCCACGATCACCGGCTTGTCCTCCGCGCCCGACGGCACCTTCGCCTCGACCATTCCGCAGATGGCCCCCGCCGCCTGCGCCAGCAGTTTCCGCGAAAGCCGGTTCAACCCCGCCACGTCCACCACGCTCGGCATCATCACGATGTCCTTCACGCCCACGTAGGGCGCCGTGTTGCCGCTCGCGAGTGTCGACACCATCAATTTCGGGAAACCCACCGGAAGCGCCCGCATCGCCGACGTGCAGATCGCTGTCCCACCTCCGCCGCCCAGCGAAATCAGCCCATCGATCCGACCCTCGCGCTGCAATCCAGCCAGCACGAGGGGCGCACCCTTCGTCATGACGGCGACCGCCTCACCGCGATCCCGCCGGGCAACGATCGCCGCCAGATCCGCGCCCGCCGCCTGGGCAACCACCTCCCGGGACACATCCGCCGCCAACCGCGGCGCTTCCAGTGTGCCCACGTCCACCAGCAAAACCTGATGCCCGCGCTGCCGGATCAGCGATGCCACGTAACCATGCTCATCGCCCTTCGTGTCGAAAGTTCCCAGTACTGCAATCGTTGCCATAGAGGATGGCCTTCCTTCTATCCCGCAACCCTTCCGAGGTCACTCGCCAACTTGTCCCCATACGCAAGCCCACCGACGATTCCCATCGGTTCTGATGGGGACATCGGAGGAAGCCACATCGAAGGGGACAACATCAGAGGCGCGGAGAAGCGGAATTTCCTCTGGGGCGGTGACGTCCTTGTTGCCCTCTGCGCCCCTGCGCCCCTGCGCCCCTGCGCCCCTGCGGGAAAACCTCCCCCGCTCCGCGCCCCTTGCCTCTTGAAGTTTGAATCCCAAGAGGTCGAACTCTTCGCAGCATGAAGTCCCGTAGACTCGACCAGATCATCGCCGCCCTGTTCGCAACAGTGGTTGCTTCCGTCGATCTTCAGGCCCAGTTGCCCTCGGGCCTTCTCGCTGACTTCCGCTTCGCCGGCTTCGTCCACAACGCCGCCCGCGCCACGCCCGGCCTCGAAGCCAGGACGGCAAACTTCGCGCCCGACCGCTTCGGCAATCCCCGCGAGGCGCTCCTCGCCACCGGCAGCGGGTTCGTCGGCTCCAAGACCACCGACTTCCTCAAGAACCGGAAGGCATGGAGCTGGGCCGCGTGGGTCCGCCCCGACAACCTGTCCCCGGCATTCCCCGGCAATTTCTATTCGGAAGGCAACGCTGGCCTATCGGGCCACGTTTCGATCTATCAGGGCACGATCATGGTCCAACTGTGGAACGAAGCCGCCGCCCCGAACTGGGGATCCGTCACTACGGGCGCCCTTCTCTCCGTCGGCACCTGAAGCCACGTTGCAGTCACCTTCGAAGCCCCGGAAGGTTCCAACGTTGGCACCTGCTTGATCTATCACGACGGCATCCTGGTGAAGTCCACCCAACTTCCCTACCTCCGCGTCTCCGGAGGGCTGGCCGCCCAGCACCAATTTGGGATCGGGATGAATGTGGGTTACTTCGTCGGCGGCCAGACTGCCTACCCCTACGCCTTCCAGGGCGCCATCGACGAAATGCTGATCTTCGACCGCCCCCTCAGTTCCTCCGAGGTCGCCCGCCTCCGCCAGATCGACGATCGACTCACCGTCAGCCCCGCCATCGAACTCCATTTCCAGACAGTCCCGGGCCAGAACTACCGACTCCAGTGGTCCACCGACCTCAAGGCCTGGACCGACCACGGCGGCATTGTCACGGGCACCGGTGGAGAGTTCTCCGCGCCCGTCTCGATCCGCACCGCAGAAGCACGCTTTTGGCGACTCGACCCAATCCAGTGATTCGAGAGGCAACTCCCCCCGCCGAAGTTTCCATCGGTCCGGGTTGGATCACCTCCCACCTCCCACCTCCCACCTCACGCCGATCGCGTGAAGTCCGTCTCGAACACCTCGTACCCGGCCTGCTTCATCCCCAACTTCAAATACGCCACCCGCGCCCGCTCATTGTGATGCTCCATGTAGAGCCGGATGCCGCAAATCCCCGGGTTCGCCCGCGCCTCGGATTCCACCGCCCGATACAACGCACCGAATACCCCGCGGCCCCGTTCCTCGGGAACCACGTACACGCTCTGGATCCACCAGAACATCCCGTTCCGCCAGTCGCTCCACTCGAACGTCACCATCAACTGCCCCACCACGTTCCCGTTCCGTTCCGCCACGAGGTAACGCCCCTTCGTCGCATCCTCGAGAACCGCCACGACCCCCGGCCCGATCCGATCCGGGTCCAGGTCTCGTCCCTCGGTTTCCCGGGCCAGGGCACGGTTGTATTCCGCAATGATCGCCGCGTCCTGCAACCGGGCAGGACGGATCTGGAATGGCACCTCCATGAATGTTCCTTCGCTCAGATCTGCCAATCCATGGGGACCAGCCGGTTCTTCTTCGGCATCACCCGCGTCTTGATCTCTTCGTTCAACACCACCGAATCCGGCGGCACGCTCTGCAACAGGAAGACATTCCCCCCGATCGTCGAACCCGCCCCGATCACGGTCTCCCCACCCAGGATCACCGCACCCGAATAGATCGTGACGTTGTCCTCGATCGTCGGATGCCGCTTCTTGCCCCGCAACGCCTGCCCGCCCGACGTGCTCGTCGCGCCCAATGTCACACCGTGGAAGATCTTCACCCGATTCCCGATCACGCAGGTCTCCCCGATCACCGTCCCCGTGCCGTGGTCGATGAAGAAGTGCGTCCCGATCCGCGCGCCCGGATGGATGTCGATTCCCGTCCGGCTGTGCGCCCATTCGGTCATCATGCGTGGCAACAGCGGCACACCCGCCTCCTGCAACTCATGCGCCAACCGCTGCACCGCGATCGCCTCGATGAATGGGTACGCCGTGATGATCTCCTCCCGACTCCGCGCCGCCGGATCCCCCTCGAACGCCGCGTCCACGTCCGTCTGCAACAACTCCCGAACCGCGGGTAACCGCCGGAGGAACTTCGTCGTCAGGGTGAACGCCGCCCGCCGCGGATCCGCCACCGCCGGATCCGGGCACTGGAAACAGCTCAGGCTCTTGCAGACCTCGTCCTCCAGCCGGCCGCCTACCGAATCCATCAGCAGCGCCGTCTCCGCCTTCAACTCCGACGAATGCACGACCTTGTCATCGAAGAACCCCGGGAACAGCAACCGCAACAGGTCCTTCGCAATCTCCACCACCACGCCCCGCGACGGCAGGTTCGCCCCGTCAACATGGTTGATTCCACCATGCCGACGATAGCTGACCAACAACGCATCGGTGAGCTCCGTAACCGGAAAATTCACGGGCCCCACTATCACAGCCCCCCAGCCCGTTGTCACATCGCCAGTTGTTCCGGAGTTCGGAGTTCCAAGTTTCAAGTTTCAAGGCCGGATGGGTCCGCCTCCTGACGTCGTCGGCTACCTCCGTAGCCGACGAGGTGACGAGGCGGGGCTTCCGTCAGCCTACTCAGGTCGTCCGCTGGTTCCGTAGCTGTCGAGGTCACGAGGCAGGATCCCCGTCCGCCTCCTGACGTCGTCGGCTACTGCAAGCTGGGTAGCAGACGACGTGGAGTGAGCCCCAACGGGGCGAACGGGGACCTCACGCTGTGTGGTCCCCGGGGTTCCACCCCGGGCTTTCACCTGTTGCCCCTTCGGGGCACGAGCACGGAACGTCGAAAACTGGGAACTGGAAACTCCCCCCGGCGAAGCCATCCTTCCCCCGCATGGACGAGTTCAACAATCCGTTCGCCGCGCTCAACAGCGAGGGACTCCCACCCGGCAAGCCCGGGCTTCCCCCACCGCCCGCGCCCAAGCGCAACCGCGGCCGGGTCGACATCATCCGATCCAAGGCGGGTCGCGGTGGGAAGACCGTCACCGTCGTGAAGAACTTCGTCGGCATCGGACTCCCCGAAAAGGAAGCGCTCGCCAAGAAAATGCAGAAGACGTGCGGCACCGGCGGCACGGTCAAGGACGGCCAGATCGAGATCCAGGGCGACCAACGCGAGGCCATCAAGCGCATCCTCGAGGAAGCCGGCTTCCAACCCGTCTTCGCCGGCGGTTGAGCCAGCCTCCGCTTCTCCACTGCCCCCACCTACCCACCCGTCACCCTCTTCGATTTACATCCGCATGTCGCATATGCGACACGCCACTGCAAATCCGCCCCAGTCATTCCTCCAACCCTCCCCCTTCCGCTCCTCCGATTCTCCGATGTATTCCCCCCCTCCGATGTAACCCCCTTCCGATGTGCCCCTCGACACGGTTCCCGCAGCCGCG
>CAIMMI010000306.1 GCA_903842505.1 uncultured Verrucomicrobiota bacterium | reverse complement strand
GCCTCGGTCCAGGAATCCTCGCGGGTTGCCGTCGAGGCCCGAACCTTCTTCACGGACTCGATGCTCACCGGACTGGCACTGTTCCCCCATTCCCGCCGGACGTACGTGAGGGCGTCAGCAATCTGCTGGTCTTCAAGCGCCTCGTTGAACGCAGGCATGTTGAGTTCCCACTTCTGGCCCTTGACCGTGATCGCATCCCGCACGCCGTGCAGCACCATGCGGATCATGCGTTGTTCGGATCCCAAGACCCACTCCGACTCCTTCAACGGCGGGGCAAGCCCTTCCTGACCGTTGCCGTGCGGTTGATGACAGGCGCCACAGACGATCGCGTACAACTCCTTCCCCCGATTCCAACTGGCCTCCTCCGCTGCGCTCAGTTCGCGAGCCTTCACCTCCGGTTGGGTGCGGCCATCGTCGGCCCAGGCGAGCAGGGGTGCAACGCGATCCAACCGCTCACGGATCTCCGGCACCTGGATGCGTTGGAGGGCTTCCCACCCGCGCGGTTGTGCATCGAACCGCAGAGGCTTGATCGCTGGAGCGGGACGCCCTTTCACAGCGGCAGGGACCGTGCTGGCGATTCCATCCAACAACGCCAACTGCTGCCAATCGCCCGTCTTCCGGAGCGACGCCACTTCCAGCAATCGATCAACCCGGGGCACCTTGCCCTCCAGGGTCACGCACTGCGCCAACCGTTTCACCAACGACGCGTGCTCCTTCTTTTCAGGACCGCAGACCGGATCCGAGATCAACCCTTCGAGGAACTCCAACTCGCGCCCGCCCAGGCCGCTGATGACCGCATCCTGCCGAAGCGTGGAGCTTGAACCATTCATCAATAGCACGCGCAGGATCGTATCGGCCTGCGGAGTTGCCGCAGTGGTGAGCGTCAAGAGCAACTGCAACTGCTCCGGCCCCGAGAGGAAGCCCGCGCGCCGCATCAACAGGAGCATCGCCTGCTCCCGTTGCGGGCCGCGCAGCTGCGCATCGAGCAGACGCAAACCGGCGGTGCGGACCTCTGCCGCAGGATCCTGAGTCGCCGCCTCCAGAGTCGGGATGTCGACCTGATCAATGCCCTCCAGCGTCCACAGCGCGTGCACGCGACCCCGTTCCTCGCCGCTCCGCGCAGCCCGGACCAGATCCCGAAGTCGGGGGGCGAGGGCGGCATTACGACGTTCCACGAGTAATTGCTGGGCCCGGTCGCGCCACCATCCGTTCGGGTGGTTCAGTCGCGCGATCAACTCCTCATCCTTCGGCTGTGCCGAAAGGGTATCCGCCTTCCGCGGCTTGCCGGTGTGGACGATACGATAGATCCGTCCCTGATCGTTCGGAGACTGGAGATTCCGCGACTCAATCTGCTTCCGGAGATAGGACGTCAGGTAGATCCGGTGCTGGATCAGGCCGCGGGACATGTCGAGGACGTAGAGGCAGCCATCCGGCCCATTGATCAGGTTGACCGGACGGAAGCGCTCGTCGAGCGAGGCCAGAAACTCCGTCCCGGGATGCGCGTTCGTGCCCGAAAGCACGCCATCCTTGTCCACGATCTTCTCGCGCCGGATGAGGTTGCCCGCCGGCTCGCACAGGAAGGCGTCGCCGCGGAACTCGGCCGGGAACTGGTCACCCCGATAGACCACAGGACCGCAGGCGCCGGTGAACGTCGCCAGCTTGCCGTCGGGCGTGAGTTGGTTGGGCTGGTAACCCCGGTTCACGCCCGGGTTCACGCGAGCCGTGAAGACCTTCATGCTCGGCTCGAGCTGCACGTTGCCGCCGAAGGGCTGGCGGAGATTCGGGTTGCGCTCGAGATACGAAGTCGGAACCAGGTCCGCCCGGAGCGGATCCGAATTCGAGTTGTAGTACAGGCGGCCTGCATCGTCCTGGGTCAGGCCCCATTGACCGCGGAAGATCGTGGCTCCCCGCTGCCAGTTCGTGCCGCCCCGCCAGCGGAAGCGCACCGTGTGGTTCGCGGAATAGATCCAGTTGTCCAGCGCCCAGGTCGGGCTGTTGCTCGCATGTTCCGGGTTCGACTTCGCCCCCAGCTTCGGATCGTTCTGGGTCGCGTAATCGTCCGTCAACAACTCCTTCGAGTCGCACTTGCCGTCCCCGTCCGTGTCGCGGGCGAACCACAACCGGGGCGGCTCGGCGATCAAGGCACCGTCGCGGAAAAGCATCACCGACCGCGGCATCACCAATCCGCCGAGGAAGACGGTTCGACGGTCCATCCGACCATCGCCGTCCGAGTCGGTCAGGATCACCACGCTCCCGTTGGGCTCGGTCTCGCCGGACCCGTCCACCTGCCGCATGTAGCCCGTCATCTCGACCACCCACAGTCGACCCTGATGGTCAAACTGGGCGGCGACTGGCGTGGCGATCAGGGGCTCGGCGGCCACGACCTCCGCCCGAAATCCCTCGGGCAGGTGCAGGGTCCGGAGTTGGTCGTCGGGTGAAAGCACGGGTGCCGGCGGAATCAGACTCGCTGGGACGCGCTCGGACTGAGTCTCTCCGGCTTTGTCCCCATTCTGTGCCAGCACGGACACGGCACACGCCGCCACTCCGATCATCCATCCAAGCCTCTGGACCATATTGATTCCTTCCACTTGCCGCCGATTCCTCCCGCAACCCTCGAAAGCCAACCGGGCCGGGGAGTGTTGCATCTCCCGGCCCGGTTTCCTGCATGCCTACCGCGATCCGGATCAGACCGTGACGCTCTTGCCCGGAACGGCGATCGGATAGAAGCCCTCGGCATCGGGCTGGCTCTTGGGCGTCGCGTCCCACGCGATCCGGTCCGGAGCCAGCGAGATGTTCGAGTTCAGGGCGGCGTCCCACTCGATGACCTTGCCGCTGTAGGTGGCGAGGCGGCCGATGATGGCCGTCAGGGACGACTTCGCACCGTTGAACGCCTCGTTGTACTCGGTGTTGCTGCGGATGGCTTCGAACAGGTCGAAGTGCTCCTGCTGGTAGGGGTCCACCGCCTTCGTCGAGCGGAAGCGCCAGGCGTCTGCGCCCTTGGCCCGGATGACATGCCCGCTGACATCGGCGTCACCCTTGGTTCCGACGCAATGCTCGGAAACGGAAGCCCAGGCTCCGCGGATGTGGCGGCACTGGCTGTACATGCGGGAACCGTCGGCGAATTCGTACTCCACGGCGTGATGATCGAAGATCTCGCCATACTCCTTGGCGGTGCGGACTTGGCGGCCGCCCATGCCGTGAGCGCGGACCGGGTAGGCGTTCTTGATCCAGCAGCCGACGTCGAGGTTGTGGATGTGCTGCTCGACGATGTGATCACCGCAAAGCCAGTTGAAGTAGTACCAGTTGCGGAGCTGGAAATCCATTTCGCTCTGGCCGGGCTTGCGCGGGTTCACCCACACGCCGCCGTCGTTCCAATAAACGCGCAGCGACGTGATGTCGCCGATGGCGCCGTCATGGATCCGCTTCAGCGTCTCCAGGTAGCCCGGTTGGTGATGCCGTTGCAGGCCGACGCCGACCTTCAGGTTCTTGGCCTTCGCCTCGGCTGCCGCGGCCAGGACCCGGCGCACGCCCGGCGCGTCCGTAGCCACCGGCTTCTCCATGAACACGTGCTTGCCCTGCTTCACCGCTTCCTCGAAATGGAACGGACGGAATCCCGGAGGCGTCGCGAGGATCACCACGTCGGCGAGGGCAATCGCCTGCTTGAAGCCATCCAGACCGACGAACTGGCGATCCGCCGGAACATCGACCTTGGCTCCGTGCTCCTTCTTGAGGTTGTTGAGCGAGCCTTCAAGGCGATCCTTGAACGCGTCTGCCATGGCCACCAACTTGGTGCCGGGGACGTTCAGGGCCTGGTTCGCAGCGCCGGATCCGCGGCCGCCGCAGCCAACCAAGGCGATCTTCAGCGTGTCGCTGGCCTGCGCGAAAGCGAGACGGTCAACGGCCAGGGTACCGGCAGCGACGGCACCAATCGTGACGCCCGAGGAGGAGAGGAAGCTGCGCCGCGTGATCGGCGAGCCCGTGGGAAGGGAATTCATACGCGTACGTTCGTCTTTCTTTTTGGACTGGGCCGTCCGACGCACACTCCGGTTCGTCGATTCAGACCAGATCTGCGGTTTGCCGCGGGGAACGCCAAACCGTAACGGCCCGACCTTCCACCGGGCAACCCCTAGTTTCACCGGCTGAACACCCGAACCCACAGCAACCCCACCACAAACAGGTCTGCCGCGATCAACAGACGCGTCGGTGTCGGCCCGATCTGGCCGAACAAACCTCCCGCCTTCATTCCGAAGTAACCCGCCGCCACGCCCAGCGTCACGACCAGTGCCGCGACGATCCGAACTCCCCGACCTGACCCTCCAGACATGCCTGACATGGGTTCTGCGTACACCCCGGAGCGGTCCCGGGTCAAAGCCTCCGTCCCAACGTCCACTTCCCGTCCCGCATCCGGATCGTCACCGCCCCGTCCTCATCCGTCACCCGGACCACTCCGGGCCCCACCCCCCTCCGAATGCGCAACCGAGCCGACCTCGGCAACCGGAGGTTGGCTGGCCGTTCCCCGACCAGGAGCACGACGACCGCGGGCTGGAGCGCAGCGAGGAGCTCGTCCACCAGCGGTTCACCCCGGCTCGGCATTCCCGCGATCACCACCTCGGAGCGCAGCGCGGCACCCCACCGGGCCACCAACCGACGCTGCGCGTCTGGGTTCAGGCTGGGAATCACGCAGCACCGGACACCGCCCAGCGTCCCGTGAAGCACCAGGCATCGGTCATCCGACCGCGTCCCCACCTCGTCCACGGGCGGCCACAGCACGTTCCAGGACCCCACCGATCGGCCAGCGACCAACCGCCGCACCGGAACCCCTCGCGCGTGGGCGGCGTCGTGCGCCTTCCTCAGCGTCCCGCCGGTTCTTCCTTCTGCGACCGTCCACCACGCGCCCACAGGCGTCGACTCCAGCAACCCGACCCACCCGCCTGCAAACCGCGCCTCGCCGGCGCATGCGACGGCGTCGTCGAGTCGATTGATTCCCCGAGTCGCGAGCCATTCCGGCAGCACCCGCTGACCGACGAAGCTCGAGCCGGCGTCGAGGAGCGTTTCCCTGCCCCAACCTTCCTCCATCAACACGCCCGCGCCATAAGGCAGGCAGGTCACGCGAACGTGGGCCGAGTCGTTTGCCAGCATCGTTGCGGCTCCCAACGCCACGACCGGCAGCGGCCACGCCCACCGCCACGGAAACCGACCCCGACGAAACCATCGCGGCAACACCCAGAACCACGCCCAACCGTAAGCCAGCCACCACGGCCATGCGGGGGCCTCCACTCGCCAGTCGCCTCCCGGAACCGCCGCCGCCCATTCACCGGCCTGCATCATCCAGCGCATCCAGAACCACGCGGACTGGTTCATCCACGCGGAGGCCTCATCTGAAACAGGCGCAATCGCCAGCGATGCCAAACCCGCCACCAGGCAGATCCCGCTCAGTGGCACGACCACCAGGTTCGCCACCAAACCGGAAACGCTCACGAGTTGGAAGTGGTGGATGCCCAGGGGCAATGCGGTCACCCAGGCCGCGATGGAAGTGGCCAGGTTCACCGCCAGCCAGCGTCCCGCGGACCGGGCCCAGCGCCAGATCCTCGGACGCAGCGCCTCCGGCACCGCAGGATCGCCTTCGACCCACCGTTCGAGCACCGCCTCCAGCGGACTGACCCACAGGACCATCCCCGCCACCACCCCGAACGACAGTTGAAACCCCGCCTGAAACAACTGCGAAGGATCCACCCACAGGATGATCCAAGCCGAAGCCGCGAGGGAGTTCAGCAGATCGGATGGCCGCCGCAGCGCCCACCCCATCACCACCACCGTCGACATCACCCCGGCCCGAACCGCCGACGCCTGCCATCCCGTCGCCCCCACATACGCCCAGGTCAGCGGTACCACGAGCCACCCGCACCATCCGCGATCCACCCGCAACAGTCGGAGCACCTGCACCAGCACCGTCGAGACCAGCGCGATATGCAGCCCGCTGATCGCGAACACATGCAACGTCCCTGACTCCAGGAACACGTCCCGCCAACCGTCGTCCAAACCCTCCCGCCATCCCAGCACCATGGATCGCACGAGCCTCGACGCCGCGTCATCGGGAACATCCCGGGACAACACCCGGTGCGCCCATCCGAGGAACTCGTCGGACCACCGCGGCGACGGCGACGGCCCCAGTGCGAACCAGTCGCCCGGATCCTCGCTCTGGCCGACGCGGTGAATGCCCTTCACCGCCAGATGCCGGGCAAAATCGAACCCACCTGGAAGCTCTGGAGGCGCCGGTTCCCGGAAGATCCCGAACACCTGTACCACCTGTCCGGACACCGGCTCGATTCCGGTTGAATCCCGGAACCGGATCCGGACGCGCCCCTCGACGGCCGCCCATTCCCCGCCCCGCCGGCGCCAGGAATCGAGGTCCAGTTCCACCGTCCGCGAGGGCCTGCCCCCCGCTGCCGCCTTCCGAACCGTTCCTGGATCGGACACCCGACCCCGCACCCATCCGAGCGTCGGCTCCGCCGGGAGCACCTCGCCCACGGCGCGAGGGCCGCCTGGATCCATCTGAACGGCCTGATGCGCCATCCCGACCAGCAGGCAGGCGAGCTTCAACCGTTGGACCGCATCGCCCCGGGGCCAACAAGCCAACAGCAACCCAACCCATCCCAACGCGAGTCCCGCCAGAGGCGGCAGCGTCAGTTCACGGGACAAGACCATGCCCAGCATCAGGGCCAGGACGGGGCCAACAAAGGGACGTTCCATGTTCGGGTGCCCCGACCATAGCGCCCGGATCCGCGTCGTCGAATCGACCTCGCTGTCAGAGCGGCAGGACGAGCGTAAACGCAGTCCCGCGTCCCCGGACCGACCACACCCGGATCTCGCCCCGGTGTGCCTCCACCACCCGCTTCACGATCGCCAAACCCAGTCCATTTCCCTGCGGCTTCGTCGAACTCAACAACGACGTGAACAACCGGGACTGCTGTTCCGCCGACATCCCTTCGCCGCTGTCCCGGAACCGAACCACCAGGCGGTCGGGTTCGCCGTCCTGGGCCGACCTCAGGCTCCGGGCGCGGATCATCAACTCGCCCCCGGAAGGCATCGCATCCACGGCATTCAGCGAGAGGTTCAGGAACGCCTGTTCCAACTGCGTGGCATCGCCCGTCAACCGCGGCAACCCCGACTCGAGCCGGAGACTCAGACGCACCCCGGCGTGCTTGAGCTTTGCCCGCATCAGGAAGCCGAGGTCGTTCAGCAACCTGCTGACATCCACCTCGGTCAACGCCGGCTCCGCCGTCCGTGCGAAATCGAGGATCCGGTCCACGATCCGGTTCAGGTGATCCATCTTCTCACCCATGATCCGGACGTCCGTCCTGCGCGGATCGCCCTCCGGGAAATGAAGATCCAGCGAATGATGGAGCATCTTCATCACCGTGAGCGGATTCCGGATCTCGTGCGCCACTTCCGCCGCCAGCAGGCCCAGGGCGCTCAGGCGCTCCGACTGCCGCAATTCCTCCTCCGTCGACACCAGGCGGTCGTACAACCGCGTCTTCTCCAGTGCCAGACCCGACAGCTCCGCATACGCCGACAACGTCCGCACCTCCTCGTCTGCGAACAGGTGCGGCTCACCCGTATAGACCGCCAGGGTCCCGATCGCCCGGTGCTCGAACTGGAGCGGTACCGCCAGCAGGGAAACCAAACCTTCCGCCCGCGCGATCGCCACGTTGTTGTACCGACCGCTGACCTGGACGTTCTCCACCTGCATCGGCTTCCGCCGCCGCACGACGATCCCCAGCAGGCTGTCGGCAACGGTCAGGCGGGGCTTGGTCCGATACAATTCGCCGGCTCCATGGCAGGCCCTCAGGTCCAACCATTCACCGGTCTCGTCCACCATCATCAACGAACACATCTTCGCCCCGATCAGGGCCTGCGCCTCCCGCGTCACGACCTGCAAGGCCTCGTCCAGGCTGACCGTCGAATTGATCCGCTGACTCACCCGCACCAACGACTCCAGCAAGCGCGCCCGTTGTCGCGCCGATTCAAACACCCAAGAATTCTGGATCGACTGCGCCGCCAGGTTCGCCAACTCCTCGAGCAGTTCCTGGTCTTCCGCGGAGAAGGCCTCCTTCCGGTCGGAATCCACGTTCAACACACCTCGGACCTCCCCGCTGACCCGCAGCGGAATCGCCATCTCGGAAGCCACCCCGCCCTTCAGGTGGATGTAGCGCCGGTCCGTCAAGACATCGCCCACGCGCGCGGCCCGACCCGACCTCGCGACCCAACCCGTGATGCCTTCGCCCACCCGCAACCGCAACGCCGGGGCATCCATCGGCAACCCCTCGGCCGCCTCGATCTCCAGAAAACCGCTCGTGGGATTCACGAGACAGACCGAACCCGACGACGCCTTCACCAACCGCACCGCTTCGCCCAGGATCCGCTGGAGCGCCTCGCGCGGTTCCAGGGTCGAATGGATCACCCGACTCACCCGCGCCAGTGTTTCTGCCCGGTGCAGGCGTTCCTTCAACTCGCGGATCTCGGCGCTGGGTTCGATCATGGCACGCGACTGGTCAGGACAATTCCCACCAAGGAAAACACGATGTTCGGAAGCCACGCCCCTGCCCAACCGGGAACCTGCCCGCTCTGTCCCAGAGCGAACCCGAACTTCTGCAGCACAAAATACGCGAACGCGATGCCGATGCTGCCCGCCACCCCGTAGAACAGGTTGCGTCGACCCGGCGCCACGCTGAACGGCACCGCAATCAACACCACCACGAGGCACGTCCACGGCGCCGCCAACCGCGCATGCCACTGCGTCTCGAGGATCGCACGGAGCTCCGGTCGAACCACCGGATGCAACCGTCGGTACTCCCGGATTTCCCCCAGGGTCAATTCCGCCTGCTTCATTGCCTTGCCCCGCCGCAGCGAGTTCACCCGGATCTCGGCCCGCACGACTTCCGGCGACTCCGTCAACTCGCGCAGCACCAATTCCTCGTGCTGCACCAGCAGCGGGTCCCCGTCGTCCGCTCCGCGGAACAGGTATTCCGCTACCCGTCCAAACTTCCAACCGTTCCCATCCCACAGGCCGCTCTCACCGATCAACAACCGCCAGGCCGTTGGGTCGGCCGGCACCTCGACCCGCACGTCCCGCAACTGGCCACGCCGCGGATCCAGTGCCGCCGCGCGCCACTTCCCACCCCGGGGCCCCGTCGCAGACAGATTCGTCCGCCAAGTCACCGGTTCGGGTACCATCACGTTCGTACGGACCCCGGCATTCGTCACCGTGGTCAGCATCGGGATCCTCACCACCAGGTCGGAACCCTCCCACTTCAAAACCTCCGCCAACGTTCCGGGCGCCGGCGGGAAATCCCGACTCACCATGGGGGACTGTGTGGGCTTCGGATCCTCCGGGGATCGGTGGATGGATTCGGTCGTGCCGTACGCCACCCAACTGCCATTGGTCCAGGTCAACGTGCGCGCTGTCAGCACCCGATAAGCGCCCGAGGCCAGGGGCAACCGCACCCGCGGCGACTTCATCTCGCCGGTCCCGACATGGAACGCCCCGACATTCCACACCCGCCGCTCCGCGGTGTTTTCGATGTCGATGCGTTCCTTCCACGGGTTGACCTTGTCCCGACCCGGCGCGCTGTTGAGCAGGACCTCCTGGGCCTCCCGGAACTCCGGCGCCACGTGCTCATTCAACAGGTGCAACCCCACCGCGCAGGACAACCCCAACGCGAGGTACGGCACGCAGATCCGCCACAGGCTGATCCCCGCCGCGCGAATCGCGGTGATCTCGTTGTTCCGCGTGTGGTTCGTCAGCGCGTACAGCATCGCCAGCAGCAACCCGACCGGCAGCACCGTCGCCAACAACTCCGGCAAACCGTACCAGTAGTAAGACGCAATCGCACCGACCCCCAACCCCCGCGCCTGGAATCCCGACAACTGCCCGAGCAGATCGAACGAAAGCCAGAAGACGAAGAAACCGCCGAGGCAAAACCCCAGCGGCACCAACAACTCCCGAAGCAGGTATCGGTCCAGCAACCGCATCTGTCGTTCAGCCTAACCGAATCCCCTCCCCGGCACCAACGCTGAGTTCACCCCGCACGCGAACACAGCGTAGCAGTCGACGTCAGGAGGCTGTCCCGAAAACCTGCCTCGTTACCTCGTCAGCTACACGAACACAGCGTAGCAGTCGACGTCAGATCG
>CAIMMI010000305.1 GCA_903842505.1 uncultured Verrucomicrobiota bacterium | reverse complement strand
GGAGTGGGAGGCATCGGGGGCGGTTGCACCAGCTGCGGTTCCGGCAACGGCCCGGGATCCTGGGGCTCGTGGGGCGGCGGCAATGTGGGCTTCTCCATCGCGATGGGGTCGGCTCCCGGTGGTGCGGCGGCCGGCCTGATTCGGGTCGGCGAGTCGGCCAATCGCCCTGCATTGCTCTCTCGGGCGTCTCTTGGCGTGGCCGGTTACCTCGGGGTGCTGGATGTGCGGTCCGACGCCGGTGGGATGCGACAGGTGATTGCGCCCGCTTCCGTGGCGGACGTGCAGACGAATGCCCTCGGCGGCTACGATGTGAGGGTCTTCTCCCGCGCAGCGGTCACGTCGACCAATGGAACTCTCGCCACCTTTGCCTCCGGTGCCGTCCCTGTGGGTGTCTGGCGGGTGGAACCGGATGTTCCCGGGGTGCTGGACGGTTCCCGGGTCCGGGTTACCGCGACGTTGACCAATGGTTCCACCAAGACCTCGATCTTCATCGCCGACACCAACGCGCCGTCGGGCACCATCCGATGGACGGTTCGCGCGCCCGGGAATCTGTTCGATCACGTCACGGAGTCCTGGACGGAGCCGGGGCCGACCAATCAGCCGCCATTTAGACTCGAACGGATGGCGTGGCGATGGCCGGGTTGGACGACCAATGTGTTTGTCCAGACCCGCAAGCTGGCGCCGTTCAGCTGGGGTTGGGGAGTGATCGAAAGCAGCGTCGGTGAAGGAGTCGGGCAGAAGACGACGTACACCCAGTATTGGGAAGGAACCACCGGACGTCTTCCAGGCGGTGAGATTGCGTCGATCGAAGAGTGGGACGGCAACTGGACCCAGTACGAGTACGACAGCAGCGGTCGGTTGACGGCGACCGTCCGTCCTAACGGGACGGCTCCCCTGGGCAGCGGTTCGATGTCCCGCACGGAGTACAGCTACTCCGTGGTCTCGGGTACCGGGGATTCCGGCCTGGCGGTCCATTCGCGGATCCCGCGCACGGTGA
The DNA here is from genome assembly GCA_903842505.1 of uncultured Verrucomicrobiota bacterium. Taxonomy (GTDB): domain Bacteria; phylum Verrucomicrobiota; class Verrucomicrobiia; order Limisphaerales; family UBA9464; genus UBA6176. Next base: position 5,319 of record CAIMMI010000305.1, on the reverse strand, counting down.
CGGAGCGCGTCGATGCCAACGTGGTCGGTCGAGCCTGGAGCATCCTCACTGCCGGACAGAAGCGTACGATCCGGGCCGCCGACACCGGTGCCACCTGGTCCAATGCCACCAATCGTTCCTCTTGGACGTGGCACTATCCCACGGGCCACGCGTTCGTCGGACGCTTCTGGAAGAAGCTCTCCGAGGACCGGGTCCTGACCGTCTACTCGTACTCCACGAACGCATCCGGCCAATCGGTGGTGACGGTCCTGACGGGTTCGCCCGCGGGCACCAATCCGTTGACGGCAACGACCATCGACAACGGGACGGAGATCACCACGGTGGTGGGTTCGTATGGGGAGACGATTTCCCAGACGAGCCGTTGGATCGATGGCGGCACTGCGGGAGCGACCTTCGCTTCCGTGACCTTCTCGGACTTCGATGATGCCCGGCGTTGGCGGCGGATGGATCTCTTCGACGGGACTTACGAGACCCGGACCTTCGATTGCTGTGGATTGGGACTGATCACGGATCGGGACGGCGTGACGACCCAGTTGCTGTATGACGCGGCTGGCCGGCAGATCGGGAGCACCCGCCTCGGCATTACCGTGACCAACCTCCTGGATCCCGCAGGTGCGGCCCTGAGGAGCGTCCGGGTCGGGACCGATGGATCCACGAACCTGCTATCCAGCGCCGGCTACGACACGGCGGGCAGCCTGCGGGCTTCAACCAATGCCCTGGGCGGCGTGACTACCTATTCCTGGTCGATCAATGGCGATGGCGAACTGGTGGAATCTTCGGTCGACCCAGCGGGAGCCACCCAAATCATCCGCCACTATCGGGACGGCGGAGTGCGGTCTGTCACCGGCACCGGAGTCCCGAACCGATCCGTGACGCGCACGTTCGGCTCCCAGTACATGGATATTGCCAGCACTGTGATGATCGACGGGTCGGCGGTGACCGAGACCGTCCTCGATGCTGCGGGAGACCCCGGTGACACCGTGACGACGATCCGGGATGCCCTGGGTCAGGTGCGTCGGGTCGATCAGGGCAACTCCGTCAAGCACGCTTACTCCTACAATCGCTTGGGCCAACTGGTGCAGGAGGTGGACGCGGACGGGGTCACTCGCCTCTATCGCTACAACGCCGAGGCGGACATCGAGTACGTGGCGGTGGACGTCAACCCCGCCAACACGACCTGGGACGCTGACGGCAATCCCTCCATCGACTTCAATCAGGATCGGTTGGTCCGTCAGGCCATGGACAGCACGACCTACGCAGGCCAGACCGTGCGGCGGCAGCGCCGTTGGGAGTATCCCACGGCGGGCAGCAGTACGTCGGTGGAGGTCCGCTCGGCGATGGTGACCGCCGATGCCCGCAACGCCTGGACGGTCGACCGTGGACAGACTTCGGTGCATGCACTGGCCATGAACCGGGTGGCGCAGACGCGCAATGCCACCAACACGGCGCCCGATGGCAGTTGGACCGTGGCGGTGTACACGTCGGGGAGGCTGACTTCCCGGACGGCTTACGCCTCGAACGGGACCCAGTTGAGCCGCGAGACCTACGGGTACGACGTCCACGGTCGGGTCAACCAGGTCACGGACGTCCGCAACGGAACTCGGACTCAGACCTACAATGCCGCCGACCTGCTGGTGTCCGACACGACGCCCGCCTCGGGGACCGGACAAGGGCCGCGGACTACCACCCGGCAGTACTCGACGGCAGGCCGGTTGACCCGGGTCACCCTGCCGGACGGCGCCAACCTGGACCTGGCCTACTCCCCCGATGGCCTGTTGACCAACCGTTCAGGCGGTCGCCAGCCGACCGTGGATTACGCCTACGACGCAGCAGGTCGGTTGACGACCCTCAGGACGTGGAAGAACGCCACGGCGCAGACCGGGGCGAAGACCACACAGTGGAGCTACCAGCTCGGCACCGGGTTCATGGTGCAGAAGCAGATCGGGAACGAGCCCCCGATCCAGTATACCTTCACCGCCGCGGGCCGGCCGCGGACGGAGACGGTGATGGCGGGAGATTTCCCCGCCACGGAGTGGAAGTACGGATTCGATGCGGATCCCGTTGTCCGGAAGGTCGGGGACGTTACGGAAGTCCAGTACCTGAGAGCGACGGACTTCGACGGCAATCCCGCCACGCCGGACCTGAGCTTTACTTACGATCGGGCCGGTCGCCGGATCGGAGCGGCGCAGGTCACGGCGGGGACGACCAGCAGCGCGGTCACGTGGTCCCGGAACTCGTACGGGATGATCACGTCGGAATCTTGGACGACCGGGCCGTTGGCCGGTCACATCCTCGCCCACACCTACGATGACAAGCTGCGTCGGACGAACCTGACGTTCCGGGTGGGAGTCATCACCAATGGCGTTGTTGGGTACGGCTTCGACTCGTCGGGCCGGATCTCTTGGATCGGTGATGGTACGTCCAGTGCCACCTACACGTACGTCCCCAATTCCCCGTTGATCCAGCAGGTGCAGCTCCGCAACGGGAGCACGGTCACGCTGGCGGTCACGCGGCAGTACGATCGATGGAACCGGCTCCAATCCATGACCGCCGCCGGGACGACGTCGGGTCTGGTCGGACAGGAGTACACGTACAACGACGCCGGGCAACGGATCCGGGCGCAGTTGCTGGACGGTTCGTACTGGGTTTACGAGTACGACCCCCTCGGGCAGGTGAAGTCGGCCAAGCGCTACCTGGCCGATGGACAGGTCGTGGCCGGGCAGCAGTTCGAGTACAGCTACGACGACATCGGGAACCGCACCTCCGGGAAGACGGGCGGCGACACGGCTGGAGCCAACCTCCGCACGACAACGGACACCACCGATGCCGAAGGGCGTCTGTCGCAGCGCACCAACCCTCGTCAGTACGAGGTGCAGGGCGCCGCGCAGGTGGGTACGGACGTGCGGGTCAACGGGGTGGTGGCCACGCGTCAGGGGGAGTACTTCCGATTCGAAGGAACCGCCGGTGGAGCGGCTGCCCAATGGCTGGACCAGTCCGTGACGTTGAACGGCGCTGCGCTGATCAGTGGTCGCAAGAAGTACGTGCCGCCGCAGACGGAGGCGATGCTGCACGACGTCGCCGGGAACCGAACGCGGGACGGCCGTTGGGAGATGCGGTGGGACAACGAGAACCGCCTGGTCGACGTGCAGACGTCTGCGGACGCGATCACCGCTGGACTCCCCAACCAACGTCTGCGGTACACGTACGATGCCGACGGACGGTTGATCGAACGGCGACGGTTCTCGTGGGTGTCGGGCGCATGGTCCCTGGCCGAAACCACGCGCTACCTGAACGACGGATTGCAGTGCGTGGCGGAGTTCAACGCATCGAACGCGCTGCTGCGTCGACAGGTCTGGGGCCTCGACCTCGACGGCAGTCGCGGCGGCCTGGGAGGCATCGGCGGGTTGCTGTGGATCGTGAGCACGGCCAATGGCACGCACTACGCCGCCCCCGACGGAAGCGGGAACGTGGTGGCACTGTTCGGCACCAGCGGAACGGAGACCGCCCGATACGAGTACGGGCCGTTCGGTGAACTGCTGCGGATGAGCGGCACGGCCATTGCCGCGGAGAACCCCTGGCGCTTCAGCAGCAAGCGCCAGGACCCGACCACGGACTGGGTGCATTACGAATTCCGGGTCTACGACCCTTCGAGCGGCCGCTGGCTGAGCCGCGACCCGATCGGCGAGGCCGGAGGGGAGAACCTGTACGGGTTCGTGGGGAACGATCCGGTCAATGGGGTGGATTTATTTGGGTTCTGCGAGACCTGCGGGGCAGAGGAGTTGGCAGAGCCGGTGGGAACACCTGCCCCGCCTGGGCGCATCAAGCGCTCGCTCCGATGGGCTGCGGAAAAGCTGTCTGATCTGAGCGACATTGGGTGGGAGCTCCTGAAGGGAGGCCTGTACGGCTTCGACTACGACTGGGACGCCAGTCCCTTCGATAAGAACTCGAACATTGAGCTGCTCAAACAGGCCGGCCATGCACCCGAGAACTACAAGGACGCAAACGGGAACACGATCCGAACGTCTGAGCTGATTCTTCAAGTCTTCTGCACGGCGGCGATGGGAGCCGCTGAGGGACTCGCGACGGCCAAGGATATTGTTGGCTTGGCAACGTGGCTTGGCCGGACAAGTGAGGTAGCCCGGAATGGTGCCGGAGTCGTCAAGCAGACGTGCAGTCTCGCAAAGCGGGTTGCGAAGAAGGCGTCAAAAGCAGCAAAGGCAGCAGCAAAGGCTGTGGCGAAGCGCCCGGTGAGGGCTGCAAAAGCGGCGCTGGGGTTAGCGGAGGATGCCGCAAGAACTGCCCTGCACACGGGCGGAGACAGGCTGTTCAGCCACGTAGGAACCGGGCCTCGAGCCACGCCGGAATTGATCGAAGCTGTCGGAAGCAAAGGAGGGCGGTCCGTTACATTCGCCCGCGAAGGCTCGGAAGAGCTGCGGTATCTGGACTATATGGGAGCCGAAGCAAATGTCGGGGGTCCTGGGCATACCCATATCTTGCTGCGAGAAAATCCGAGCAAAGCGGCTGTGCTGGAAGAGTTCCTCCACGGAACGCAGGACAAACTCGGCATCATTGAGCGTCTCGGAAACGATGGCGCAGAAGAACACGTTGCGGACTTCATGCGAAGGCACGCAAAACTTCTTGGACTTGAGTAACATGACGACAATCGAACTTGCAGTTGAAGAGGTTTTTGCATTCGGCGATGGAAGAACAGTTTTCGCAGGATTGCTTTCAGAACCACTGAGATTTCGCCGCTTTGACAAGGCTGATCTGGTCATTGATGGAATCGTTGTAGCGAGCCTGCGGCTGAACATCGAAATGCCGCTGAGACCATCAAATGGCGTGGCATTTAGTGTCTCGACCATGGATACGCTACCACTTGATCCAAAGGCTATGCCCAGAGGCACATGCCTGCGACTTCACCAACTCGCCGAGACCACTCCCGATTCACCGCCGCATGCCCCTCGGCGTGGCTGAGCTTGCGGGTACTGCCTCGGCGTGGGGTTGTGGGGGCAACGGTGAGGGGCAACGGCGTCCGTCCGGCGTCAAAGGGGGGGGGCAACGGTGTCCATCCGGCGTCAAAGGTAGGCGGACATGGCCACCCTCAAACTGCCCAGGACGTCCCTCAGGGCCAGTTGACCAAGAATTCCATTTCGAACGGCCCGCACGAGCTGCGCCAGGGTAAGCGTCCGGTGAACCGCATCTACCGGACGCGCCGGTCATGGCGCAGGATGCGGCGATGAGTTCGATTTTGCCCCCTGTTTCCCGCCGCATCCATACCACCGCCGCTCAACGCCGGGATTGGATCTCCCGCCTGCACCG
>CAIMMI010000304.1 GCA_903842505.1 uncultured Verrucomicrobiota bacterium | reverse complement strand
TTCGTTTTCGTTTCGACTTGGGATCACAACCCGATCTTCTTCGGCGGATATTTCTTGAAGGTGGCGGCGTGGGCTCCCATCTCGGCACCGAGCGAGGCGAGCCAGGCGTTCATGCGGTGGCCGACGGGCAGTTCTTCCTTCGGATCAATGTAGAGATTGAAGAGCCACGGTGCAGTGCCCACGTCGTTCACGGTCGCCATGTCGATGTGCATGAAGGTGCTGTGCGGCAGGATGACCTTCACGTGCCCCTTGTATTCGCGGAGGCGGACGGCCATCAGGTCACTCTTGAACCAGAAGAAAACGCACTCGCGATTGCCGAGGCCTTCGTCGTGCAGCAGGAACGAGGTCTGATCCACACCGTCGAGGTAGCGGTCCTTTGGCAGTTTGCCTTCGGCACCGGCGAGATGGACGGCGGTGTTGAACAGGTCCATGAGTTCGAAGACGTCATCGCTCACGCGGCCCGGCTTGATCATGCCTTTCCAATACGCGATGCCGGGGACACGGACGCCGCCTTCCCACGTCGTGCCTTTCGCGCCGCGAAACGGCGTGTAGCCGGCATCCGGCCAGCCGTCCATCTGCGGGCCGTTGTCGGAGGTGATGAAGATCAACGTGTTTTCCAGAACGCCGGCTTGATCGAGCGCCTTCACGATCATGCCGATCTCCATGTCCACCTCGCACAGGGCGTCCTTGTAGGGATACTTGCTGGCGCTCATGCCCTTGAAGTCCGGATGGGCGTAGTTGTCCGTGTGGACCTTCATGAAGGCGTGTTCGAGGAAGAACGGCTTGTCGCCCTTCGCCAACTCCTGGATCTTCTTCATGGTGAAATCGGTCAGCACCTTGTCGGCGCGCGCCATGTCCTCGGTGCTCTTGATGGTGGAAATCTCGTCGAGTTTGCCACTCTTGAATCCATGCACGAGGCTGTGGTCCTCGCCCATCTTCGCGTAGCTGGCGAGTTTCTCCTTGTCCAATACGAGGTCGGGATAGCGCGCCGGGTCCACGGCTTGGGAGGTCTCCTTCTGCGCGCCGTAATAGCCGTAGTATTCATCGAAGCCAACCTCGTGCGGACGCATGCCCTTGGCCGAGCCGATGTGCCACTTGCCCACGAGCACCGTGTTGTAGCCGGACTCGCCGAGAATCCTCGGCAGGCTGGTCTCACCCTCCCACGGGTTCATCGTCAACTTGTCGCCCGCCAGAATGGGCCGGGTGAGGCCGGTACGCACCGGCAGGCGTCCCGTGAGCATCGCCGAACGCGTCGGTGTGCAGGTGTTCTGCGAATAGCACGAGGTGAGCCGCAGTCCCTCCGACGCCAGACGATCCATGTGCGGCGTGTCCGCCCCGATTGCCTTGCCCCCGCCATAGCAGCCGGGATCGCCGAAGCCCATGTCGTCCACGAGGAGCCAGACGACGTTCGGTTTCTTACCGGTCTTCTTTTCCAGGGCGGCGAGTTTCGTGGCGACAACCTTGTCTTGCTCCGGGTGGGGGATGGCGGGCTCCAAGTTTTCGGCCGTGCGCTTGGCGCGGTTGAGTGCGGACTGGGCGTGTACGGAAGGTGCCGCGAGAGTCAGAGCGAATGCGATACAGACGAGCGGCTGTAGAGTTTTCATTGCGTGATGAGTTTACGGATTGGGCTAATATTTGGCGACGAGCTTGAACCAGACGATATTGCCCTCGAGTCGCTTGGTGGTATCCAGCTCATGCAGCCACTTGGCTTCGGCGATCATGTCCACCTTGCCCAGCTTGAACACGTAGGAGAGCACCGGTCCCACTCCGGTCGTGCGCCCTTTGAAGTCGCCGAAGATCGCGCCCGAACCGCTGTCGCCGGTGATCTGGTCATACCAGAAACCATTCATCCCAACCCCCGCCAGGCCACCCAACAAAGGGAAATGCTGGGCCAATGTGCCGTCCACGTGAAACTGCGTTCCACTCTGGTAGTCGGTGTCCGGGTTCTCCGTATTAAAGTCACCCCCCACAAAAATCGAGGCTTCCCGGCCGTTGTTCACCCCGAAATACATCAGCCCCAGCGTGGGCTCGAACGTCCAGAAATTCTTGCCCGTGTTGGCCAGGCGCCCAACCTCGTAATCGCCGGTGGGGGCATAGATGCCCGTGCGGAAGTTTAGATTCAGATTGGAACTTATGTTGTAGTTGAGCATGAGCGGCATCAGAACGATGTCGCCCAGGCCGTCGGTGCTGCTGGTGCGCCGCACGGTCATGTTGCCCACCGTGGCATTGGCGCTCACATCTGCAAACAGGAACGGCACGGTGGCGCTGATGGCGTAACTCCACCGGTCGCCCAGTTCAATTGGCGGACGCCACAAGAAGGTCAGGCCGTGCCCCCAGATGGTGGCGTCGGCGCCAAGCGTTTGCACGGCAGCGATGGGCAACGGCTGATCCGCCGCGACCGAGCCGTTGTAATACATCAGATTGTAGCGGGCGATGAAGGTTTCCTTGGCCGGCACGCCATCCACGAACGAGGCCATGGAGCCGGGCTGGTAATGGCCGGAGCCGCCTTCTTCGGCGTGGAGTGACGGTTGTAGGAAAATAACGCAGCCGAACAAAGCGCCCAGGAGTTTGAGTGTGGTTTTCACAAATACGGTCTCGATGCTGTTTGAGAATTTATCCGCTCACGGTTTTGGAAGCAAGATACCGAGAGATTCACCAACTTCGCGATCATTGCGCCAAAGACTGGTTTAGAGACCCGGGCTTGCCGGATGGCACGACCGCTTCGCATCCATGTTGTCGATGGTTGGTATCACGTGATGAGCCGTGGGAAGGTTCAACTGGGCGCATCGGGGGAGGGGCCACGTCTTTCAGGGACGATTCAAGTCGGCGCTGATCCAGGATGCGGATCGGTTGGAGGAAGTTGGCCGGTACCTTCACCTGAATCCAGTGCGGATCAAAGGGCTGGGGTTGTCCAAGGAAGGTCAACGACGGGCGCGTGTCATGGGGTGTCCGGACCCCGGAGCGGAGTCGGTCGCTCGACGGGTGACGGCGCGGCGGTTGGTGGTGGCAGCGGACCGACGTGTCAGGCCCGAATGGCAGGAGCTCGTGTCGACGGCGGAATCCATGCCAGGCCGCCCCTGGCAGGAGATGTGTGACGGACATGGGGATCTACCCGCATTACCCTGTTTTCGGCTCTCCTCTCTCGCAACTTCGCGGCTTCGCGCGACGGTTTCAGGGCATGGAACTGGTTTCGCGCGAAGCCGCGAGGGAGCGAAGTTTGTTCGTCATGCCGTGCTCCCGGGTGACATGGAAACTCTATATTACGGTGATTTTACGCGGAAAAATCGTCTCGCATCGTTTGTCAGCGGTTCCGTTGTGAACAGGAAAAGCCCGGAACCGTTATTGGTGGGCGTACCGATCACGGTCCATTCGGTTGGGGACAACAACAGGTCGGTGCTCGACAGCACCGTGAAGGTGGCACTGGTGTGGTTGGTGAAAGAGAATTGGAATGCTCCGTTGGGCAGCAGCATCGGCCCTGTCAACATCGGTGAAATCGTGCCTCCGAGCGGCGAGACGCTGGCCGGCAGATTGGCATGGGTCAAAGTTTCGTGAACCAAGTTCCAGACGGCTCGTTGAGCCCTGGGCCGGATTTCCTTCTCAATAAGCGTCCCCGTCTTCGTCATGGGTAGCCCGACTCGGTTATGGTAGTGGTTGTAACCCATCTCCCAGGATTCGAAACGGCTGGCGGAGGGGGCATCGTTGGCGGAGGTCCCTTGCATCGAGCCGGTGAGGAACTGGGACGCCATCAACTCCAGGGCGGCGGTGAAGCGCTTTGTGTTCGCCGTGTACACATCCACGCCTTGATGCCAGGCGGTTTCTGCGGCGTGGAGAGCGGATCCCAGTCCGAACTGCGAGTGGTGGCCGTTGTCCCGGCACGTTTCCTGAGTCAGACCATCGGTCCACAAGGTAGGATTGAACCAAAAATTCTGCACATTGCCCCCATCGCCCGCGATCCGCGGCGGAGTTCCCACAGAGGCGAGATAAATATAGCTGGAGAGACGTTTTGCCAGGCGAGCGAGACCCGCATTGAACTCCTCAGTGTCTTCATTGAAGACGGCGATCGACATCATGGCGTCGATTTGTGTCAGGTCCACATTGCCGTTCCAGGTGCTCATCCTGTTCAACTGCGGATAGAAGGCCCGCTTGAACATGGCTTGGAGATGGGCGATGTCGTTGGTGTTCCACCCAGAATAACCCCGCATAATCTCAGCTGCCGGGGCAAATACCGCACCGATCCAGCCCGCCTGCAACTTGTCCTGATCGGACCCAGCTGTGAAGGATTGCAAATTCGTCCAAGAGTTCAGGATCGCGATCGAGCGGTTCGCATAGGTCGCGTTGCCCGAGTAATACCACAGGAGCGCCTGGGTGTACGAAGCAATGGCGTCATCTCGCGAAAGTTCAGCGTCACTGTTGCTTGAATTGATGGTCGTTTTCCCATGTGGCGTACGAGTGGAATAACCGGAGGCCACAAGTCGGTCGAACTCGGCTCTCCACGGCTGTGCCTTAGCCTGGATTTTGGCCTTAACGAAATCCAGTTCGCCCCTGGAATCCAGCGCACCCGGATGCACAAAAGTGGAGGCGGCATGGGTGGCAGCCACGATCGTCAAGGCGGCAATCGCCAAGACCCAGTTTTTAACAGCATTCATCTTATGATTAGGGCCGGAAATTCATTCCCTGATCCCATTTCCGGGCAGGTTGCTTGCGCAATTCCATCAACACGGAGTTTTCCAACACGCCACCGACCAGAGCACCATCCACGTTCAAGCGCCATCTGGATGGCCGTGACGAACTCCGGGACGTGCTGTCAATCAACCCCGCTCTGGCTGGATTCGGCAGTGGGTGTCCCGGTCCCTTCAATTCCGTGAGCGCAACAAGGCCTCGGCAAAGGCCTTGCCCATCTGGGCGAAGATCTTGGCGCTGCCGAAATAGTGGTAGCCACCATTGGACGCGCCTTTCAGGGCCTCCCGATCCTTCGGCGAAAGGACCTCCTCCAGGGCGAGATCGAGCTTCTCACTGTCGGCTTGGGTGATGCCCTCGATCCACACATCGGTGGCGGCATAATGTTCCGGGGAACGAAGGTCATACTGGTCGTTGGAATACACCGCCAGGACGTTCCTCCCCTTCTTGAGGTGTTTGACGTCATTGTCCTCGAGGACGATGGCACCGTATTGAGGCCTGTCCTGCCACCAGATATAGGTGTGGATCCTCTGGCCGTTCAGATACACATGGAATCCTTGTCGGGCCAGGACTGCCAGGCGAAACGAGGCGAAGCTGAGGTCCTCCACCTCGAAGGTGGTCCGCATCAGCAGAAACTCACCCTTTCCCCACGTGGACGGGAACCGATCCAGCGTGATGCCGCTGTGTTTCCAGACGCCCTTTCCGATGGGTGCCCTGCCCACGGACCATTGGCTGTCGTCGAAGTCGGGCAACTTCCAATCCTTCATGCCGGCTGGCAACGTGATGTCACGGAACCGCCTGTCTTCATATTTCTCCAGAACGTCCTTCTTTTCGGTCGCATCCACCGTGATGAATCGCCAATCCCTCGCCTCGGGCAGTGGCTTGCCAATGGGCTTCCAGTAACCATCCCACTTCCGCTCCCTGTCGAGAGTCCCGTCCTTCTTCAGCGTGTGCGCCGTGCCGACGATGTTGTTGAACTTGCCCTGCTTCGGTTCTGCGGCAGCAATGGCGTGGTCCCAGAACGGGGCGGTCTCGACGGCGATTACGTTGCCCTGAAACTCAGGCAGGGCGGCCGGTGCAGCCATGGCCTTGCGGAACACCTCATTCTCGCTCTCACCGCCCACTCCCAGCACGCCGATGACGAATGGCATCCGTGGGGCTGCGAGGTCTTTGCGGACATCGCGAATGAACCTGGCCAGCAGGTCTGAGTACAGATCGAACCTTCCGGGTTTGTCAGGGCCAGGATAGGTCGTCCCATCGACCAGGTCGTTGAATCCCTGAAGCCAGACAAAACCCGCGAGTTCGTATCCCTCCTTGGGGTCGTACGCCGGGCAGACCCGTTTGGGGTCAGCCAGGACCTTCTTCACGTGCTCCACCATCATCCGATAGAACACCCCCGAGGCGGCATCCTTCTTCTCCTGCCATGCTTTCCTGTCCTCGAGCTTTGGAATCCCGTGGGCACCCTGGGGATGCTTGTCCCACTCCTCCTGAATGACCTTGGGCAACTGGTAGGGACCGGCACTGGGCGGGCGGAACTCGGTGTTGAGAGACCTGCCTCCCCAGGCGGTCTTGATGATCAGGATCGGCTCATTCAGCCCCTTCTCCATATAGATGCCGAACGTGAACTCAGGTCCAATCTTGCCTCCATCCTTCGTGGGGTTGTCCCCGCGTTCCCCAAAGCCGGCGGTCAGCTTGCCAAGTCCCTCCCCATTGGCGCTCCCGTCATAAGGTCCCGTCAAATAGGACATCCAAACCTGGTCGCAGATCCGCGGGGTTCCATCGGGATTGCGCATCTCCTTCAGGATGGGGGCCGTGAGGGGATCCTTGCCGATGTAGTCGAACGTCTTGACGGAGGCATGCCCCTCCATGTTGGACTGACCCGCCAGGATGAAGACCTTGAGCGGCTTGGCGAAGCAGTTCAGGGACAGGACGCCGAGCAGCGCCGCGGTCAGGATTCGGGTTGGTTTCATGGGCATCGTTGGGTCCTACCGAGTGGAGGGCGATTGTCGGAAAGCGGGGACTTGCGAGAACCGCGGGTACACGGCGGCGGCGGGAAGTGGGTCGAGGCAGCCGATCCTGTTCCTGCAAATCCGGGGGAACGCAGGAACTGTTCGCAAGGGGGTGAGAGTTTTACCCACCGGCGGATCGTTCTGGTTCTGTGAGGGTTTGTCCAACCCGTTGATTTGCCCGACACCGATCGCCCCTCCGTCACAGTCGACACCGTTTCCTCACATCGACGTTGGAATGTCTCAGTGCGGAGACGGTTTCGCGACGACCCGCCACAGGAACGAACCGGTCCGGTCACTGGATTGTTGCGGGTTCGTTGGTGCCGTCGCCTGCCGCTCTGACTGTAAAGGTTGGAAGGTCCCGTACGACGGCGATCCGTCGCGACGAGCCCACATCTGCAGTCATGAAACGAAGACGCACAGACATGATGAATCCATGGAAACTTGCCCAGCGGACGGTCGGGAACTGGGCAGCGGTTCTGGGACTGGCCGGACTGGCCGGTGCATCCTCCAACACTGCCCTCGCGGGTGAAACACCCCCGCACGGCATCCCAGCGATCAACGTATCCGTAATCCAGAACGACACCGGAAACTCGGTGGATTCGGTCACGTTGGCAGCGACGCTCACGATCAACGACCTCCGGATTCGTCCGGGATCGAATCGAGGCGACTACAACCTTCAGGTTGGTGAAACCGGGACGGATGACGTGGCAGCGGGATTGATGCTGGTGGCGATGTCCGAGAATGGCCGAGACAACGGCGAGCTGGAAAACCTGCTGGGGTATGCGGCGCCCTCGTTTGACTACGGTGCCGCCGGCTATTGGGCGGTGGTGCAGGACGCCACCGTGGACCGGGCCGAATACAACATGAACATCGCCGCGGCGTACTTCCCCTTCGATCGGTGGATCGCGGGATTTGCCCGGAACTCGAATCGTTCGAACGGAGCGACGAACAACTTCTTTGTTGGGTCGCCGGGCTTGGTACTTGGGACCCATTTCCGGGGCATCTCGGGGGGCAGATCGAGAGTGGACCTCCGCACGCTGGGGATCAACTCCACCAACTCCGGAGTGCTGCTGGTCAACCACGCCAAGAACGAGGGCAACTATGCCAACTCAGTGGTGAATGCCGATGGAACGTGGGAGGTGTACATCAAGGACAACTTCGGCAGTGCGACCAACCCTCGGGCGGTGGAGCAGGATCCGGCCGCATTCGTCTTCATTCCGCGGACTGAGACCAACGTGGTTTCCGGGCGCTTCGGGGTCGATACGACCGGCACCAACGCGATCGTGCTGATGCACAACGGCGACACTCCCCGATTCACGGTGACGCAGTTGGAGCCCGGCCGCTTCCGACTCGACGTCGCGGGCGGCTCACCGAAGGCGGGCGTCCTGATCACGTCGATGGAAGGTGGACTGACCAACAATTTTGACAACGTCCTGAGCTATCAGGCGGACGGCAATGGCTGGATCCTCGAACATCGCGATACCGGCGTTTATCCGCCCGTCCTCGAGTCCTGTACGAACGAGCCGGTGGCCGCCTTTGTCTACATCCCCGGGGCGACCCCCGGAATTTCCGCCGTCCCGGGGCGCACGGCCGTCACCACCGAAGCTGGTGGCACCGCCAACGTCGACATCGTGCTCGATGTGCCGCCCGCGACGCCCGTCACGGTACGGGTTGTGTCCACCCGGCCTGAAGAGGCGACGGTGACGCCCGAATTCCTGACGTTCCTGCCGGAAAGCTGGAACGTACCCCAGACATTGAAGGTCGTCGGCCAGGATGACAGCGCGCCGGACGGTGCTGCTGCCTTCGCGTTGGTCCTCACGGTTGTGGGCGATTCCGATCCGTCCTTCCTGACGGCACCGGCGCTCCGCGTCTCCGTCATCAACTCGGACGATGAGACCGCCGGGATCACGGCATTCCCGATCGATGGCATCCGGCTTGCCGAAGCGGGCTCCCCAGGCACCAGTGCCATCCAACTCAGCCGCGCTCCCGCTGCCATCGTGCGGATCCCGCTGGTCTCCCTGACTCCCAACGAAGCGTCTGTGGAACCGTCGGAGCTGGTGTTCACCCCGAGCGACTGGAATGTCGCCCAGACCGTGACGTTGCGAGGGGTTGACGATGGCCGCCAGGACGGCACACAAGCCTTCTCGGTGCGGGTGGGTCCTGCCATCTCCGAAGACCCGGAATTCAGCGGCCTCGCTGGGCGGCAGATTCAGGGAGAGACCCTGGATGACGACATCGCCCGACTCGTGTGGAACTACAACCTGCCGCTGACGGTCGTCGAATCGCAGTCCCTGACCTATACCGTGGCGCTGGGGACCCGGCCCGACCTGACCGTGGAACTGGCGATCACCTCGGCCATCCCGGCATCGGTCACCGTCACTCCTGCCCTGGTGACCTTCACGCCAGCGGACTGGAAGACCCCGAAGGTCATCACGCTGAGTGCGCCGGACAATGGCACCAACCAGCCGACGCTGCTCCTCAACATCAGCCACACCCTCCGGACGGTGGATCCGGTGTACACCAACTTTGTTGGAGAAACGCCATTGCCAGCCGTGATCGTGGACAATGAGACCACGTTGGAACTTCCGTCTGGGCCGACCTTCTACGGCTTGGGAATGGCCCCGGTGGGTATCGACGGACGCGCCACACTCAGGGATCCGGACGCCACCACGTTTGATGGCGCACGGCTGACGGTTTCGATCACGACCGGCGGCACCGGCCTGGACCAATTGGCGATCCGTTCGGCCGCAACCAACGGATTCCCCGTTGAACTGGCAGGATCGCGGGTTCTCCATTCGGGCGTCGACGTTGGGTCCGCCACGGGAGGTCAGTTCCCGACACCGCTTGAAATCCGGTTCGTGGCCACTGCGACGGCGGCAGTGATTGAGGATGTGCTGCGATCGCTGACTTTTGGAACGGGTGGCACTGCTGCGGGACCGCGAGTTCTGGCGGTCCGGTTCGACGACGGCCTCGGGGCCACCGGGACGGTATCCAAGGTAGTGCGCGTGGGACGGGTCCGGCAGACGCAGTTCCAGGAAGGCGCGGACTTTGGATATGGCCTGTACAGCGGCGCGGGAGACATCGCCCTGTCGCAAGTGGGCAGCCAGACTCCGTGGCCTATCGGACGGACGCCCTCCCCTGCGGAAGGCCTCCTGATGGACTGGCCCGATGGCGGTGTGCCGAACGAGTCCCAGATCCTGCTCCGGTTCGACAGTCTTGTCGGCACCAATAGCTGGCAGGTCCCGCCCGGTGCCACCGTACTGCTGGCAGAACTGGTGGTGCATGTGAACAACCCCGGTGACGGGGCGCGCCTGCATCGGATGCTGATCCCGTGGGATCGCGAGCAGGCAACCTGGGACAGCGTGTTCCAGGGTGTTTCCCCGGATGACGTGGAGGCGCGGGCCACCTACGAGTCCCAACTCGGAGTTGAGGACGGCAGCGGTTCGACCGGACTTGGTTTTGCGAGCATTGGCGTAACGCCCGACGTGCAGGCATGGGTTCGCGGCGAGACCAACCATGGGTGGGTCTTCCTCGGATGGCCGCTTCGCACGGACGGAACCGGCATTTCGCCCTCGGAGATCCAGGATATTTCCCAACGCCCTCGCCTGCGGGTGCTCTGGACGGACGCCGACGCGCGCGTCGCCAGCTTCCAGCAAGGCGTCAACGGATACGAAGGCACGCGCGACACCCTGTTGCGTCAGACCCAACCGGAGACTCCTCTGGTGACCTCCGATGTCCTCTGGGCGGATTGGCCGGATGGCGCTGGAACCAACAGCATGCACTCGCTGATCCGGTTCGGTGATGTATTCGGAGCAGAAGCGGGCCGTATCCCGCTGAACGCGCGGATCGAGATGGCGTTGCTCGACCTGCCCTCCGTAGGAACGGACAACATGGGCGATGGGGGCGCCTTCCACCGCATGCTTCAGGCGTGGGACGACACGACGGCAACCTGGACCTCGCTGAACAACGGCATTCAGGCGAATGGCATCGAAGCGGCGACCGAACCGACGGCAGTCCTGGGTTCGCCATCGCTGGAACCGGATGTCCAGGGAACGATGAACACGGTTGAGGTCACGACTGACCTGATCGCGTGGCAGGCGGGCGCTCCGAACGAAGGATGGGCGGTGCTTCCGCTGACGGGCGGCGCCAACGGTTGGGGATTCCGATCCTCCAAGTTCATCAGCTTCGTGGATCCGTTGAAGGCTGAAAGCGAACGTCCTCGGCTCCGGGTGTTCTATTCGGTCGCCAGCGCTGCGGAGGCGGCCGTTCTCGACAAGCCCGTGTTCCAGGGAGACAGCCTGAGCATCGGCTTCACCGGAAGCTCCGGAGTCACCTATCGGCTCATCCGATCGGCGAATGTCGCCGGGACCTACGAGTCCGTTGGGACTGCGAAGACCGATTCGACCGGTCGCGGTCGGTTCCTGGATGCCAATCCTCCCGCAGGAGGGGCGTTCTATCGAGTCGTCGCCGACTGATCCCATCCCATCCTGACCTGTGTGCCGGAGGGGAGCGCAAGCTCCCCTCCGGTTTCTGCATCCCCGCCTCTCCCCCACTTTCCTGCATCCTTCCGTCTCCATGAATCGTCGACGACTCCCCAGCCGAATCCGTTCGTCCGGGTTCACCCTGATTGAGCTCCTCGTGGTGATTGCCATCATCGCGATCCTGGCAGGCATGCTCCTACCGGCCTTGTCCAAGGCCCAGGAACGCGCCCGGCGCATCGGCTGCCTCAACAACCTCAAGCAACTCGGCATCGCCTCGGTCCTCTACGCCATGGACAACCGCGGCCATCTCACCGCCCCCACATGGGCGCAAACGGGATTTGAACCCACCGAGTTCTCGGATCGGAGCGCCTCGGACGATGATGCCTCGTGGCTTTGGCCGGGATTCGTCCGGCCCTTCAAGAGCTATACGTGCCCATCCACGCGGCACTCGATCCGGACGAACATGTACCGGAAGCCGTTCTCCTCCTCCACCTACGTCTACGATCTGACGGACAACGCAGTGAACAAAAAGGCGTTTGGAACGAGCTACGAGATCTTCGGCACGATGGCCGATGTCCGTGGAGACGGAACCGTGGTGACGCTGAAGAAAACCGAGTCCTCGGTGAACTCCAAGACCATCACACGCTACACCGGTGCCCTTCGCTCGGCACCCGGCCCCTCCAACATCCTGCTGATGCTCGACGCGGACGACCGTGCGGAAAGCAATCTGGGGAGTACCAACAACAATTGGCCGGACAAGGAGGACAACCACGGGGACCTGGGGGCTTCCATGAATTTCACGGATGGCCACGCGCAATTCGTGAAGCGCCAGGACTACCTTCGCGTGCTCAACCTGAGCCAGGACTCCAACAACCGTCCCCCGGACGGCTTCTGATCCACCGCTTCGCCCTGATCCCCACTGCCCTGATCCGATTTCGATTGGCGACGTGGGCCCTGCGGCTGCCCGCAGCCCACCCGGGACAATCGTGAAGACAGGAGGATTCGGGGGACGGCCATTGCCGAACTGAGACATCTCGTGAAACCCCGTCGCGGCCTCGACGGGGTGATCGACGCGGTCGCCGAGGTGCAACTCTGGGGGCGGACCATCGGCGCGGTGGCGCTCGACGAAGGCCGGGGCGTGGCCAGGTTCCAACATGACCCGGACTTCGGGTCGACCCACCCCTCCCCGGACCGGGGGCTGGAATGGGGAGGCGTGACCGGCCAAACTCTCTTGCATGGCCCTCAAGTCGATGTCGGAGGAAGAGATCCGGACGTGGTCCCGTGGACAGAAGGATCGGTGGTGGCGCGACAACCTGTTCCGGGGTGACATGGCGCAACTCACGATCCGGTCCGCGCTGACCGGATTCATCCTGGGCGGCCTGTTGTCGGCGACGGGCCTGTACATCGGTGCCAAGACGGGGATCTCGATCGGGGTGGGGCTGACGTCGGTGCTGTTGACGTTCGCATTGTTCCGATTGCTGGAGCAGACGCGGTTCGGCCGGAACTTCACGGTCCTGGAGAACAACTGCACCCAGTCGATTGCGACGGCGGCGGGTTACGTGGTGACGCCGCTGATCTCGAGCATGGCGGCTTACATGCTGGTGACGGGGCGGATCATCCCGTGGTGGCAGATGATCGTCTGGAACGTGGTCATCTCCATCCTTGGGGTCCTGGTGGCGTTCCCGATGAAGCGGCGCTTCATCAACGACGAGCAACTTCCCTTTCCCGAAGGCCGGGCCTGCGGCGTGGTGCTCGACGCCCTGTACACGGGACAGGCAGCGGCGGGACTCTTCAAGGCGCGCCTCCTGGCGATCACCACAGGCGTTGCCGGCTTCATCCATTTGATTGCGAGCGACGGCTGGATGCGCCTGATCCAGTTCAAGCTGCTGCGGATGGACCGTTGGGCGCAGATGAAGGATCCGTGGTATCTCCTCGAGCAATTCGACACCTATTACTACCAGTTCGCCGCCAGGTCCCAGGGGTGGATCCCCCGGATCCTCGGGACCGACATCCGCCAGCTCGGCCTGCGGCTCACGTTCGATGCGGCGATGCTGGGGGTCGGTGGGCTGATGGGCATCCGGGTGGCGACGAGCTGCCTTCTCGGGGCACTGATCAACTTCGCCATCCTTGCTCCGAGCATGATCCAGCGCGGCGACATCAAGAGTTACACCAACCCGGCCGGCGTCGTTGTCCAGATCTCCCGGGCCGAGATCGTGAACCAATGGTCGCTCTGGTGGGGCGTGGCGATGATGGTCGTGGGCTCGCTGGTTTCGTTGTTCGCAAAGCCGGATCTCTTCAAGGCGGCGTTGAATGCCCTGCGCCCCAGGCAGGGTGCTGCGAAGGATGGCGGAAGCGACGTCTTGCACGACATCGAACTGCCGCTGTGGATGTCCTACGTGGGCGTGCCGGTGTTCGGGTTCCTCGGGGTGTGGATCGGCAACGCCTTCTTCGGCGTCCCGTGGTCGCTGGGTTTCCTGTCCCTGCCGTTGATCCTCGTACTGACCGTCATCTGCACCAACTCGATGGCCCTGACCTCGTGGACCCCGACCGGTTCGTTAGCCAAGATCACCCAGTTCACGATGGGCGCCATCGACCGGTCGAATCCGGCGAGCAACCTGATCCCGGCCGGCATGACGGCTGAGGTCGCCTCCAACGCGGCGAACCTCCTCTCGGACATCAAGCCCGGCTACATGCTGGGCGCGAAGCCCCGCCAACAGGCCGTCGGCCACGTGATCGGAATCTTCGCCGGCGCGCTGGCTTCGACGCCGCTCTTCTTCCTGCTGTTCCTGCGCCCGAACAAGGCGGGAGTCCGCAGCACCGAGTCGCTCATCACCGACGAGTTCGCCATGCCGGCAGCCGTCCAGTGGAAGGGCGTCGCCGACCTCATCGCCAAGGGCTTCAGCAACCTCCCGCCCTCCGCGATGATTTCGATGGCGGTGGCCGCCGTCTTCGCGCTGCTCTTCGAAATCCTGCGGATCCGTACCAAGGGCCGGTTCCCGATCTCGGCGGTCTCGATGGGACTGGGCGTCGTGCTGCCGCCGGCGGCCTCGATCACCATGTGGGTCGGTGCGGCCTTCTTCTGGTGGAAGGAGCGGCAGAAGCCCGCACCCGGGTCCCGCGAGCACACCCTCTGGGTCGATGGGGCGGAGCCCATCTGTGCTGGACTCATCTCGGGTGCAGCGCTGGTGGGCATCGGCAATGCGATCGTGAACGCGCTCCTGGAATGACGGAGACGCCCGCTTGCCGGAACCGGCACCGCGGTGAATCGTGAGCGCGTGCGGAATCAAGCTGAGGAACTCGCCGGCACGGATGCCATCCAGATCCGGGGAGCCCGGGAGCACAACCTGAAAGACATCTCCGTGGACATCCCACGGGGAAAGTTCGTGGTCGTCACGGGCGTCAGCGGGAGCGGCAAGAGCACGCTCGCGTTCGACCTGCTCTTTGCCGAGGGACAGCGGCGCTTCCTCGATTCCATGAGCGCGTATGCCCGGCAGTTCGTGGAGCAGATGGCGCGTCCGGACGTGGACCTCATCGCTGGACTTCCCCCGACCGTCAGCATCGAGCAGACGACCTCGCGCGGCGGCGGCAAGAGCACCGTCGCGACGGTGACGGAGATCTACCAATTCCTGCGCCTCCTCTTCGCGCGGGTCGGCGTACAGCACTGCCCGGATTGCGAGGTGGCGGTCTCGGTCCAGACCCGGGACGAGGTGGCGGCGACGCTGTGCGCCGAGGCGCGCAAGCGGGGTAAGCTCCAGTTGCTGGCGCCGATGGTCCGGAACCGAAAGGGATTCCACTTCGAAGTCTTTGAATGGGCCCAGCAGAACGGATGCGAGTTCGTGCGGGTCGATGGCGAACTCGTTCCAACGGGTACTCCGAGGAAGCTCGACCGTTTCAAGGAGCACGACCTGGAGGTCGTCACGGGGAGCATCCTCCGGAACACCCAGCCGGACGAAGCCCTGCGCACGCGGATCGAAGCGACGCTCCGGGCCGGCCGGGGAGTCGCCATGGCACTCGATGCGAAGGGGGAGGTTTCGGTCCATTCCACCGAGCGGGCGTGCCCGAAATGCCGCACGAGTTTCCCGCCACTCGACCCGAAGAACTTCAGTTACAACTCCAGCCAGGGATGGTGTCCCAAGTGCCGAGGATTCGGCGAACTCTTCCATCTGCCAGAGGTCGATCGCGGGGCCAACGCCGACGCCGTCGAGGAGAACTGGTGGCGCTGGGCCGAAGGACAGCGCGAGACATGTCCCGAGTGCCTGGGGGGACGGTTGCGCGCGGATGCGCGGGCCGTGCGCCTTCCGCTGTCGATTCCCACGGCAAAGGGAACCGAACCCGGCGACCTCGACGCCGAACCCAATGTCGATGCGTTCGCCTGCGCCACGGTCGCCGAAGCCTATGCCTGGTCGGAACGTGTCCAGGCCACCGACCGAAGTGCCGTCATTGCGCGGGACATCCTCCCCGAGATCCGCGAGCGACTCCGCTTCCTGTGCGAGGTCGGGCTCGGCTACCTGCAACTGGGCCGATCGATCACGACTTTGTCGGGCGGCGAAGCCCAGCGCATCCGATTGGCAGCCCAACTCGGATCCAACCTCTCCGGCGTCCTCTACGTCCTCGACGAGCCGACCATCGGGCTGCACAGCCGGGACAATGATCAACTGCTCGATGCGCTCGGACGACTCCGGGATCGTGGCAACTCCCTCGTGGTCGTGGAACACGACGAGGAAACCATGCGCCGTGCGGACCACATCATCGACCTTGGACCGGGCGCTGGGGTCCGGGGAGGCGAGGTTGTTGCGGCAGGAACGCTGGAAGAGCTGAGCCAACACCCGACGTCGATCACGGGCGCGTGCCTCCGCGACCGCGCGAAGCACCCAGCCCGCGGCCAGCGTCGACCGGTGGATCCCAAGGCGAAATCGGGTTGGCTCACCTTGCACAAGACGGGCCTGCATAACCTGCAGGACGTCACCGCGCGCTTTCCACTGGGACGGTTCACGGTCGTCACCGGGGTGTCGGGCTCGGGCAAGAGCACGCTCGTGAAGGACTGCCTCTTCCCGGCCGTTACCGAGGCCCTCGCCAAAGGAAAGTCGGCGAAGAGCGGGCCGCGCCTCACCGGGTTCGAGGAACTCACCGCGGTCCATGAGGTGGACCAGTCCCCGATCGGCCGCACTCCCCGTTCCACACCGGCCACCTACGTCGGCTTCTTCGATCACATCCGGGAACTGTTCGCATCGGCACCTGAGTCCCGGCTTCGCGGCTACGGCCCGGGCCGCTTCAGCTTCAATTCCAGCCAGGGTCGGTGCCCCCAATGCGAAGGGACTGGTTCGATCTCGATCGAAATGAACTTCCTGCCCCCGGCGCAGGTCCGCTGCGATACCTGCGGCGGAAGGCGGTTCAATCCGGAGACACTCGACGTCCGTTGGAATGGAAAGTCCATTGCCGACGTCCTCGACCTGTCGGTGGCCGAGGCCATCGAGTATTTCTCAGCCCATGGCCGGATGCGGCGCCCCCTGGAAGCGCTGCGCGATACCGGGCTCGACTACCTGCGACTGGGCCAGACCAGCCCCACGCTCAGCGGCGGAGAAGCACAACGAATCAAGCTGGTCTCCCACCTCCTCACCGGGCTCAAGCCGTCACCGGCCGATGGCCTGCCGGCCCCAGGGCGTCGCGGCGCTGCCCGACAGGACCTGTTCATCCTCGAGGAACCCACCATTGGGCTGCACCTGCAGGACGTGCGCCGCCTCGTCGAAGTGCTGCAACGCCTCGTCGATGCCGGCCACACCGTGATCGTGATCGAGCACAACCTTGACCTCATCGCGGAGGCCGACTGGGTCATGGACCTGGGACCTGAGGGCGGCTCTGGCGGTGGCCGGATCGTCGCTGAAGGAACGCCCGAGCAGGTCGGCCGCGTGCGCGAGTCGCACACGGGCCGTTACCTGAAGACGTTCCTGCGTCCGGCCTGAACCGCCGGAGACAGACCGCTGTGAAACGGTGCGGGCGTCGTGCACTCCTACGTCGACGGGTGAGGACACTCGCCCCGCCCTTTGAGGTCAGGGTCACCGCGCCAGCCGATAGAGTCTCGACTCCGAGGTCGGCGAGATCCGGTAGGGACTGACCACGACCGGTCCGACGACATCCGTCCACGGGCCGGCGGGTGAAGGAGCTTCCTGGAGGAGGAAGCCGCCGCGAGTCCATTCGATCCGGGAACCGGCATCGTCGGTGACCGACCTCAATTCAGGCCGCTCAATGCGGGGCTGGGCGACTGCCATCGAGAGACCGAAGCTGATATCGGTCGAACGCGCGTTGTAGTTGTGCACCTCGACGGCCAGGACGTTGTCCCCCGCTGCGAGGAAGCCATCCCCGGTGGCCTCGAAGACGTCGTCGCAGGTGGCGTCGCCCGAGCATCCAAACCCCAGCGCGAAAGTGGACGACGAGATCTCGGTGGGTGCGTCCGCCATCCGGATGCGTTGCAGTTCCTTGCCGTTGAGGTAGACGACGGCGCCGTCATCGATCCGGCCCACGAAGCGGAGTTGGGTTCCAGGTGCAACGGCTGGCAGGTTGAAGGAGGTCCGGAAGTAATACGTGGTGTATGGGAATCCCGTGCCGCCATTGATGCTGGTGATCCGGGTTCCCACCGGTACGACACCGGTCGCCGGGTTGTTGCGGGTCGCGTGCGCCCAGAGGATCCCGTTGCCGGGGCCGCTCCAGGTCGAGTCGTTGAACGAAGGTTGGACCCAGGGCTGGCCATCCAATGTCCCGGCGAAGAAGCGCCACGAACCGTTGATCGGGATCACCTCCTGAGGAACGGCGTAGTTCACCGTCACCATCCTGCGGACCAAGGAAGTGTGGACCGTCCCATCGACGGCCGAGACGGACACGGCGCGATAGAAGTATTCGGTGCCCGGAGACAGGCCCCGGATGAGGGCGGCGTGGTTCGTGGACGAAGCGGACTGCACCGGCAGGGTCTGACCGAGGTCCATCGTGGGACCGTACTCCAGTCGCGTCGATGCCGCGCCGGTGGTGGTCCAGGAGATCGAGGCGGACACGTCATCCGGGATCGCATTCAGGTCGTTGATGAAACCCTGGAGTGGCCGGGCGAACACGCCCAGATGGCTGCCCACGGTACGCTCCTTGCCGGAGTCAGCCGCGGCACTCGACAGGTTGATGCGCATCGCCGTGCCCACGCTCGACTCCATGGCCATCGTGGCGGATCCGCCTCCGTCCATGTTGACGGCATCGTGCGCACCCACGAGGAGCATCCAGGCTCCGGTTTCGTAGTCGAGTGCTCCGGTGCTGTGGGACTGCCGACCGTCGATGCACATCAGATAGAGGAAACGCCGGTCGACCGAGGCACCGATCGCCGTGCGGGGATGCGTGTCGTGGATGGACCCGGGCTGGTTGAGATATTGTCGACCGATGTTGATTCCATTCACGACGACGGGGTAGTCGCCGGTAACCGCGTTCAGCACTCCCGCGGTCGAGACCGGTGGCCAGTTCGTGTGGACGACGGTTACCCGGTTGGTGGCATCGAAAAACACCGAAGCGGTCTGCTGGCTGTTGCTCTGGGGCGACACCTCCAGACCGCCGGAAATCTGCAGACCCGAAACGGACATCGGCGTGCCTTCCGGAAGATAATACTCCTGCGGATTGAAGAAGTTCGCGTTGACGGCGACCTGCACCCCCTGGGTCTCGACGAAGCGGCTTACGGTCATGCCCGCCGTCTCGCGACTGCCCGGCACGAATCCGTCGATCCGAGGCGAGGGATGCAGCCGGATGTCCGGGTCGCGGAGGTCCACCCGGAGGCAGTACATCACCATCCGGTTCTGGAAATCGCCCGAAGCCGTCGCGTTGGTGCCGCGGATCAGGTCGATTCCCTTGAACAGAGGTTCCCAGGCCGAGACCAACGGGTCCGCGTGGGCCTGTGGCACACCCAAGGCGAGGTTCACCAGCAACGCGACCCACGCGATTACGGAGAAACAGCAGCCAGGCATAGCCCGGGCCGGGCGGGCGGACGGATCAGGGAATTGAGCGTTCATGGATCAACAAACAGCTTCAGGAAAAGGGGCGTCAGCGGCCGCTGTATCGGTAGGAGTATCCGGCGATGGGATCCCGGGTATAAGCCGCGTTGAAACCATCATAGTAGATCGGGACCAAGGCAACGCGGCCATCGACAAAGCCCACGACGCTCTCGGCGTCGCGGTAGAACGGGGCGTTGCGACGTCCCGTGCGGCTTCGATGCCAGGAAAGGGGCCCGTGTGCGGTCCATTCCATCATCAACAGCGTCTTTCTGGGATCGACGATGGAACCGACCTGCCACCCGGCGACTGTCGGAACTCCGGGCAGCGTCACGCCATTGAAGCAGTAGCTCCCATAGTCGAAGCGCGCCGTCTGATGGAAGGGCTTGGGATCGGTATAGCCTCGGTCGTCCGGACAGGCGAACAGGACGTCCTGGGAAGTTGAAGGACCCTTGATTCCGGCGTAGCCCTTCACCTGTTCCTTATACCACCACTGGAGTTCGCCGGGACCCTCCTGAGGGGCGGGCAAGGTGTCGGAGTGATCCTTGGCAAAATCGAGCACTGCCCGGGACACCTTCATCAGGTTGCCCTCGCAGGTCTTGAGGTGCGTTGCCCGCTTGGTCCGTTCCAGCGGCACCAGCACGAGCGCTGCCAGGAAAACCCCGGCCGCCAGTACCGCCACCAGGTCGGGGAGGGCAAACGCGGAACGCGGATTGGAGTTGGGAAAGGTCATGGCTCAGGGACGGGGCTTGGGACCCAGGGCGAACTTTTCGTACTGGGCCTCGTATCGGTCGCCCGAGGCCTCCGTCCGCGCCACGACTCCTCCATGAAGCAACCCGCGCTCTCCCATCAGGGCCAGGTTGATGTACCGAGGGAGGTAACCCGGGCAGAAGGCCACGACCTTGGGCTGAATCTCGCCCAGCTTCGCACGCTGTTCCTCGCTCAACAGCGGCGGACCCATGAACGAGACCAACACGTCACCCGCCTTCGAGCGCCGCATCAGTTCAAAAAAGTCCCCCGGCGGAACCTGCACCATCCGCAAGGGATCCACCTGGAAGCGGCGCACCGAATCCGCCTTGGCGCCCGCCCGATCCAACTCCGTCTGGAACGAGGCCAGAGCTGCGTCCACGGACTTTTGGGGAAATTCATCGGTATCCCGCGCCAGCACCACGATCCGTCCGCCGGGACTACGGAGTCTCAGGGCTTCGGACGCCATCTCCCGGCCGATCCGTTCCGGGATCACCGCGTCTTCGCGCGGTGGCCATTGAACAAACGTTCCCACCAACGCCGCCGCACCGAGCAATCCGGCGAGGAGTGCGGAAACCGGGAGTGACCTTCGGGATACCATGGACAGGAAGGGCGGGACAGGATCGGTACCTCGACCTAGAAGACCCCGCGCGGTTTGGAGAACACGACGTTGCTCATGCCGTTGGCGATCGACTCGCTGATCTGGGCCCGGAGGGCGGGCGTCTTGGTGTGCTTGACGCTGCCATCCGCGAGGGCGAGGCATCCGCTCTTCTGATGGACCTGCTGGTCCCACGAGGCGTCGATCGAGTTGCCGAGGAACTGGCTCCAGGACGGGTCAAAACCACCGCCGCCGCCATTCACGTTGAAGTCACCCGAGAAGATCGTCATGGGCTTCTGCGGATCGACGAGGGTCCCGATGAAGTAACTGACATTCATGAGTCCATCGAGGTCGACCCAGTTGGTGCCGGGTTTGCGTTCCTTGTCGGCGGCGCAGATCAGGATCCTCGGCGAGGCGAGTTCGTTGGAGGCGAGGCGGAAGTGATCGGTCCAGTCGGGCGAATCGAGGGAACCGCCGTTGGTGGGCGACAGGTTCCAGGGGAACTTGTCGTTCTTGTCGTTGGCCCAGACCCGGAACCCGAGGGAAACCTGACGCTGGTTGTTGATGCAGACGGTCACCTTCGCCTTGGACTTGGCCGAACTGAGGGCCGGGAGAAGCAGCCCGGCGAGGATCGCGATGATCGCGATCACCACGAGCAATTCGATCAGGGTGAAGGCCCTGCCGCCCAGCCAAGCGGCTCCGGGATTTGCCGGAGCACCGGACTTCCGGTTCGGTTGCGATACCGCGTTCATTTCAATCTCAACAGTTGGAGCGACTCGCGATCGAACCAGACCTGGCCCGCGCGCCCGCGAAGTTCACAGACAAATGACAGAATCCGGCCTTGGTCGGCGACGCGGAAATCAACGGATAGCTCCCGCCAATTGTTGTCTCCGACCAATTCCTGGGACTGCACCCCTTCTCCAAGCAACCGCAGTGCCACTCCCTGACGGGTTCCGAAGGGGAGCGGCAGCACCCCGGAGGTCCGAACTCGACCGCTGAAGCGGTACTCCCCCGGATCCAACCGCACCGAGGAACGCCACGACGACGACGTCACCGGACCCGCCACCAGACCGAGGGCGGGTCCGCCCAGACCGGCG
Organism: uncultured Verrucomicrobiota bacterium; assembly: GCA_903842505.1. Classification (GTDB taxonomy): domain Bacteria; phylum Verrucomicrobiota; class Verrucomicrobiia; order Limisphaerales; family UBA9464; genus UBA6176. The sequence goes on along the minus strand of CAIMMI010000304.1, from coordinate 51,979 downwards.
AGATGGGTCACGCTCTCCGCCCGTCCGTCCGGTGGAACGTCCACGACCTTCCAACCGGAGAGCTTCAGGACGCCCTGGGTCCACGCGGGTGAAGGGTCGCCCCACTGAGAAAGGACCTGGTTCAGAAATTGGCGCCGCCCCGCCAAACGGCGTCGGAGGTCCACAATGCCTTCCTCCAACTGGGACCGCTCGCGGCTTCGGAGTTCCGGCGCAACCCGATCCCGGGTCTCCCGCAGCCAGGTCTCGGACCAGTCCGCGTCCAAAACCACGGAAGCAGCCCGCGCGACCGCTTCCCGCCAGGCCGGCTCAAGTCCCTTCGTACCCCGAAGTGCCCGAAGAGCCTCCCCTGAAAACTCAGGCTGAACCGTGAAAGTGTCCGAAACCAGCAACTGATCCATGCCCCAAGGCACCCACCGAACACGATCCCCCGAGAAGATCAGCCGATAGTTGTTCCGGGCCAGGGCGTAGCCATCGCGGTGCGCCAACACCACCTCCGTCGCGGCGAAGTCGAGCAGTTCGCGGATCCCCAGCATTCGTTCGATCCCCTGCCATCGGGCTTCCGGATCCTCCCACCGGCTGAGGTCGCCAAGACGCGCCCAGAGATCCCGGGCCTGCTGGCGTTCCCCTTCACCGCTTCCCGACTTGAGATCGAACGAGCCACCGAGATCGCTACCCGCCAAAGGTTCTGCGAGCACCGCGCCCGCCATGTCACCGGCGCGCACCGCGAACTGCGCCGTGAATCCTTCCTTGAGGACGTACCAGCCGAGGTCCCGACCGTTCAGTTCCACAGTCGCCCACTGGACCCGCGGGGACTCGATTCCCATCCGGCGAAACGCGGCGGCACCCAAGGCGGCATCCAGATGGCCGGGATCCTGAACGGCGTTGTCGAGATGGAAGCGCCGAACACCTCGGAAGACCTCGGCGCCGCCCTGCCCCTCCAAGGTCAGGCTTGGAGACTCATCGATGGGACGGAAGCTGCCGACCGAGCCCTTGACCCTCATCCGGCCCATCACGGGTGGCCGGCCATCGGTTGCAATCGAGCAGGTCACCCAGTCGCGGGGCTTGCCCCGAAGTTCAACGATCGCTGCGGGGGGACACTCGATCCGGACCTTGGCCACGGCTGCCCCCACCGCCCATGTGTCCGCTGCGGAAGCCTGGGGCGAAGCCAGGAGTCCCACCAACAGAGCGAATACGAACCCACGCCAAGTCACGGCCGGACCGGCTCCGGATTCGGGCGCTTGAGGACAACGAGGGAATTCGCACCCGGACGTTCGCGGCCTTCGGAGGGACTGTTCACGACCTGACCGAGCACCCACATCGTCGCTGAGCCGCCGCCGTCCAGGTTGATGGCTTCCTCGCATCCCAACTGCGCCATGTAATCCGCCAACTCCGGGAACGTCATTCCCACCGAAAGATCCGGCTGCCGACCGTCCACCTCGACCAGGAAGTAGTGGGTCTTGTTCCAGCCGATGGCGGACCGCGGATGGCGGACCTGAATGTTGGACCAGGTCATCGCCTTCCCTGCCCTCACCAAGGTGGGGCCACCCCCCAGCGCCGTATCCACCCCGGAAAGATCCGGCGTGGTCTCGAAGTCCAGGCGGACTTCCGAACCGACCGGCAGCCTGCGGACGGCCTCGGGCATGCGGGATCCTACCGACAGCACGAGTCCGTCCAGGGGCACCGGAGCATCTCCCCCGTTGCGCACCTCACTCACCTTCGCTCGGAGTTGCTTGCCGACCTGAAGCGGAACCCAGGACTCGCCGGGCGCGTTGGTCAGGACCAGATCCACCCCCCCGGAGGTCCGCGTCGAAGATCCGATCGCAGCGCTGTAGAGGACGATCGACTCGCTCTCCCTCCGTTCGTTCAGCCCCATCGGATGCACCGAACCATCGGGCAATCGGACACGGAGATTGGAGGTGACGTTGGTGGTGCGGAACTCGCCCGTCCGATCCACCCAGAACGAAGCATGCCCTGAGGGGGCGCTGATCAGTTCCCCGTTCCGGATCTGAACATCCCGGGGATCCCCCTGGTAGGCGTCCTCCGTGGTGTAGAAGTCGCCATTGACGGCAGCGATCGGCGTCCCCCACGAGCCGGGCAAGTCCTGCAATTGATCCGATAACCGGCTCATCCCGATCGCCCCGTGCGCACCGGTCGTGCTGGTCAGCAGGAGATCCCGCCGACTCCGGTCGACCTTGAACACGTGGATGGACCACGTCGGGTCGGTCCGCAGGTCATTCCGGTACGAGAAACCCCGGTCGGTCCCCGCCACCCGTGGCGGAGGATTGGTCGGGGAAACGGCGACGGCACCGGGTCCGGCAGAGGCAGGCAAGCCGAACCCCAGGACGAGGACCAACGCCCATTCCCTGACCCATCTCCATCGCATGAGGCATGCGCGGTTCATGCGTTGGAGAAGTTTCACGGACGAGCGGCCGTCTTGCGGACCAGGACGAGGGAATTCGCGATGGCCCGTTCGCCCCCATCGCAGGGGCTGTTCTGGATCTGCCCGTTGCACCAGAAGGTGGCGGATCCCCCACCATCCAGATTGATGCCTTCCTCGGCGCCCCATCGCAGCAGTGTCGCACCCAGTTCTTCGAGAGTCATGCCCACGGACAACCCATTCTGCCGCCCGTCCACTTCCACGAGAATGAAGTGCGTCCGACTCCATCCGACAGCCGACCTCGGATGGCGTTCAACCATCGAACTGAACTCGTAGGAGTCCGAGCGCGGGGGCACGATCTTCAGGGCCTTGCCGCCCCGGACCAGCACCGGCCCACCGCTGATGGCCTGGGTGGCACCGGAAAGGTCCGGAACACTCCCCAAACGGATATCCAGTCGGGCACCCACTCCCAGAGCGGCCAGGCCCGGATTCTTGCGCAGGACACTTTGCCCGGCGCTGAGCACCCAGGCACCGGGAAGCACTGGCGAACTCCCCCCATCCTTCACCTCCGCCACGGTCATCGGCCCGGAGAACCCGATCCGGGCCATCGGCGAGTTGGTATCGGCGGGTTTCAGCACCCACTCGCGCCCGCCGGAAGTTCGCGTACTCGAACCGATCGACGGCGTGTAGAGAACGACTTCGTTGGGTTGCCGGTCTTCGTTCAACCCGATGGCCTGGGAAGCCCCGGGAGCCCAGGACACCTCCAACTGGGGTTGGATATTGGTGGCATGCGGTTGCCCGGCGACATCGATCCAGAACGCGACGCCTCCGATGGGCGCGCTGATCAACTCTCCTTCGACGATCTGAAGGCCTCGGGGATCACCGGCGTAGGCCCGGTCGCGCTGGTAGAAATCCCCATTCACCGCAGCCACCGGGATCCCGAGGGCGGCTGGCACGGAGCGGACCTGCTGGCTGAGGGTCGAGAGCCCAAGGGCGCTGCGCTTCGCATGGACCGACACCAAGCCGAACTCACCGGAATCCCTGCGGGCGCGGACCACATGGATCGACCAAGGGCCGGTCGCGATGTGTTCGTTGGTGTAGGTAACGCCGGGTGCAAACTCGGCGACCAGGGCGGGGCCAGGCCCGGCTTGGGAAGACTCTCCGCAGCCGGCCAGCAGCAGGACGCTGGCGGTCGCGACGACGGAGAAGAGGCTCGACGGGTCGAGCAAACCCCGCCTCAGCGCACCGGACCGATGAATCAACGGATCAACCACACGCTTCATGCGAATCAATGGGCGTCATTCTGGGATGTTGCCCTCTGTGACACGCAAGAGGGCGCCTCGGTTCCGCAGAAAGTTACTTTCGTCCGAAGCAATGCAGCTTCTTCGCCGTGCGCACGAAGACCTGATCCTGGGCGACCGCGATGCTCCCCCTGCAGGGCCCCTCCCCCTCAAAGGTCAAGGTTCCGAGTACCTTGAAGGAGTCCCCGGCGTCGCAGACCACCACCGTTCCCTCCTCGCTGTGGAGATAGATCTTTCCGTCGGCGCCGGTCGGCGAACCCCAGATCACTTCCCGCACGGGCAGCTTGCCGCTCCACTTCTTCTCGCCCGTTGCCGGATCCAGGCGGCTGAGGACCTTCTTGCCGCCATCCAGCACGAACAGCTTTCCGTCCAGGACCAGGGGCGTGCTCCAGTCCGTCGGGCTCTCGGTAAACCGCCAGGCGACCGCCGTGTCGGTCACGTTTCCCTTGCCGCCCTCGCGGAACGCGACCACCGGCTGTCCCTTGGGTCCAGAGGCGTAAATCAAGCCCTGGTGCGTCACGGCAGAGGTCACGATGCGGTACCAGTCGTCGCGCTTCTCATAGAGCCGCGCCCTCCAGATCTCCTTCCCGTCTGCCAAGGCATGGCCGCTGACATGATCACCGCCCACGATCAGGAGTTGGGTTCCGTCCTTTCCTTGAAACGGAATGGGGGTCGCATACGACTCCTGACTCTCCAGCGTGGAGTCGGTCTTGCGGACCTCGCGCCAGAGGTCTTTGCCATTGGAAGGATCGACGCACAGCAGAAAGGACTCCCGCTCCGGCTTGCCGTCGTACAACGGGTAGTCGGCGGGCATCGGGCTGCGCTGGAGCACCTGGATGTACAGCCGTCCCTGATAAAGCAGGGGCGAACTCCCGTAGATCCACATGACCGAGAAACGGCCGAAATCCTTTCCAAGGCTCCGCTTCCAGAGCGGCTTTCCATCCATTCCGAACGCCGCCAGATCCCCGGTCCCGAACAGGGAGATCACCCGCTCGCCGTCCGTCACAGGGGACGGCGCCGCCATGTTGTTCCGGCCCTTCTCCTTGTTTCCGATCCCTACCTCCTGGCGCCAAAGCTCCTTGCCGGACCGACGATCCATCGCGATCAGCGCGAGGTTGCCGGACTCATCCGGGGAATGGGTGAAGACGTGGTCGTTCCAGATGATCGGTGTGGCACCCGACGGACCCGGAACAGGCGCGGACCACAGGACGTTCTCGCGGCTCAACTCGCCCGGCAGTCCCCGGGCCACGGTGGAACCGTTGAAGGCGGGTCCACGCCACTGCGCCCAGTTTTCTCCTGCCGTCGCCACGCAAGCGAAGGCCAGGCCCAATGCTATTCCGATCCCGTAGGTCGTCTTCATGGAGAACAATGCGACAAATGAGTGCCCGTTCGACCGATCAAACGCCACTCCATTCAACTCCCAAAATCACCGCTCCAACCGCTTGAACCCCGCACGCCGCAAGCCTCGACGGATCACGGGATGCCCTTCCATCCGCTTCCAGACCGCACCGCTGCGGTAGTTCTCCACCATCAGGATCATGGCTCCCTGATCGATGCCGAGGACGTCGGTTGCCACCCAGTCCCGCGAGGGATTGAACGCGTCCCGATAGCCGTACTTTGTCCAGAGCCGCGTTCCCCACGTTTGATGGAGGTTCCGGAGTGTCGGCAGACAGATCTCGGGTGCGAACGGGAGCGAGGCACCCACCGCCGTCGGCGCCAGGGTTCCATCATCATTTTCAGCCGGAGGAGCGCCGCGCGCGCCATAGCCTTGGGGTCCATCACAGGCGGTGATCCCCCAGAGGAGAGGGCCATACCCCGCGAAGCCGCCCGGGTTGGCCATGCAGTACGCCTGCTGGGCCAGGACGGCGCGGCGGGAATTCTCGAAGTAGTCGATCCCTCGTGACCGCATCCACGAGTCCGCCCGCCCACGGAAATCGATCCAGCAATGGGAGTACTGGTGTCCGAACAAGGGCGGGAAATCGAGGTAGGATTGCCCATGCTGGGTGCTCCAGACGTAGCCGCGTGTCCAGGCACCCCACGCCGTTGGAGGAAGCGGATCGCGGGAAGCCCCGAGTGCCAGGACGTAGAGCAGCATGGCCTCGTTGTACCCGACCCAGCAGCGGGGAATGAACCCGCGTTCCGGATGCCACCCCATCGACAGCACGTCTGCCCCGTCACACATCCAACGCCAATCCACCCGGTCGACGAGTGCGTTCGACATCCGCCGGATTTCGCGTTCAACCGGCGCCGAACCGGTGAAGAACCTCGAGGCATCCAGGGCGCCAGCAAGGAACAGGGCGGTGTCGATGGAGGACAGTTCGCATTTCCAGGCCCGGGTTGCCGACCCCATCTCGAGGAAATGATAGAACCAACCCCGGTGCCCGATGACGCCGGTGGGCGAGTCGCCCTGCGGACCGTTGAGAAACGTCGCGAGGGTCGCCCGAACGCGGGTGGCGGCCTCTTCGCGGGGGACGTACCCCCGATCCACACCAATGCACCAGGCGCTGAGGCCAAACCCAACGGCAGCGATGCTGCATTTGGAGTCGGGCGTGGACCGATCCTTGATCAGTCCGGTGACGGGATCCGCTTCGGATCGAAAATACTCAAAGGCGGTCCGCTCGATCGCATCGAGCAACTGGTCGTCGTTCCGGATGATTGGGGGAGGGAGCGACTCCAGCGGGGAGGCTTCGACCAGAAAGGGACGCGCCAAACACAAGACACACACCCAAAGGCGGCTCAGACGCGGGATCATGGGTCGACGATCCCGCGATCCGGCCGGCCGGGTCGAAACAAAAAAAGAGCCGCCCCGTGAGGAGCGGCTCTTCGAATTCGTGGGTCAACCGGGTCTTAGTAGACGCGGGTGGACTCTTCCTCGACGACCGGCGAGAGCAGCTGGTCTTCGGTCACAACCACCTTGAGGCGGTGGTCACCCTCAGCAGCGCCCTTGCCCGTGACGGTGTAGGTCACCGACTGCTTCGCACCGAGGCGAGGCACCGTCGGGAACTTGACCGTCTTGCCATCGACCGTGCCGCCCTGCGAGGACACCGGGGTGACCTCCTTGGCGTACTGAGCGACGGTGTTGATGTTCGTCAGGTCCGCATTGCCCTGGTTGGTGATGCGGATGGTGTAGACGGTGGACTCGCCCACCTGGATCGGATCGGGATCGTCGACGACCTCAACGAGGATGGCCGAGATGCCAACCCAGGTCGTGCAGGCTTCGGCGTTCTCACGCAGGCCCTGGGAAGTGTTGACGCTGGCAACGTTGCACCACTTGCCAGCCTGGGTGGAGGTCAGGACAACCGCGAACTCCTTCTTCTCGCCCGGCTTGAGGGACCCCACGTTCCAGGTCGCCGTGTTGCCAGCGATCGAGGCGCCGGGGGCGCTGACGATCTTGGTCTGCGCCGGAGCAGTGTCGGTCACGACCACGCCGGTCAACTCGGTGTCACCCGTGTTCGAGGCCACGAGCTTGTAGGACGCCTGCTTGTTGATGAAGCGCTTGTCGTCGCCCGTCTTCACCAGCTTCAGGCCGGGCTTGACGATCGTCGTGCAGGCATCGTCCTGGACGGTGCCGGCATTGCTGGACGTGGCGACCGCCACGTTGCAATGACGACCGCGTTCGGCGGCCTTGAGCTTGACCGGGATCGTGCGGGACTGGCCGGGGGCCAGGTCGCCGATATTGAAGGTCTTCTCGGCAACGCCACCCAGACCCGCCGGGTACTTGTCGGTCACGACAACGTTCTTGGCGACGGACGTTCCGGTGTTCTTGACCGTCACGTTGTAATCGACGTCAGCACCGAGCTGGGCGATTTCCGGCCCGGTCTTGTCGATGGCCAACTGGGGACGACCGACGATCGTCTGGGCGCAAACCCGGGGATCGGCCTTGATCGTCGCGCAGGAGAACAGGGCGCCTTCCTTCTCGGGCTTGACCGTGACCTTGAGGGTCTTGGACTCGCCGGCGTCGAGGTTGCCCAGGTTCCAGACGAGTTGGCTGCCGTTGACGGTCGCCTGCGGGGAGGTGCTGACGAGGGAGACGCCCTCGGGCAGCGTGTCGGTGATGACCACGTTGCCGGCGCAACCGGTGGCGAGGGGCTTGAGCTCGTAGGTGAAAGGCTCACCGAGGATCGCCTCGGAGGGCATGGTCTTGGTCAGGTTGACCAGACCGGTGGTGGTGGTGCTGCAGGGGCCAGACGGCTTCGCGGCCGGAGCAGGCTTGGCCTGGGCGACCACGATGGGGGCCGGAGCCTCGGGCTTCACGCCGCCGCGGAAGTAGGGCGAGCGACCGGTGTAGTAATCACCCACCAGGACTTCATAGTTCTGGCGGTCGCGCGTCCGCATCTCGCGGTCGCTCTCTTGAGCATGGATCGCAGGAAGGGCGAAGGCAGTGATGACCGCCGCAAGCCCCAGCGACAGGCCGGAGTGGGTCCTAATGTTCATGATACTTGACTTTGCTGACGATGCTTTCGGGTTAATGGCAATAATGTTGTCTCGCACGATGATCGGTCAAATGGCCGGGGTAGAGTCAGGGAACTCAGATCACCCGGACCATCGAGGTGCCGATGGTGCCAAGGATTCTCAGATGCCCGAATCGGCGCGACACTTTAATCGGAGTGTCATGGTGACCCTGTTAAGTCAAGCGTCCCGGTCCAGCCAACCATGGAATAGCGCGCCGGATCCCAGCTTCCCTACCCCGCCGAAAGGCCATCCCGGCGCCGCCCCCGAAGATCAACGCCCCGCCTCGGCTGAGATCCGGGGCCAGATCGGCTGAAGATCCGGATCCGCCAGCGCCAGCTTGCGGACCGTCGGAGCGTCCCCTCGAGCCTGGGCTTCCAGATACCACCGCCACCCTTCCTCCACGCGATCCAACTGCACCAGATAGCAGGCGAGGTTGTAGGCCACCATGGACTCCTCCGGGAACAGGGTGGCGGCCGGCAGCAGCGCCGCGAGGGCTGCCTCCAATCCCCGCCCCGGGACGCGTCGGAGTGAGTACGCGCGGTGGATCCATCCGCTGACCAGGGTCGGGTTCGTTGCCACCTGACGCTCAGCCTGCTCCAGGGCGCGGTCCCAGGCTTCTGCCGCCGCTTCGATCGCCCATCGGAGTTCCAGGGTCATCGCATGCGACTTTCCTTCGGAGGTGAGCTGGTCGAGTTCCAGCGTTGCCTCACCGGGAAGCCCCAGCTCGATCCAACCCTGTGCCGCGCGCAGACGATGCATGTCCCCGGCCTCGGGAAGCTTCACTCGCCTCCTCCCGAATCTGGACCCACCCTGTTGCCGTCTGGTTCCCCGTTCATTCCGGGGTGATTGCGCCATGGAGTTCGTCCGGCGTCCATCCTGTGGGCATCCAAAACGGTCGACCAACCGACGGCGGCCGTGGCGGGCGCAGGAGAAACCGCGAGGTGCAGGCTTGCCCGGCACGCCCACCGGTTCCAACCTCGCCCGATGAAACAGGAGGTCGTGCCGGTCCAGATCCGGGGCATCCTTCCCGCAAACAGCGGGGTTGCGCTCTTCGTGGGGAACGACGAGAAGGTTTTCGTCATCCAGGTCGAGCACAACATGGGCGCCGTCATTGGAATGGCGCTTCGCGGCACCCCGAAGGATCGCCCACTCACCCATGACCTGATTGGGCATGTGTTCCAGGGGTTCGGCATCGCGGTGGAGCGGGTCGTCATTACCGAGTTGCGCAACTCGACCTACTTCGCGCGCCTGATCCTGAAACAGGAGAACGAACTCGGGCAGAAGCTGGTGGAACTGGATGCCCGGCCGTCGGATTGCCTCGCCATAGCCGCTGCCTCCCGGCGCCCCGTCTACGTCGCGAGAAGGCTTTTCGACGAGGTGGAAGACATGACGGAGGTCCTGGCAAGGCTGAACGAGCAGCGGGAGAAAGACGGCGACGACGACGACTCGGAAGATTCCGGCACGGAGCCAACCTGACCCGAGCATGGCCAGATCTTCTCCCAGCGGCTCTGCAGCGAGCGCCACGGCGCATTCGGTGGATACGACGCCCATCCTTCTCCTGACGGGAGACGATGACTTCGGGATCCAGCAGCGGGCCAAGCAGGTGTGGGAAGCCTGGCGCAAGGCCGCTGGCGGCATGGACCACGAGGTGCTGGACGGGACAGCCTTGAATTCCAGCGATGCCCTGGCGGCGCTGGGCAGGGTTCGCGAGGCCCTCCAGACGCTTCCGTTCTTCGGAGGCCCGAAGCTGGTCTGGCTGCAGAACTGCACCTTTCTCGGCGATGACCGGACCAGCGGATCCAGCGCGGTGACGGAGGCCCTGGGAGACTTCGCCGACGAACTCAAGGCGTTCCGGTGGGAGGGTGTGAGATTGCTGATCGCGGCCTCGAAGGCCGACAAGCGTCGCACCCTGTTCAAGACGATCGAGAAACTGGGCCTCGTCGAATCGTTCGCGGCACTGAGCGCCGATGACAAGGACTGGGGAATCAAGGCGGAGTCCGAGGCAACTCGAGCCTTCCAGGCGGGAGGCCGGAGCATCGACGACGAGGCGTTGGGAGAACTCGTGACGCGCACGGGCCCGAATCTGCGACTGCTGGCGCAGGAGTGTGAGAAGCTGATCCTCTACACAGCGGGGAGGAAAGCGATCACGCGGGGGGACGTGGAAGCGGTGACAGCCCGGCAAAAGACCGCCCAGGCCTTCGCGCTATCCGAGGCTCTGGGGGACAGGAACCTCGGCAAGGTCCTCCGCACGCTCGACGAAGAACTCTGGGAAATCCGGACCGGGGCGGACAAGAAGAAGTCCGAGATCGGGCTGCTCTACGGGCTGATCTCGAAGGTCCGGAACCTCATCCTCATCCGGGAACTGATGTCAGCCGGCTACCTGAAGCCCGCCAACCAGTACAACTCATTCAAGGCACAACTGGACCGGATTCCCGCGGATCAGATGCCCGCGGACAAGCGGTACAATCCCCTCTCCGTTCACCCGTTCGTCCTGTTTCAGGCCGCCCGTCAGGCCGAGAATTTCCAGTCCGCCGAACTCGTCCGCGCGATGGAACTTCTCCTGGAAGCCAACCGAAAGCTGGTCAGCAGTGATGCCGACGAAGCCCGGGTCCTTCAACAGGTGCTCGTCGAGATCGTCGGCATTGGCGTCGCCCGCCCCCAGCGCCGTTGACGGCGCGGAAGGCGGGGTCCTCCCCGCCCGGATTACCAACCGTCCGACCGGTCAGTGGGGAAGCAGGTCGGCCACGAGGGCCTTCTCCTCCTTCAGTTCAGCCTCGGTGGCAGCGATGCGGGATTTGGAGAAGTCGCTCAACTGAACCCCCTGGATCGTCTCCCAGGTCCGACCGTTGCTCCGGGTCGGGAAGCTGAACATCAACCCCTTCTCGATCCCGTAGGATCCGTCCGAACAAACCGCCACGGAGAAGCAGTCGTCCGGATGCGTCGGCGTGCTCAGGGCCCGGACGGTGTCCACCACCGCGTTCGCAGCAGACGCGGCAGAACTGAGCCCGCGGGCCTCGATGATGGCCGCGCCCCGCTTCTGCACCGTCGGGATGAACTTGTCCGCGAACCAGGCATCGTCCTCGATCACGAGCGGAGCGGGCCGACCTCCGATGCGGGCATTGGCGAAGTCCGGATACATCGTCGAACTGTGGTTGCCCCAGATGGCGATGTTCGAGACCTGGGAAACCGGCACGCCCGCCTTCTGGGCCAACTGCGTCTTGGCGCGGTTCTGGTCCAGCATCGTCATCGCGAACCAGCGGTCCCTGGGTACTTCCGGCGCCGAATTCATCGCGATCAGGCAGTTCGTATTGCACGGATTTCCGACCACCAGCGTGCGCACATCGGAGGCGGCATTCCGTTGGATGGCCTGCCCTTGACCGGTGAAGATCTTGCCGTTGATGCCGAGCAGATCCTTCCGCTCCATGCCCTGTTTGCGCGGCACCGAACCCACCAGCAGCGCCCAGTGGACTCCCCGGAAGCCCTCGTCGAGGGATGCGGTCGGAACCACACCGGCCAGAAGCGGGAATGCGCAATCATCCAATTCCATCACGACACCGTTGAGCACCTTCAAGGCGGGCTCGATCTCGATCAGATGGAGGATGACCGGTTGATCGGGGCCAAACATCGCGCCGGAGGCGATGCGGAACAGCAGCGAGTATCCAATCTGACCGGCAGCGCCAGTCACCGCGACTCGAATGGGAGCGTTCATCTCAGTAGTGAGCAATTCGGTTCCAGAATTTCAATCTCAGCGACAATCGGAAAGCCCGGAACCCTACTGGCACCGGCAGCCAAGACAAGGACCACCTTGAAATTCACCACGATCCGGGCGCATGTTGATCCTGTCCGCGAAAATGGTGGGGCAAGAGTCCGTCGAGCCGCCCCGGAGTTTGAAGTTTTCAGTTTCAAGTTTGAACCGGCCGCCGGGCTTGAATCTTGAAACTTGGGACTCCTGATCGGCTCGTGAGGACATTCGCCGCGCCCCTCTGGGAAACCACCGCCATGCCAAACACAAGCAAACCCTCCCGACGGGACATCGGCTTCGTCCCCCTCCTGCTGGCCTCCGGTTTTTGCGGCATCTCGTACGAGATCCTGTATGGCCGCGCGCTCGGCAACCTGATCGGCGACCAATTCGCGGTCAGTTCCGCGGTGCTGCTGACGTTCCTGCTCGGAATCGGCTTTGGAACCCTGCACGCCCACCGCCTCTGGAAGCACCTCTGGGCGATCGAGGCGGGTATCGGTGCCTTCGGGGTGGTGTTCGCGCTCGGAACGCGACCCCTGGACGCGCTGCTCTACGTGGCGGGCGGGTGGTTCGGCCACGGAATGGTGGCCAACGTCTTCCTGTGCCTGCTGCTCCTCAGCATCCCCTCGTTCCTCATCGGGTGCAGCCTCCCGCTCTTCGCCGGCTACTTCAGTCGGGTGAGTTCGGGTCGGATCTTTTCGCGGGCTTACACGATCTACAATTTCGGCGCCGCCATCACGGCCCTGCTCATTGAATACTGGCTCCTCCGAGTCCTGGGGATCCGGGGTACCATGCTGGCCATTGCCGGCCTCAACTTCGCCGTCGCTGTCGCCCTCCGACTGGGATTTGACGCCGTCCGATCACAAGTCCCGGCTGCCACCGAACGCGCTGTGTTCCCACGCGAGCACGTCGTGGCCCTCGGCATCGTGAGCGTGGCGTCGGCGATCTTCCAACTCCTGATGGTCAAGCTGGCGGAGTGCGTCCTCGGTCCCTTCCGGGAAACGTTCGCGCTGGTGTTGTCGGTCGTCTTCCTCGGGATTGCGGTAGGTTCAGCCCTCGCCGGACGATTCCGGATCTCGTTCCCAAACCTGCTCCTGATCAACGCCGCCGGAATCGCCTGGCTCCTCGCCTGCTTCGGCTGGATGGCGCGCCTCTACACGTCGAACTACGCAACGGCCGTCGAGGACTACCTCTCGTCAGTCCTGCTCAAGCTCGCCCTCATCGTTGGTTCCATGGCGATCCCGGCGATCACGTTCGGCGCGACCATCCCTGCGCTGCTTCAGGACCAGAAGAACGTCGCCCGCGAATCCGGCCATCTGCTCTTCATCTCCTCGATCGCCAATGCGCTGGGCTTCGTCCTGATGGCCTTTGGCCTGCACCGCTTGCTGGACTACGGCGCCCTCGTCGTCCTCGTTGGCCTGCTGGTGATCGCGTCGATCCTCGTGTTCCACCGTTTCCGCGGATCGTCGTGGATGGCCTCGGCCGGAGCAGCAGCCGCGCTCCTGATCCTGCATCGTGCGCAGTGGAACGAAGACCTGCTCTACGCCGGGCATACGGCCTTCCATTCGCCCGAGGACCTCAAGACCTCCCTCGGCAGGATGAATTCGCCCGAGCGCTTCAAGGGCTACCAGGACACCTTCTCGATCAACCGCAACGGCGGGAACGCCTACTTCTTCATCAATGGCTTCATCAGCTTCCGACTCAACGCCCCGTACGAGAAGTTGGTCGGAGCGTACGCCTCGCTCTACGCCCCGCGGACGGACAAGGCGCTCGTGCTGGGCCTGGGTTCCGGTGCCACGGGCGGATCGGTGTGCCTGCTCTTCGACAAGATCGACGCCGTGGAGATCAACCCGATCGTGGTCCAGAACCTTTTCCGGATGAAGGAGTGGAACTTCGACATCGAGTCATTCCGCCCCAAGCTCACGATCCACGTCGACGACGCCATCCACTACACCAAGTCCTCGACCGAGAAGTATTCCCTCGTGGTCAACACGGTGACCACCCCGCTCTACTTCAGCTCGTCCAAGCTCTACACGAAGGACTTCTTCGAAGCCGTCCGAGCGCGCATGACGGACGACGGCGTCTACATGACCTGGGTGGATTCGCGCGTGGGGGACAAGGGCCTGAACATCATCCTGAAATCCCTGCAGCAGGTGTTCCCGGAGTGTTCGCTGGGTTGCATCCAGTCGACCTACTACCTGGTGCTGTGTTCCCAGAAACCCCTACGGGCCCACAACGCGCGGAAAGTCGCCGAGAACCCGCAACTGACCGACTTCCTCTGGAAGCAGAACGGTCTCCGGACGGACTGGATGCCCTACGGACTGCTGTCGACCCGGGCCTATGACACCGTCGAGGGCATCGATGCCCCGGTGAACACCCTTGATTTCCCCGCCCTGGAATTTGAATGCGCCCGGCTCCGGAAGCGCGGCATCGAAGATTTCAAGCGCCGCATCCAGGCCCACCTCAATCTTGGCGACGTGCAGGAGGCATTGTCTGCCGTCATGAAGTTCGACCCGGTGGACTTCACCGTCTATCACGACGTCCTCCACGGATCCTCGATCGCCCGTCGGTGGCGGGAAGTCGTCGCCGAATCCGTCCCCGACTTCGACGGGAAATTCAAGGCGGCCAAGGCAGGCTATCTGGCCTCGCGCGCATCGTTCGCGAACAATGCCGATACCTTTCACGACGCCGGCATGGAACTCCTCCGCGCCGGCCTGTACGCGGAGGCCATCGAGCAGTTTTCAAAGGCACTCGTCCGAAACCCGAAGCGCAACAATTCCCACTTCAACATCGGTTCCTGCTACGAGCGGCTCGGCAAGTACGAGGCGGCGTTGACCGAGTACCAGGCCGAACTCGCCGTGGACCCCACGGATGAGGACGTTCCCTTCCGGGTCGGCCGCACCCAATACCGTCTGAAGCGCCACGCCGAGGCCGTCGAGTCGCTGACCGTTGCCGTCTCGAAGGCTCCCAGCGGATCCGTTTACTACTACCGAGGTCTCGCCTACGCCGCCCTTGGCAACGTGGCCAGCGCCCGGGCCGACCTGAACAAGGCCCGGAGCCTCAAGTACGATGACGAAGCGGTCATTCGCGCCCTGGACGAACTTCGGACCCCGGCTCGACCTTGACCTCGGCGGGACCGCGTGCCGCCGAACGGCGGTGCGCGGAAAGATTGTCCAACGTGTAGAGGGCCAACCCGCACCAGATCAGCCCGAAGCTCCCGAGACGCGCCATGGAGAAGGACTCTTGGTAGACCCAGACACCGAGCATCAATTGGGCGGTCGGGGCGATGTATTGCAGCAGTCCCAGCGTCGACAACCGGATCCGCGGCGCAGCGTGGGCGAACAGCAGCAAGGGCACGGCCGTCACCAAGCCCGAACTCAGGACCAGAAGATGGGTGGTCGCATCCACCCGGCCCATCACGCCCGTTCCCTCTTGGTGCCTCCATGCGAGGTAGCCGACGGCCAATGGCGACAGCAGCAAAGTCTCCACCGCCAGACCAGGTACCGCCCCCAGCTTCGATCGTTTCCGGAGGATGCTGTAGCAACCCCAGGTCGCCGCGAGCATCAGGGCGATCCAGGGAATCCGGGTTGCCTGCCTCATGAGGATCGCCACCCCGATCGCCGCCAACCCGACGGCAATCCATTGCAACCGGCGGAGGTGCTCCCCCAACAGGAACCGACCGGCGAGGACACTGACCAGTGGGACGAGGAAGTACCCCAGGCTGGTCTCGATGATGTGGCCGGTGTTGACGCCCCAAACGTAGACCAACCAGTTCGCCGTCAGGAGGCACGCCCCCAACATCACCCGCCCCAACCCCGCCCACGTCCCCAAGGCCGCACGGATTTCATGCCAACCGCCCCAGCGCCCGAGCAGCAGGAGCAGGATGACCATCGACCACAGGTGGCGATGGGCGATCAACTCGACCGAATTCACGGCCTTCAACTGCTTCCAGTAAAGCGGCACCAATCCCCACATCAGGTAGCAGGCCGCCGCGGCCACAACCCCTGATCGGGCCCGCCCCTCCTGCGTCTCGGATTTCGACAACACCGGGGTACCCTCCAGAAAGGCGTGCGGTCGGCAAGGATCGTCCTGAACCGAAGCCGCTCCGAAGCCCCCCTGCCGACTCGTCAGCCAAGTCTCCGGCTGACCGCAGGCGATCAACGACCAAACCGGTTCGCCCGAAGCCAGAACACAAGATCCGCAGCCCAGGGATGCGGATTCTCGAACTGGGGCGGTTTCGCCATCAACCCGATTCCGTGCCGCCCCTTTTCGTAGAGATGAAGGTCAAACGGAACTCCTGCATCCCGGAGCGCCTGCGCGAACAGCAATGAGTTCTCAACCGGCACCGCCTTGTCCTCGACCGTGTGCCAGAGGAAGACCGGTGGACCATCCTTGCGCACCCGCTTCTCGTTCGACAGGTCTTCAACCAGTTCCGGCGCGGGTTCGGCTCCCAGCAGGTTGTTCTTCGAACCCTGATGCGTGAACTTGCCAAGCGAGATGACCGGATAGCACAGGACGCCCACCGACGGCCTCGAACTCTGTCGGTCGATCGGATCCGCTGCATCCGGCAGGCCGGAATCAAAATGCGTGATCAACGTGGAAGCGAGGTGACCGCCCGCGCTGCTTCCCATGATCCCCACTCGGCCCGGATCCACACCCCAATCCCCCGCCCGCGCCCGGACCAACCGGACTGCCCGCGCCGCGTCGCCCAACATGATCGGATGCCGATAGCCGTGTGAACCGAGACGGTACTTGAGCACGAAGCACGAGATGCCCTCGCGGTTCAGGTAGAGCGCGTAGTCTCGTCCCTCATGTTGGGCCAGGCCGCCATAGCCCCCACCGGGACAGATGACCATCGCGGCACCGGTCCGCTGGTCCGCCTGCGGCAGGTAAGCGGTCAGCGTCGGAACGTCGTTGGTGCCATCACCCCGGGCACCTGAAACCGCGCCCGCTGGCCACAATGGAAGGACCGGCTCATTCTGGGCGAGTATGGAGATCGACATGGCGATGATCGCCCCTGGGACGCGCAGGAACTTCATGGGAATAGTTCGTGCAAACTGACGAAACCGCGGCCGCGAGGCAACCGTCGAACCCGCATCCAATCGTTCCTGGCGCATTCCGACACTAGTCCCAGCGAGGGGTGGGCGAGTGTCCGCACGAGCCGATCGGGAGTCCCAAGTTTGAAGATTCGAGCCCGGCGGCCGCTTCAAACCTGAAACTGAAAACTTCAAACTCCGGGGCGGCTCGAGGGAGAGGCTCGCCCCACCGGATTCGGGGGCAGTGTCGGGACGCGCCGCATCGTTGCCGGCCTCTGGCCACTCCCCGCCCTCGGGGATGCCCTTTTCGCTACGAAGGTCCAAACTCGTGTCTGTGAGCGACTCCATTCCTTCCCACACACGCGTCCTGATCATCGGTGGCGGCGTCGCCGGCACCTCGGTCGCGTGGCATCTGACCCAATTTGGATGGAAGGACGTCGTCCTGCTGGAGCAGAACAAGCTCGCCGGTGGCACGTCCTGGCACGCAGCCGGCATGGTCGGGCGCCTCCGTGTCTCGAGCAGCATGATGCGGATCAACCAGGATTCGGCAGACCTGTACGCCCGCCTCAAGGAACTCACCGGACACGACGTCGGCTGGCGGATGGTCGGCAGCCTCCTCCTTGCCCGGAACCAGGAACGGGTCGTCCAGTTCCGCCGGACCACCGGGGTCGCCTCCTACCTCGGCGTGGAATGCCATGAAATCCCGCCCGCGGAAGCGCAGGAGAAATTCCCGTGCATCCGCGTCGACGATCTCGCCGGCGCCTTCTGGATTCCGCACGACGGCCGGGTCCTCCCCGGCGAGGTGCCCCTGGCGCTCGCCAAGGGTGCGAAGGCGGCCGGCGCCACCATCCGCGAAGGCGTGCGCGTCCTGGGCCTGATCCACCGCGGCGGCCGTGTGCTTGGAGCCCAGACCAACGTGGGCGACATCCTCGCCGACTACGTCGTCCTGACCGGCGGCATGTGGTCCCGACAACTCGCCCTCACCGCCGGGGTCAACATTCCCCTCTACCCGGTCGAGCACCACTACGTCGTCAGCAATGCCCTCCCCGGAGCCGACGGCAACAGTCCCTGCACGCGCGACATGGACGGATCCACGTACTTCCGTGGTGAGGACCTTCCGAACGGAGGAGGCGGCGGAGTGCTGCTCGGGGCCTTCCAGCGCACCACCAAGATCTGGGACGTACCCAAGGTCCCCGATGACTTCTCCTTCGGTCTGCTCGAGGAGGACTGGCCCAAGTTCGCACAACCCCTCGCCGAGGGATTGCACCGGATCCCAGGTCTGAAGGCGTCCGGTTTCAGCCGGTTCGTCAACGGCCCCGAGAGCTTCACTCCCGACAACAACTTCCTCCTCGGCGAAACCGCGGAACTCCGCGGCCTTTTCGTCGCCGCGGGCTTCAACTCCGCTGGCATCGCCTGCGCCGGTGGCGCTGGAAAGGCTTTGGCCGAATGGATTACCGGCGGAGCCATGCCGTACGACCTCTCCGGCGTCGATATCCGGCGCTTCGGGCCGTGGGCCAATGATCGCGGATACCTCCGCGACCGCGTCACCGAATCCCTCGGTCTGCACTACGAAATGGCCTGGCCCAACCGCGAACCCATCACCGCCCGGAATGTCCGGCTCAGCCCGCTTCACGATCGGCTCAAGGCCGCAGGTGCCTCATTCGGGACGAAGGGCGGATGGGAACGTCCGAACTGGTTTGTGGCGTATGGTAAGGGTTTCGCCATCGATCCCGAGGTTGAGTACAGCTTCGGGAGGCAGAACTGGTTCGCCAATCACGCCTCCGAACACACCGCGTGCCGCGAACAGGTCGCGCTCTTCGACCAGACGGGCTTCGGTAAAATCCTGGTCCGCGGAACGGACGCAGCCTCGCGACTCCAGTACCTGTGCGCCAATCAGGTCGACGTGCCCACCGGGCGCGTCGTCTACACGCCGATGCTCAACGAGCGGGGCGGCTACGAAAGCGACCTGACGGTGATCCGGGTTGGTGAAGAGGAGTTCCATCTCATCACCGGTTCCGTCCAGGCCACCCGGGACCTTGCCTGGCTCCGTCAACACCTGAGCGGGTATCGCGCCGAAGCCGTCGACATCACGACGGCCTGGTCGGTGATCGGAGTCATGGGCCCGAATTCCCGACAGCTTCTGAGCCGCGTCACCGACGCAGCCTTGGACAACGCCAGCTTCCCCTTCGGCACCTCGCAGCGGATCAACATCGGGATGGCGACCGTGCGCGCCGTCCGACTGACCTACGTCGGGGAACTCGGCTGGGAACTCCACGTGCCCACCGAACAGGCCACCCACGTCTACGAACTGCTCGAGATCGCCGGCGAAGACCTTGGTGTCTGGGACGCCGGACATTACGCGATCAACTCGCTCCGGTTGGAAAAGGCCTACCGCGCCTTCGGGGCGGAACTCTCGCCCGACGAAACGCCATTCGAAGCGGGTCTCGGATTCACCATCGCCTGGGACAAGGAGTTCCTCGGCAAGGCGGCCCTGACCGCCGCCCGGGAGCGCCCACTGCGAAAGCTCCTGACCCAATTCGTCCTGCAAGACCCTGAGCCTCCGGTCTGGGGCGGCGAGGTCATCTTCCGCAACGGAGTCGGCGTCGGCTATACCACCAGCGGCAGCTACGGCCACACCCTCGGCGGCGGCGTGGCGCTCGGCTACGTCAAGAATGCCGGGTCCTTCGTCACCCCGGAGTGGATTCTGGAAGGCCGCTACGAACTCCTCGTCGACGGTCGACGCATCCCGGCCACACCGCACCTCCGGACCCCGTACGACCCCC
Organism: uncultured Verrucomicrobiota bacterium; assembly: GCA_903842505.1. GTDB lineage: Bacteria > Verrucomicrobiota > Verrucomicrobiia > Limisphaerales > UBA9464 > UBA6176. The sequence continues at coordinate 32,291 of CAIMMI010000304.1, read as the reverse complement.
GACGCGAACGCATCCTGAAATCCTGACGCGCCGGTTACCGACGTTCCAATCGGTAGAAGCGGGACTCGGCGGTCAGCGGAACGACGAGCACGTTCTGGCCTCCGGCGGCCCGCACCGGCTCGTCGACGTCGGTCCATGGCCCCAATGCACCCGGGGCCTGGACCGGAGCGAAGCCCACGGCGGCCAAGGGCCACGAGAGCTTCAGTTGGCCCGCATCGATCGACGTGAGGATCGATGGATCCCGCACGGGCTGCAGCAGACCGGTCAATTGCAGCTGGAAACTCAAGTCACTGCTGGCGGCATCGCTTTGATGCACCTCCACCGCGAGGACATTGCGTCCCGTGACGAAGAGCGTCGGATCCAGGTCCGTCTCGAAGATCGTCGATTCATCCGTGCCACCCACCGTGGCCGAGGCCAGGGTGGAAGCGCCGATCGTCCCCGTGGGCATATTGCTCCGGAAGACCTCGCGACCATTCAGGTAGACCACAGCCCCATCGTCCCGGATCAGGCCCAGCGTCGCCGACAGGAACGCCTTCGGATCTTCTACCGTGAACGCATGACGGAACCAGGTCGTGATGTACTTCGCCGCGGAATTCGGACCAAAGCTGACTGTCGTCACCACGTCGTCGTCGCCATAGCCCAACTGGGCCGCCCCCTGGCTCCAGCCCGAATCGTTGAACGCCGTCGAAGTCCAACCGCCCAACGGCAGCGTCCCCTTGTCGTAGAACCGCCACTCCGCGCCCAGCGGCACCAGCGTGAGGCTCATCAGGTCGCCGGGCGCCGACGCTTCAAAATTCACCTCCGCACGATTCGCCTGAAGGTTGATCGGGTTGGTGAATCCCTGCCGGGTAAACAGGAGATCCTCAGCCAATGCCCGGACCGTGTAACTGCCCCGGGCCAACCCGGCGAGGATGTAGGTTCCGTCACTGTCCGTGTAGGTCTGCTTGGTGTTCGCTGTATAGATGCGAACGCCCTCCACCGGCTGACCATCCCGCGTCACCTTTCCACTCAGCCGAACGGTGGTCGGACTGCCGACGCGCACGAGGTAGGAATCCGACCCGATCCCGCCCCGCAGGTCCGAGACCACGCACCGAACCACATATTCTCCGGCGGTTGCATAGGCCTTGGAGGCCGCGGGGCCATTGGTCCCAAAAGATCCGTCGCCAAAATCCCACGCATAGGCGAGCTGGCTGTCATCGGAGTCCGACGCCGTGGCCGTGAAACGCACGGTGGCATTGAGGGCCGCTGTAGCCGCCGATCCAGACACCGCCACACTCGGAGGCTGATTGTTCGTCGGATTCCCGAACCGGACGGCGACGTCGAACCACACCGGATCCGTCCCACCCTTGGCCAATGTCGTCAGGTGCACTCCTGCCGCCCGGTCGCTGAAGGTTCGTCCGAGCACCAAGGGGGAGTCGTTCTTTCCATCTGCGGAACCGGGCGTCGTATCGAGCAGCAGCGAGGTGGTGTTTCCCGTCTGCCCCCAGCGGATGCCCACGCCGTTCTGGACCCAGGTGTTCGCCGTCCACAATTGCCGGACTTCCAGCCAGTAGTTGGTCCGGGAATTGCGCCGGACCGTCAGGGCCCGGACCGACGTCACGTCATTGGTGCTATCCATGGCCGAGAGCCGATAGGTCCCATTGGTCAGAACGTTTCGGACATAAGTATTCGGCAGCCAGTCGAGGTAGTTCTTGTAACGCGTATTGAAGTGACGCCGCCCGGCCGAGGCATTGCCCATCGTGTCAAAGCTGTCGCCGTACTCGATGTTGCTGCCGCTGCCGATGATCGACTCGCCGCCGGTATCCCAGAAATTCGCGTGAAAGAGCCCGTAGTTATGACCGAGCTCATGCGCGATCACTCCGCCGGCCGTATCGAACGAAGCCCGGATCCAGCATCCCGGTGCCCCCACATAGGCCAGCCCAGCCCAGGCAAACCCCGGCACCGAGCCAAAGCAGATGGCATCGAAGGAATAACTCGTCAGATTATAACCTGCCGCCGTGGCCGCCGTCCGCGCCGCCGTCCGCAATTCCGCCGCATCCCGCGCCCCGTAGTACGCCGCGGTGTTGGGCATCCGGATCGTCGGTGTCATCGCTGAACCGTTCGTGGCAAATGGAGCGAATCCGGTCCGGTGGTAGGACTGCTGACGGAAAAAGGCGTCGAGATTGGTCATCAGGTTCGTCCCCGTGATGTTCGAAAACGGCTCACCCACCAGATCGGAAAAGTCGACCCGGATGAAGATCACGCGCTTGGTCCCTTCCGTGTAGGCACGCTTCGACCGCGGTGCACCATTGGCGTCCGTCGACTCGGACTCCGAGGCCAACTGGACCATCCGCTCTGCCATTTCCTCCAGATGGGCCGTGCCGCAGGTAAAGATCCGCTCGTCCCCCGCCCTGCCGATCCCCGTGTCGTCTCCAGCAACCGCCGCAAGCTGAATCCCGTTCACGCTGCATACCGGATCCGGCGTCTCCCGCACCGCCACCGCGATCTCCGATTTCTCCAGTCGACGGATCGGACTTTCGGCCAGGGCCATCTGTCCTTCCAGGGCGATCCCGTGCAGGGGCACCCCAAACTGGGTGGGTTGCATCTGTCGGGATCCATACGTGCTCACCGGATAGCGCTGCCCACCGAGCACCGCATTGCGGCGGATCGAAGAGCCCGACTGGAGTTCCTGCCCAAGACCGATGGCTGCCAGAACCTCAAAGTCACCCACGCCCTCAACCCGCGATTCCAACTCGACCCGAACCTCCTCGGGCAAACGCTCCCGAACAGTCGATGGCACACTCAATTCCAGCGCTCGTCTCGGGTCGCTTTGGATCAACCCCTTCATCTCTTCCCGCCGAACCCGGGCCAAACGCAAACCCTCACCCGCCAACTCCGCCCGCTTCCCCTCATCGGAGGCCTCAAATCGGAGGACCCAATCCTGGAAAGCCGCGAACTCAGGCTCAACCGCCCGCTTCTTCCAGAGGACATCGGCAGCCGGAAGGATCCGGGCCTCGATCGGAGCATCACCCCGCGCCGTCGGGTCGCGTGGCACCGCTGCAAAAGGCACGGAATGGCTTGGGTTCGGTCCAGACTCTGGTTCCGCAGCAGGCCCGGCCTGGGTCCATGCCTGAACCGTTTCAGCCTGCAGCAGGCCTGCGGGCGGCTGAATACCGCGCCGGGCAAGCAACAACATCGTCGCCACAGCTCCAAACCCGATGATCGATCTCCAGACGAGCTTCATGCGAATACGGATTCCATGGCACGTCCCGTGCCAACTGTCCCGCTCGGATTGAGGCGGCCCACCACAACCCAGAAAACAAAAAGGGCCCCGCTGTCTGCGGAGCCCCGATCGAAAACCGGAAGACGAAGGCCTTCAGGCCCCCATGCCGTCCTCGAAGCTTCCAGCCGCCGCCGGCCAGCAGCAGTGATCCCGGACGTAGGCGATGCCATTCGCGCTCGTGAAATCCAGATCGCGATGGGCGGATTCAGCCTCCACCACCAGCGGCGCCGTCGCGGTGCCGTTGAGCTTGCAGTAGCGGTCCCGGTAGCCGACGTGCAACAGGAGTTCGACGTAGCGCTGCATGTTCAGGTCACCCGAGGGCAGATCGGTGAACTGCATCGCGCGCTTCGGCCAGTTCGGTTCCATCGCCCGCAGCGGGAACCCGGGCCGGATCGTGAAGTTCTTCACGTGGGCCGCGTGGATGTACTTACCCACCTTGAGGAACCGGGTCTCCCAGCTCTCGCCTTCCCAGCAGTGGGAGGGATCCGCGTTGACCGCCAGGCAAGGGTCGTTGTCGCAGATGTTCACCAGCATCAGGAAATCGTCGGCGCACATCGCCCCCGTTCCCGGGTGGATCTCATGGCAAAGCTTGATCCCCAGTTCGTTGGCCTTCTTGCGCAGCTTGGCGGTCTTCTTGACGAACCGCTCCTGCCCTTCCTTGAGCAGGTCAAACCCGCCCCCGGACCAGAAACCCCACGGGTACCCGGAGGCCAACTCCCACCCGAACGCAACACCCCAGAACATCGGCAGGGTCTTGACCCCGAGTTCCGCGGCCAGATCCATCAGTTTCAGGAGATACGTCTCGTGCCACTTCTCGATCTTTTCCGGAGACTGCGAGGCCAGATCCGGTGCGATGAACGGGTTGCCGGACTTGGTCCCCGTCCAGGCCGACGTGTGCACCCAGAAAGGGCAGTGGGAAGAAATGCCGTCCAGACTCATCCCGCGGGACGCGAAGGCAGCCTTGATCTCCTTCACCTTCTTGAAGCCACCCTTGCCGTCGCCGAGCATGTAGTTGCTGGGTTGGGCACCGGAGGCTCCCGAAGCTTTGGCGTAATCCAGAAACTGCTCCAGAGACTTCGCTCCATGCTGCGCACCCTCGATGGAAGCGTGGTAGGCGTTAGGCATAATTCTTTCGTGATGAGTCGAACTTGTGAACGGCCATCTCCAGTACCGGGGCAAACCTCATCTGGCAAACGGAAAGGCTTAACGCTCCAGGAAGGCCCGCACCGCCTTGCGGTCCCGTGTCGGCGACTGGCATTCCGTTCCCGTGCAGCAAAACGCCCGGGTGAACTCCTCATTCACCGGCAACGACCGGGCGAACGCGTCCACCGGGCCGTGGTTGCCCAGGACGACCCGATTCGGCTCGTAGACGCCATGCACCGTGCGCAGGAGCGAAGCCGTGCTGCCGCACGTCCAATCGCCCACAAGCACGACCCGCTTGGGCTCCTGCTGAAGGAAATCCAGGGCACCAAGCATGTGCGGCACCGCCTGGGGCGACTGGTGCAAGCGCTGCGCAAAAAGCCGGATGGTTCCTTCAGCCGCAGCGCGCCAGTCCCGCCGGTCGCAGATCGCCGACAATCGCAGCAAAGCCAACGCGGCAATGCTGTTCGCGCTCGGCTCGGCGCCATCGTAATCATCCTTCACCCGCAGGATCAGGTGCGGCGCATCCGCCGTCGCCTGCCAGAACCCGCCTCCGACCGGGTCGTGAAAGCGCTGGATCATCGCTTCCGCCACCCGCACGGCAAAAGCCAACCTCCGGGGATCCAGGGTCGCCTCATAAAGGTCGATCAACCCACCCAGCAGATTCGCGTAGGCATCCAGCAACTGCACATCGGTCCGCTCCCCATCGCGCCACCGGTAGAAGAGCTTCCCCGTAGCCGACTCCCACATCCGATGTTCGATGAAGTCCGCATTCCTTCCCGCCGCCTCGATGAACTCGGACTCGTCCAGGATGACTCCAGCCCGCGCCATGGCGCCCAGCATCATCCCGTTCCAGGACACCAGCACCTTGTCGTCCCGGTGCGGTCGAACCCGCCTGGACCTCGCTTCCAGCAACTTCGCCCGGGCCGACGCCAGCAACGAGGGTTCTTCCGACGCGAGTGCAGGGTCTACGACGGCGAGCACATTCAGCCCGGGAGTGGGCTTGGGATGACTGTGATCCACGAAGTTACCCGCCGCGGTGACCCCGTAATGTCGAATCACCAAAGCCAACTCCTTTGCGTCGAGGAGCGCGCGCAACTCCTCGAGGGTCCAGCAGTAGAACCGACCCTCCTGTCCCTCGCTGTCGGCATCTTCGGCAGAGAAGAATCCCCCTTCCGCACCCGTCATGTCCCGCAGGACATACTGCACGATTCCCCGGGCCACTTCCGCTGGCGCGACTTCCCCCGTCAGCACGTGCACGTCCAGATACAACTGAAGCAACTGGGCGTTGTCGTAGAGCATCTTCTCGAAGTGTGGCACCAACCACCGCTCATCGACGGAGTACCGGGAGAACCCGTCGCCCAGTTGATCCCGGATTCCACCCGCCGCCATCTTCTGACACGTCCGGATGACCGCCTTCCGGGCCTCCTCGTCCGAAAATCGACGGGCATAGCGCAGGAGGAACGAGGGTTGGCTGGGGCGTGGAAACTTGGGCGCGCCCCCAAAGCCTCCGTGGACCGGGTCAAACTCATGCAGGAAGGTCTGGCCTGCCCCCTGCAACTCCCTTTCGCCGGCAGGGAAGGCGTTGTTTTGATCCGGCGCTGCCATGGCCCGGAGCTGCTCGGAGATGTCCTTCGCCGAACTCTCGATGTCGGACCTCCGCTGGGTCCAGAGCTCGACCACGCGCTCCAGCAACTGCCGGAAGGAGGGGCGTCCATGCCGGGGTTCGGGCGGGAAGTAAGTCCCGCCGTAGAATGGCTTCAGATCCGAAGTCAGGAACACGTTGAGGGGCCACCCGCCACTGCCCGTCGTGGCCTGCACGAACGACATGTAGATCCGGTCGACGTCCGGACGCTCCTCGCGGTCCACCTTGATGCTCACGAAGTGCTCGTTCAGGTAAGCCGCCGTGGCCCGATCCTCAAAAGACTCGCGTTCCATCACATGACACCAGTGACAGGTCGAGTACCCGATGCTCAGGAAGATCGGCTTCGACTCCGCCTTGGCCCGCGCGAACGCCGCATCCCCCCAGGCATGCCAATCCACGGGATTGTGGGCATGCTGAAGGAGATACGGGGACTTTTCCGCCGCCAGGCGATTGCCGGGCTGCTTTTGATTCGGGGTCGCAGAGCTCACGTCGCGTGAGCCTAGCCGTGCGGAAACCCGTCTCAACGCAGAAGTCGCCCCACTTCCGGTTCCGGACCGACGAAAACTCATCTCTGGAACAGCACCCCATCCCTCCCCTAACGTCGCCCTCCGTGTTGTTCAACAAGGTTGCCATCCTCGGCATGGGTCTCCTCGGCGGGTCGCTCGGGAAGGCTCTCCGCCGGCGCGGGCTCGCATCCTGCGTGGCCGGCTACGCCCGGCGTCACGAAACGGTTCAGGCCTGCCTCGCCCTGGATGCCGCCCACGTCGCCTCCACCGATCCCCTCGAGGTCGTTCAGGAGGCCGACCTGGTTGTGCTGTGCACGCCCGTCTGCCAGATGGCAGAGCTCGCCCGACTCACCCTCCCACACCTCTCCCCCAACGCGGTCGTCACCGACGTAGGTTCCACCAAGGCGGCTATCGTCTCCGAACTGGAACCGCTCTTCGCCAAACGGGGAATCAGCTTCGTGGGTGGACATCCGATGGCCGGTTCAGACCAGAGCGGTGTCGCGGCCTCCAAGGAGGACCTTTACGTCAATGCCCGCTGCGTGGTGACACCCACCGACCGCAGCCCCGGCGCGGCCGTGAGCCGGATCCGGCAGCTCTGGGAGGCCGTCGGCGGCCGTGTCCAACTCGCTTCGCCGAAGGACCACGACCTGTGGGCCGCCCGCGCCAGCCACCTCCCCCATCTACTGGCCAGTTCCCTCGCCCACTACACCCTCGATCCCCTCCAGCCCGAAGGTGTCCGCGAACTCTGTGCGACAGGGTTCCGCGATACGACCCGCCTCGCGAACGGCTCACCCGAGATGTGGAGGGACATCGCCTTGACCAATCGGGACGAGATCCGCCTCGCAATCCAGGCGTGGACCGCTGACCTGGCCGCTCTGGACTCGGCCCTGGCCGATGCCTCCCCCTCGTCCATCGAGCGGTACCTTCAGGAAGCCAAGGAGCGCCGCGAGGCGTGGCTCCGGGGATTCCGTCCCAACGGATCCGACAACGGCTCCATCGCCTGACCCCTCCGCAATCCCATGCCTCTTCCTTCCCTGATCCAGATCGACCCGATCCCGGGTCCGCAGCCGATGCGGATGACGATTCCCGGTTCCAAGAGCATCACCAACCGGGCCCTCATCCTCGCAGCCCTTGCGGACGGCTCCACCACGCTCCGGGGAGCGCTCTGGAGCGAAGATACCCAGGTCATGGTCGACTGCCTCCGTCAGCTCGGGTTCGCCGTGGACGTCGAGGCCGATGCGGGCGAACTGGGCAACCGAACCATCCACGTCGAGGGCCGCAACGGACGCATCCCCCGCAGTGGCTCGGACTCGCATCCCCTCGAACTCCATGTCGGCAATGCAGGGACCGCTGCCCGGTTCCTGACCGCCTTCGTCTGCCTGGGAGACGGCTACTACCGGCTCAGCGGAGTGCCACGGATGCACGAACGGCCCCAGGCAGCCCTGATCCGGGCACTGGATGAACTGGGCTATGAAGTCCATCACTCCAACGGACGACTCCCGGCCACGATCCGCGGCCTCGGCGGCCCACACCCGGCGCAGTGCTCGGTCAGCATCGCCGAAAGCTCCCAGTTCGCTTCCGCACTGCTCCTGACGGCGCCCAGGGCCCAATGGCGTATCAGCCTCAACGGCGAAGGAGATCTCGACGATGCGCCTTACGTGGCCATGACTTCCCGACTGGTCGAGGCCTTTCCGACAAAAGGCGGGATTTTCGAGATCGAGCCGGATGCCTCCAGCGGGAGCTACTTCTGGGCAGCCGATTGGCTTTTGCGGGGTGGGCGTCCATCCCCGGAATCAGCGCCCCCAGTGAACGGTTGGCCAACTTCAGGCTGGCAGGTGGACGCGCGCTTCCCGAACTACCTTCCCCTGCCCCACCGGGTCTCCCGGGAAACCGATCTCGGCGACAGCATCATGACCGCCATCGCGCTCGCTCCGTTCGCAGGTTACCCGGTTCAGTTCACGGACCTCGGACGGCTCCGGGTCCAGGAATGCGAACGCGTCCAGGCCCTCCGCACCGAACTCACCAAGTGCGGGGCCCGGGTCGAAGAGGACGGCGACACCCTCACGGTTTTCCCAACCCCGCTCCATGGCGCCGAGATCGAGACCTACAACGATCATCGCATGGCGATGTGTTTTGCGACTCTGGGCTTGCAAGTACCCGGGCTGAAAATCAGAAACCCGTCGTGCGTGAAAAAGACGTTCCCGAACTTCTTCCAGAAGCTGGCGGCAGCGGTGCCGGAGGGGATCGGCGCCAGCGTCCGGAGCGTTCCCGACGGACGCCTGCTGCTCCCCGCAGACCTGCACGCGGACTGAAGTCCGTCTCTCTCCAGTCCGGGTCCGAAAGCCCCCTGCGTCTCCCCAAGGTCATCACGATCGATGGCCCCAGCGCCTCGGGAAAGGGCACCCTTTCCCGCCGGTTGGCAGCCGAGTTCGGCTGCGTCTACGTCGATACCGGCGCCATGTACCGCACCCTGGCTTGGTGGGCCCTCCAGACCGGACTCCGGTGCCAGAAACCCATGTCCGATGCCGACGAACTCGCCATCGTACGTCTCATGCGACGCTGGAAGGCGGAGGTGCGGGTCATCGACGGTCAGGCCTGGCTTCACGTAAACGGCTACCTTCCCGCCACCGAGATCCGGTCCGACCGGGTCGAAAAGGCCGTCCCGGTCGTCGCCCAGATCACCAAGGTCCGCGACTGGATGGTCGCCCGGCAGCGCGACTGCACCGTCCTCGGCCCGCTCGTCATGGAAGGACGTGACATCGGAACCGAGGTCTTCCCTCTCGCCCCGGTAAAGTTCTTCCTGGAGGCCGACGAAGCGGTCCGGCAAGCCCGATTGTCCGGTCGGGGCAACACCGAGAGCATCGGTGCCACCCGCGACGCGATGGATGCCACGCGACGCAAGGGAGCGCTGTATCCCGCGCTCGATGCCGTTCGAATCGACAACACCCAGCAGACACCGGACGAAACCTACGCCATACTCCGTCAACATGTGCTCAGCCGTTTTCAGCCCGTTTAGCCCGCGCCCGGACCGTTCCCCCTGCGGGCCTGCGCTGCTGATGCGCATGTTCCTCGCGATCGCACTTTGGGCGGGGATGACCTGTCATGGCTTCGCCAACGGCAACGAGGTGGTCATCGTCTACTCGGCAGGCGACGCGGATTCCAAGGCGGTCGCCGAGCACTATGCCAAGGCGAGGAATGTCCCCACGTCGAACTGGATCGGGCTCAAGCTGACGTCCAGTTCCGTCATCTCCCGCAGCAACTACATCGCTCAGATCGAGCAACCCCTCCTCCGCGAACTCTCGTCCCGCGGCTTGATGTCGTTCACCAACTTCGTCGAACCGCCGTCCGAATACCATCCCGGTGGCCCTGCCATCCGATGCACCTCCGCCAGCGTCCGGTATCTGGTGCTTTGCTGGGGGCTCCCTTACCACATCAGCAACGACCCAGGGACCCTCGTCGGGGTCACAACCAATATCCCCAGTTCCGTCCGCAGGACGGACGCTTCGGTGGACAGCGAACTGAGCCTGCTCCCGGCCGCGGGAACGCAACCCCTGGTCGCCGGGGTTCCGAATCCCTTTTACGGCGCCACGAACCGCACGGCATTCCATCCGACCAACGGAGTCTTCCTCGTTGGCCGAATCGATGGTCCCTCCCCGGCAATCGCCAAGGGACTCGTGGACAAGGCGCTCCATTGTGAAACCAACGGGTTCGCCGGCAATGCCTACATCGACCTCCGGGGCATCGCTTCCGGCCCCTACCAATTGGGTGACCAATGGATGACCAACGCTGCCGACGCCTGTCGACGGGTTGGGCTGTCCACCTATGTCGACCACCGGGAGGCAACCTTCCCCACGAACTTTCCGCTCTCGAATGTGGGGGTCTACATCGGGTGGTACACACAGAACGTCGACGGGCCATTCACCCGCCCGGAAGTCGAGTTCATGCCGGGGGCCATCGCCTACCACCTGCATTCGTTCAATGGGCAGTTCCCCCGCGATCCAGCGATCCGGTGGCTGGGACCGCTCTTGGCCAAGGGCGCAACCGTCACGTTTGGATCGGTGGCGGAACCTTACCTGGAGTTCACTCCCAATCCCCACGTCTTCATGGAATTCCTCGCCGCCGGTGGTTTCACCGTGGGGGAGGCATCGCTGACCTCCCAGAAATGGCTCTCCTGGGTGAACATTTTCGTGGGTGACCCCCTCTTCACTCCCTTCGAGCGCGACCTCACCCGACTCGAAGCACGCCAGGTCGCGAGGCAGAGCCCCAACCTGCATTGGACGGTCCTTCGGAAGGCCAATGTCCTGATCGCGGCCAACCCGACTGGCGCGAGTGCCCTGAGGCAGGCACTGGCCACCTTTCCCCTGTCGACCAACAGCCCGATCCTGTCGGAGAAGGTCGCGGCCCTGTTCGCGCAGGCCAGTCAGTACCGGGAGGCCACCGCCTGGGGAAAACAGGCCCTGACGTTGTCGCCCTCCCCTCAGCAGCGCCTCCGACTCCTCTTGAACCTCGCTGAGTGGCAGTCCACGGCCACCCTCTATGAAGACGCCTTCGAGTCCCTCCTCCTCATCGAGAAGGAACGGGAGGACTATCGGGATTCCCTCCCCTTCCGGGAACGCCAACTCCAGGCCGCCCGCGACCTCGTTCGCGGTCCCGAAATCGAGCGGATAAAGGCCGAGATTTCCCGACTGAAGGCGTCCTCGGCAAAACCCACGCCCTGACGCACCCCAACCCCGGATCCGTGCCTGAACGTCAGGCCGGATCCCCCACGGATCGCATCGGCAGGTTCAGGCGCGGCCGGGGCAATTCATGCAAGGGGTTGTTCCTGCCGGGGTCTGCGGAGACGGACTGCCACGCAGCAGCCAATTCCAGCAACTCCCGGAGTTGGAGTCCCTCGTGCCCGATCGGGTAACGGACCAGGTTGGCCTCTGCCAGTCGGAACAGGGAAACCGCTGGGGCCCGTCGCTCCTTCTGGAGGTGGACAAAGGCGCCTGCCAACTGAATCAGCCCCTTGTAGAAGGCGTAATTGGATCCGTCCTTTCCCTGCTCCAGCCAAAGGTCCTCCAGGACGTCGTGAGCCTCGTAGTACAACCCTTGGTTGAAGCACTCGAACCACCCCACATAACGAGGATCCCACCCGTCGTACCCAAACCCCGAAACCCGGGCAGCCACCTTCGCCGATTTGCCAGTCATCGCCCCGGCTTGTGCACCCGAAAGCCTCCGGGCGCAACCCCGGCTTGCCGTCCTCCCAGCCTAGTCCGTACAACGGGGGCGACATGGCCAACGTCCGCACTCCCGCCTTCAATCTTAACGAATGGGTCCAGATCCGCGCCCTCGAGGTCGATACTGCACTGGACCGATTCCTTCCGAAGGCCACCGCCAAGCCCGCCACCATCCACAAGGCGATGCGTTATTCGATCTTCGCCGGAGGAAAACGGATGCGGCCTGCCCTCCTGCTCGCGGCAGCCGAAGCCTGCGGCGGAACCATCGAACCGGCACTGCCCCTCGCCTGTGCGGTCGAGTGCATCCACACCTACTCACTCATCCATGACGACCTCCCGGCCATGGACAACGATGACTTCCGCCGCGGGAAGCCGACCAACCACAAGGTTTTCGGCGAAGGCATTGCCGTCCTCGCCGGGGACGCCCTCCTCACCCAGGCCTTCGAGATCGCCGCCCTCAGCGATGATTGGCCCCGCTATTCCCACCGCGAGATCGTCCTCGAAATCGCCCGCGCCTCCGGCTCGCTCCAACTGATCGCCGGACAGGTCGCTGACCTCGAAGGAGAAGGTCGTGACCTGTCTGTCCCGGAACTCAAGTACATCCACGAGCGCAAGACTTCCGCGCTGCTCTGTGCCTCGGTACGCCTCGGTGGAATGAGTGCCAACTGCACTCCCGCCCAACTCAAGGCGTTGACGACCTTCGGATACAACGTCGGTCTCGCCTTCCAGGTGATCGACGACATCCTCGATGTCACCCAGACCTCGGAAAAGCTCGGCAAGACCGCCGGCAAGGATGTCGCCGCCCAGAAGGCCACCTACCCGCGGTTGGTCGGACTCGAAAAATCCCGGAAGATCGCCGCCCAACTGACCGCTCGGGCCTTTGATGCCCTCAAGCCATTCAAACGGCGGGCCCCAGCCCTCGAAGCCCTCGCCCACTACCTGCTCAAGCGCGAGAACTGACGCGCAGGAAGGATCCGAGCCGGGGCAATCCCCTCTGCCTTCCCTCTGCCCGGCATGGCGCTCGCCGACCGGACCGGACACGGGACGCTCATCGATGCGGTGCTGGATACCGAGGTCGACTTCCCTCGGAAGGCGTCGACCGCAACCACGCGCATGGGGGGAACACCGATCAGGGAAACCCCGATGCGCACCGGGGCACCTCCAGCTCCAGGATCAGGGTTAACCCAAGTTCCAGGGCAACCCTCGGTGACACTATCTTGTCGAGGTCAACGGCAAGAAAGGTGAAGCATGAACTCCAAAGATAGCCTCCTCGAAACCCTCGCCCACTCCAAGATCTATCAGGAGTACGAACGTGCGTTCGGTGATGCCACAGGACTTCCCCTCACGCTCCGAACGCCAGACGCATGGCAGGTCGCCCAGAGGGACAACGTCCATCAGAACCCGTTCTGCGCCCTCATGGCCTCCCAGAGCCGCAGCTGCGCTGCGTGCCTCCAGGTGCAACAGGAACTGTCCAACCAGGCCTGCTCAGGCCCCGCTACCACCACCTGCTTCGCGGGCCTCTGCGACTCGGCGGTTCCCGTGAAGCTCGGCGACCAGACGATCGGCTACCTCCAGACCGGTCAGGTCACCCTACGCAAGCCGACCAAGACCGGATTCAACAAGGTCCGCGCCAAGCTCGATGCGCTGAAGGTCCCCGGTGATCGGGAAGCCTACGAGAAAGCCTGGCTCGAGTCCCAGCATGTGGGCCGGAAGCAGTACGACGGGGCCGTCCAACTGCTCAACAACTTCGCGGACCAACTTTCCGCTGCCTCCAACCAGATTGCCATCCGTCAGGCAAACACCGAGCCCCCCGCCATTACCCGGGCCAAGGCATTCATTGCCGAAAACCTGAGCGAGGACCTGTCCCTCGGAGACGTCGCCCGCGCCGTCAACATGAGCCGGTTCTATTTCTGCAAATCCTTCCGGAAGCACACAGGCCTCAACTTTACGGACTTCGTCGCCCGCCTCCGGGTCGAACGGGCCAAGGAACTCCTCCTCAACCCCAACCTCCGCGTCTCCGAGATCGCGTATGAGGTCGGCTTCCAGTCCCTGACCCACTTCAACCGGGTCTTTCGACGCGTCGTGGGCAAATCCCCCACGGCCTACCGCGGCAAGCTCGCCGTCGGCTGATCGGACGCCGAACAATACCCCGCAGCAACCGGCATCCAACCGGTCCTGCGGGTTTCGCATTTCCGGGCCGGATGCCCACCCAAACTCCCGCTCGCCGCTTGCCTTCACTCCATTCCCGACTCCCAATGAACGGCAACACCAGTACTCCGATTCCCTGATGCCACGGCAAACAAAGGCCTCCGACAGCACCTCTTCCTCCGAGGCAATTGCAGCCCTTCGCGAAAGCGAAGCCCGGCTTCGTGCCGTCTTCGCCACCGCCGTCGAGGGCATCCTGACCATCGATGAGCGGGGCCATATCGACACCGTCAACCCGGCAGCCGAACGGATGTTTGGTTGGACCGCCACCGAACTCATCGGCCGCAACATCAGTGTGCTCATGCCGGATCCCTACCGGGCCCAGCATGACGGTTACCTCGCCAACTACCTTTCCACCGGCCAACGCCGCGTCATCGGCATCGGGCGCGAGGTCTTTGGACAGCGCAAGGACGGTACCCTCTTCCCCATCGATCTCTCGGTGGGTGAGTTCACCGTCGGTGGCCGACGACTCTTCACTGGCATCGTCCGGGACATCACCGAGCGTCGCCGTCTGCAATCCGAAGTCCTCCGCATCGGCGAACTGGCGCAGCAACGCATCGGCCGCGATCTCCATGACGACCTATGCCAGCAACTGGCCGGCATCGAATTCCTGTCGCAGACCCTGACCCGGCGCCTTCAGGAGGCCAATCGGCCCGAGACCACCGCCGCTGAGGAAATCGCCCGACTCATCCGGTCGGCCGTCGAGTATACCCGTGACCTCTCCCACGGCATGTCGCCGCTCCGTGAGGAACCCGACAGCCTGATCCTGGCCCTCGAGGAACTCAGCGTCCGAACCTCCCGCCACTTTGGAATCACCGTCGTCTTCAACTGCCCGGCTCCGGTTCGGATCGCGGATCCCGAGATGGCCACCCATCTCTATCGCGTCACGCAGGAGGCTGTCTCCAATGCCCTCCGTCATGGCAAGGCGACCCGACTCGAGATTGGACTCGCCAACGTCGCTGGTCGCATCCATCTGACGATCCGGGACAATGGCAAGGGCCTGCCCAGAAACCTCCCAAAGAAGCATCAGGGCCTCGGCCTGCGGATCATGCAGTATCGGGCGGGGATCATTGGTGGCTCGCTCGTCATCCAGCGGGAGCCAACCGGCGGCACCACCGTCGCCTGCACGGTCCACATCCACCGCCCGAAGGCAGCCCCATCCGAAAATCCCAAGCATGAAGCCAAGAAAACAACCAAGCCCACCGGCAAGAAAGCGCGTGCTGCTCGTCGATGATCACCCGATCACCCGCCAGGGTCTGGCCGCGATGATCGGCCTGGAATCGGATCTGGAGGTCTGCGGCGAGGCAGAGAATGCCGCCGAAGCGCTGAGCTCTGTCCAGCGTCTCCGCCCGGATCTGGTCTTGGTCGACCTGTCCCTGCCGGGAAGGAGCGGCCTGGAGTTCATGAAGGATTTGGTCGCCGGTCATCCCCAGATCCCGGCGCTGGTGCTTTCCATGCACGACGAAAGCCTCTACGCCGAGCGCGCCATCCGGGCCGGATCCAGAGGCTACCTCATGAAATCGGCGGGTGGACGCGCCGTCATGGAAGCCATCCGAACCGTTCTCGCGGGCCAGATCTATGTCAGCCCCAGCGTCTCGTCCCGGATCCTGGAATCCTTGAGCCACACCCGACCGACCTCGGGAAACCCGGACAGCCCGATCCGCCAACTCTCCGATCGTGAATTCGAGGTCTTTCAACTGATCGGCCAGGGACTCGGCACCCGCGAGATTGCAGGACGACTCAACCTCAGCATCAAGACCGTCGAGGCCCATCGCGCCCGCCTGAAGGAGAAACTGGGCGCCAAGGACGCACCGGCCCTGGTGCGCGAGGCCGTGCGTTGGGTCGAATCCCAGGCGGGTGTGTAACCCCATCGCGTGAACCTTCAGCAACACCCCCAGACATCTTTGCATCGAACTCCCATTTGACGCCCAGCCTCCACCGTGGAACACACCACCGGTGCAAGCGCTGCTCTCCGCCCGAAATCTGACCAAGGCCTACCGCAGTGGCCTCCACGACCTGGTGGTTCTCAAAGACGTGTCACTCGAAGTCCTCCCGGGCGAAACCTGCGCCATCGTCGGCCCATCCGGATCCGGCAAGACCACGCTCCTCGGCCTGTCGGCCGGCTTGGATACCGCCACCTCCGGCAACGTCATCCTCGCTGGTCAGGACCTCGGGACCCTGGACGAAGATTCGCGGGCACAGGTCCGAAACCAACACGTCGGCTTCGTGTTCCAGAACTTCCAACTCCTGCCAACCCTCACGGCGATCGAAAACGTCCTCCTCCCGCTCGAACTTCGAGGTGGCAAGGTCGACGAAGCCGAGGGGCTTCGCTTGCTCGAACAGGTCGGCCTCCGCGACCGGGCCAACCACTACCCAATCCAGTTGTCCGGCGGCGAACAGCAGCGCGTCGCCATCGCCCGCGCATTCGTCACCCGACCGGAACTGCTCTTCGCTGACGAACCCACGGGCAACCTCGATGGCGATACGGCCCATCGCATCGCGGACATGCTTTTCGAACTCAACCGCTCGGCCGGAACCGCTCTGGTCCTGGTCACCCACGACATGGAACTGGCCCAGCGTTGCCGCCAGGTCATCCGGTTGAAGGGCGGCCAACGGATCGACGCATGAAGCTCCTCCGATCCCTTCTGACACCGTGGGTCTGGCGGCTTGCCTGGCGGGACTCCCGTTCCTCCCGACGCCGACTCACGCTCTTCTCCTTGAGCATCTCGCTCGGCGTCGCCGCCCTGGTCGCCATCGGTTCGCTCGGCGCATCGATCCGCCGCGGCATTGATGAACAGGCCAAGTCCCTTCTCGGAGCGGATCTGGTGCTCAGTTCCCGCCAACCGTTCGGCCAGGAGCAAACATCACTGATCCAGGAACTGGGCGGGGAACGCAGCGACGAAGTCAGCTTCGCCTCGATGCTCTATTTTCCGGGGAACGACAGCACACGACTCGTCAACGTCCGCGCGCTGTCCGGGAATTTTCCTTTCTATGGTCGGTTGGAGACGGAACCCCCCGATGCCGATGCAGCCTTCCGCCGAGGCGAAGGACTGATCGTTGAGGAAGGCATTGCCCAGCAGTTCAACGTCGGCGTCGGGGCCGCGGTCCGGCTTGGCAAATGGGAGACCAGGATCGTCGGACTGCTCCGCAGGGTGCCGGGCGATTCGATGGGCTTCGCCAATCTCGCTCCCCGTGTCTACCTGTCCACGAACCGCCTCGCGGAGACTGGCCTGCTCGGCCGGGGCTCGATCGTGCGCTACCGCGCTCTCCTCCGACTGGATGAGGATCGCCAGTTGGGTTCCCGGATCGCGGGAATCCAGGAAAGGGCCAAGACTCTCAAACTCGAAGTGGATACGGCCGAGCGCCGGAAACAAGACCTCGGCAACGCTGCGGAAAACCTCAACGGCTACCTCGGCTTGGTCGCCTTCATCGCACTCCTTCTCGGCGGCGTGGGTGTTGCCAGTGCGATCCACGTCCACATCCGTCAGCGACTGCAACAGGTTGCCGTCCTTCGCTGCCTCGGAGCCCCCATTTCCGCTACCTTTACCGTCTACCTCCTTCAGGCCCTGACGATGGGTCTCATTGGAATCACCTCCGGCATCGCCATCGGGGCCCTGATCCATCAGGTGGTTCCAGTCGCGCTGGCAAAGGCCATGCCTTTCCCCATCCACCTCCATTTCTCATTCAGGGCAGTTCTGGAAGCCGCCGTGGTCGGTTTCGTCGTCACCACCACCTTCGCCCTTCTTCCGCTGCTCGATGTCCGTCGGGTCTCCCCGCTCGCAGCCATCCGCGCGGCATTCTCGGAAGCGCAAAGGCGCACGGACCCCGCTCGAATCGCTGTCATCTCCGTCCTGCTGGTCACCGTCCTCGTATTCGCCCAGCTTCAGACCTCCAATTGGAGATATGGCCTCGGCTTTGCGGGCGGCCTCGGGGTCGCCTTTCTGGTTCTGGCGGCCGGAGCGCGCCTGCTCATCGCACTCGCCCGCCAATTCCGGTTCCGTTGGCTCCCCTTCGCCTGGCGACAGGGCCTCGCCAGCCTCCATCGTCCAAACAACCGCACCAGCACCCTCCTCGTCTCCCTGGGACTTGGCACCTTCCTTCTCCTCTCGCTTCAACTCGTGCGATCCGCCCTGCTGGCATCCCTTCAACCCGGCGACTCCGAACTGCATCCCAACGCCATCCTGTTCGACATCCAGCCCGACCAACTGGCTGAGGTTTCCTCCGCGCTCCAGGCCATGCACCTCCCGATCCTGGAAAGTGCACCCATCGTGACCATGCGACTCCGGCACATCAAGGGAACCCCAGTCGCTCAGATCACCCCGAATTCCAACGGTCGCACCCAAGGCTGGGTCCTCCAACGGGAGTATCGCTCAACCTGGCGAACCAACCTCACTGCCTCGGAGAAACTCCTCCGAGGCAAACTGGTCGCCCGGGTCGATCCAGGCATCGCGCGGATCCCGATCTCGATCGAAGCGGGTATCGCCGAGGAACTATCCGTCGAAGTGGGCGACTCGCTCGCGTTTGACGTCCAAGGCGTGCCTCTGGAGTGCGAGGTCGGATCGATCCGCGAGGTGGATTGGCGCCAGGTGAAACCCAATTTCTTTGTCGTATTCCCGGAAGGGGCACTCGAAGCAGCGCCCTCCATGCACGTCCTCGCCACCCGGATTACCTCGCCTGCCGAATCTGCCCGGATGCAGCGCGACGTGGTCCGCCAATTCCCCAACGTCTCGATCGTCGACCTGACCCTCGTTCTCCAGACGGTCGAGGGTGTCCTTTCCAAGGTCGCCCTCGCCGTCCGCTTCATGGCCCTGTTCACGGTCGGCACCGGAATGATTGTTCTGGCGGGGTCCGTGATCACCGGGCGTTGGCAGCGAATGCAGGAAGCCATCCTGCTGCGCACCCTCGGTTCATCCCGCAACACGATCCGGCAGATCCTGATCGCCGAGTATGCCGGACTCGGACTGCTCGCTGCCATCGCGGGCTCCTTCCTTGCCACCGGGGCAGCCTGGGCCCTCAGCCATTTCGTCTTCCGGATCCCCTTCCACCTTCCAACGCTGGAACTCGTCGCAACCCTCATCCTCGTACCATTGCTGACCTTGGGGGTCGGCCTCGCCGCCAGCCGCGGAGTCAGCAATCATCCCCCACTCGAAATCCTGCGATCGGATTCCTAGGTCTTTCTCACTCCGGCAACGCCCCCTGATCGAGACCCGATACGGTTCAACCATGCCCGCCAAGACACCCATTGCCGACAGGCTCAGCTTTGAACGCGAACTCTGGTCGCAAGGAATCTCGCCGATCGCCGGCGTCGATGAGGCGGGACGCGGCCCCCTCGCCGGAGCAGTCGTGGTCGCCGCAGTGATCCTTCCTGAGTCCTGGATGTCTGCCGGTGTGCCAGAACACTTCCGAGGCCTCAACGATTCCAAGAAACTCAGCGAATCAGCCCGCGACCGCTACTTCGACCTCCTCCTGACGGACCAGTCCATCCACCACTCCATCATCGCGATCTCACACACGGAGATCGACCGGCTCAATATTCTGGCAGCGACCCACTCCGGAATGAATCAGGCCCTGCAGTCGCTGCCCTGCCGGCCAGCACACGCACTCGTCGATGGAAACAGGGTGCCTTCCCTCGCATTTCCCCAATCCGCCCTCGTGAAGGGCGATTCCCGAAGCTACTCGATCGCCGCCGCGAGCGTCCTCGCCAAGGTCACCCGCGACCGACTCATGCTGGACGCCGAACAACTCTACCCAGGCTACGGGTTCGACCGGCACAAGGGCTACCCCACACCCGATCATCTCGAGGCCATCCGTCGGCTTGGACCATGCCCAATCCATCGGCGCAGTTTCGCCCCGATCCGACAACCCGACCCGGACCTCTTCACCTGATGTGGGACTGGTTCAGGAAGATCCTGGGTCGTGACTCACGTCCCACGAACCTCGTTCGAGGTTCGCTGGGTGAGGATTCAGCCCTCGAACACCTCCGAGCCCGAGGTCTCGTGTTGCTCGCCCGCAACTACCGGGGTGGCCCGGGAGAGATCGATCTGATCCTGCGCGACCCGGAGTGCGTCATCTTTGTCGAGGTCAAGACCCGCTCCGCTGGCGGTTGGCTCCGCCCTGCCGCTGCCGTCAACCTCAGAAAGCGACGCCTCCTCTCAGCCTCCGCCCTCCAGTACCTCCGCCAATCGGGGAACCCCAAGGTCCGGATTCGGTTCGATATCGTCGAAGTGCTTCTCCGCGACGGAAAGGTTTCCGAGGTGCGCCACCTGGCCAATGCATTCCCCCTGGAAGGCAATACCACCTACGCCGTTTGAAGCTCCCGGCAAAAAACACCCTTCGCCTCAGGCCGCAAACTGCAGCGCCTCCCTCGCCTTCAACCGGTCCCGGAGTTTCTTGAGTGCAGCGGCCTCCAACTGACGGATCCGCTCACGGGTCAACCCAAACTCCACTCCAATCTCCTCCAACGTCCGGGGTTCCCCTCCATCCAGGGCAAATCGCTCACGCAGGATCCGCTGCTCGCGAACGTTCAGCGTCCCGATCAATTCGTGGAGCAACTCGGCATTGGTCTCATCGGAGACCCCAGCCCAGGGCATCTTCGCGTTTTCATCCGCGATGACATCCGCCACCCGCCCCGCCTCCGGATCATTGCCCAACGGAGCATCCAGCGAAGTCGCCCCTACCGCCGCCGCATCCCGCCATCGCTTGATGTCGTCAATATCCACCCCCAGCACCGCCGCCAACTCCAACTCCGACGGCTGACGACCCAGGTCGGACTCCAGTTTGGATTCCGCCTTCTTCATCCGCGCCAATTCCTGCACCACGTGAATCGGCAGTCGGATCGACTTGGATTGGTTCGAAAGTGCCCGCTTGATCGACTGCTTGATCCACCACGCTGCGTAGGTACTCAGCTTCGCCCCCTTGGTCGGATCAAACCGTTCCACCGCACGCATCAGGCCGATGTTGCCTTCATTGATGAGGTCCAACAGCGGAAGCCCAAAATCCTCGTACTCCCTCGCAATCTTCACCACCAACCGGAGGTTGGCCTTGATCATATGCTCTCTCGCCGACTCGTCCCCGGCCTGGATACGCCCGGCGAGCACGATCTCGTCGCTTGGTGTCAGCAAGGGGGTCTCCACCGCCTCCCGCAGGTAGAGCCTCAACGAAGAATTCTCATCCCACAGCCCACGCTCCGGTCTGGCATCCAGCGCCGGAGCTGCCTTCGGCGTCCGCTGAACCTTGATCTCGCCAACTGGGTCACGCGCCCGGACTCCGGCACCCCGAGGAATTCCCGGCACCTCGGCACCGACCGCTTGCACCGGCAGGACTCGCGCCTTCGCGAGGTTGGCCACCGGAATCACCACCTCCTCTGGGGCTTCCACGATCCCCGCGTGCACAACCGTTACGACCGGCGACGCGGCCTGGGTTGGGTTGGGTCGAACTCGTCGGGATCCAGTCGCTGCGATTGCCCCAGTCCGATGCGCCTTCCGCTCAGTCCGGGCAGTTGTGGTCTTCGTCTTCCGCAGCTTGATGTTTGCATTCGCGTTCATCTGTTTCCTTTCTCACCGCCGGTCGGCTTCGGTATTCCTGTCTTCGCAGGCTTGATGCCAGAACCGTCTTCTACCCCTACATCGTCCTGCGGCGGAGGTTACCGGTCATCTTCGTGAATCTCTGACAGGGGCACCCCGGGGGTGTTCACGTCCTCGTCCCTACAATTCAAACACCTGTTTTCCACTCCGGTTTCGAAATCTGCCAAGTCACGGATTCCAGACGGCCGTCCCGACGCAGAGTGGACGAGCCCATTCGATCGTTCCCACAGGGTTCAGCCTGAACGATGCGCATCTGCGTCAAAGTGGCGCGTTCCAACTGGCACTTGTCCCAGAGTGCGTCCCAAGTGGCATTCCCAAAGGCGAAGGGGCCGTCACCCTCGGGTGACGGCCCCTGTCGAAACCTCCGCTACCGCAGAACCGCAGAATCAGGCAACGCTCACATTGCCGGATCTCGGCTCGATCTGGCCAACGCCCGCCTGCAAGCGGGCCCGGATCTGCCGAACGAGATTTGCCGCAGTCAAGCCGTGGCGTTCACGCAGATACTCGACCGTCGAGGCATGTTCCACGAACACATCCGGCCAGGCCAACCTCACCACCGGCGTCGCAATCCCATGCTCGGACAGCAACTCCAGCACGGCGCTGCCGTAACCGCCCATGCCCACATGGTCCTCCAGCGTTCCCACGATTTCGGCGGACTCCGCGAAGAACTGGTGGACCGCTGCATCCAGCGGCTTGAAGAAACGGGGATTGATGATCGCCACGTCGAGACCGTCCTTCTCCAACTCCACAGCTGCCTCCTTGGCGACCCGGAGCATGTTGCCCAAGCCGAACAGGGCGACCTTGCGGCCACCGTTGTTCCGATAACCGCGGATGACCTCGGCCTTGCCGATCTCGACGACTCCGGGGACTTCCTTCACCGGAACTCCCTCGGCGTTTCCGCGCGGGTAACGGATGAAGCTCGGATGCGGCTGGAGGGTCGCCGTGAACATCATGTCCTGAAGCTCATCCTCATCCTTGGGAGCCATCCCAACCACGTTCGGAAGGCATCGCAGGTAGGAGATGTCGAAGAGTCCATGGTGGGTGGGTCCGTCATTCGCGGAGAGCCCTGCCCGGTCCATGCAGAAAATGACCGGGAGGTCCTGCAGGCAGACGTCGTGATGGATGCAATCGTACGCCCGTTGGAGGAACGTGCTGTAGATCGCCACGACCGGATGGAAACCCATGGTGGCCATGCCGGCCGCAAAGATGACGGCATGCTCCTCGGCGATGCCCACGTCGTAGTACTGCTTGGGGAGTGCCTGCTCGAGGAGCTTGAGGCTCGTTCCGCTCGGCATCGCCGCTGTGATGCCGACGATGTTCTGGTTCTGGCGGCAGAGCTTCACCATGGTCTTGCCGAAGACCTCCTGCCACATGGGGGCAGCGCCGGGCTTCGCGGTCGCCGGTTGGCCGCTCTGGACGTCGTAAGGCCCCAGGCCGTGGAACTTCTCAGGATACTTGAGGGCGGCTTCAAACCCGCGTCCCTTCTGGGTCAACACGTGGATCACCACCGGTTCGGTGCACGTCTTGGCAAACTCCAGAGTGCTGATGAGCATCGGGAGGTTGTGGCCATCCACGGGTCCCAGGTATCGGATGCCAAATTCCTCGAACAGAAGCGCAGAACCGTGGCCACCGCGTCCATCGGACTCAGCGCCCGGAGCAGGCTCGAGGGCGAGACTGCTGGCGATCCCCTTGATGGCCTCCTCAGCCTTGGCTCCCAGCATGGAAACCACTTCGCCCTTGGGCAGTTTCCGCAACCAGGACGTGAAGTCCTTCGCCAACCGGTTGTACCGGGGACTCGTCGTCAGCTTGCCGAGGTAGGTGGCGATGGCCCCCACGTTCTTGGCAATGCTCCACTCGTTGTCGTTGAGGATGCCGATGAATCGCTTGGTCGTGCAGGCGATATTGTTCAACCCCTCAAAGGACACGCCGTTGGTCAACGCCGCATCGCCGAACACACAGACCACATTTTCATCCGAACCCTTCTGGTCGCGTGCCGCGCACATTCCGAGCGCTGCAGAAAGTGCCGTGCCCGCGTGGCCCGCGCCGTAGCAGTCATGCTCGCTCTCGGTGCGCAGCGCGAAGCCGTTCAGTCCACCGGTGGTGCGGATCGTCCGGAAGCGGTCCTTCCGGCCGGTGAGGATCTTGTGGACGTAGACCTGATGGCTCACATCCCACACAAATTTGTCGTGGGGTGTCGTGAAGCAACGGTGCAAGGCGATGGTCAATTCCACCACCCCCAGGTTGGGTCCCAGGTGACCGCCATTCGTCGCCAGTCCATCGATCAACTCATGCCGGATCTCAACGGCGAGGTCAGTCAATTGTTCCAGCGTGAGTTTCTTCACGTGAGAGGGCGAATCCACCATGTCGAGATAACGGCTCATGCAGTTTCGGTATCTGTCCCGGCTACACCGGGGTCAAAAGGTCGGGAGACAGTATCTCCCGCCAAATCCTTTTCCAAGCGCTGCACCTTCAGTTCGGCCTCGGAGAGGCGTTCCTGGCAGAGGCGCAACAATCGCGTTCCCTCCTCGAAGCGCTGCAAAAGCACTTCAAGTGGCAACTCTTCGGACTCCATGGAGTCCACGATTGTTTCCAGTTTCTGGATGGCCTCCTCGAACGGCAGCGGCTTGGTTCCGCCCGCCTCGGAGGTCTGGACGGTCTTCGGCACGGCGCGGAAACTGGTGTAAACCACGCAGTTTGCCTAGCCCCGTTTTTTACCCCCCATGGGTACGACACCCGTCGCGCTTATTGCTTGAGCAAGTCGAACCACGCTTTGGCCGCCAGCAACGCAGGTTGGACGCAATCCCCATGATCCGCTCCCGCCTGTGGATCGATCAACTGGACTCCCGTGGCGCCCGCCTCAACGAACCGCAGCCTGGCAACCGTCGAATTCGCCGGGATCACGTCTTCGTCTCCGCTGCAGTGATAGAGGCGGAGCGGCGACTTGGGAACAAACCCGGTAAGGTCATTGTCTCGGAGCGCCCTGCGGAGCGGATGGTTCGGATTCGCTCGAACGGCCGCCAGATACTCCGGCTTCAAGGTCCGGTTTGGAACCGCAGGCAAGGCCGCATTGATATCCGAATCCGACGTATTGCCCGTCAGCAGGGGTGGAACCGTCGTGTTGTACGGGGCCGCCAGAATGTCCCCGAGCGTCGGTGCCAACCCATAGAGCTCGACCAGCGTTTGCAGGAGAAAGGCGAAATAATACGGGTTGGGCGGCTGCCGATCCGACAGGGCGTCGTTGAGCGTCACCCCGGAAAGGTCGTAGGCTCCCGCCATGGCCGCGCACGCCGTCACGGAGAACTCGCCGGCGTGACGGGACTCCAACTCCCGGAGCACCGCCATCGTCGCGTGCCCGCCCTGGGAGTAACCCGCCAGGAAGACCTGGCCGTTGAGCGGCACGGAATTCGGTCCGCACCATGTCCGCGCCGCCCGCATGGCGTCCACGACACAGGTCGCCGTCGAGGCCGCATGATGGTACGGATGCAGGCCCGGCGATTCTCCAAAGCCCAGGTAGTCGGGCAGGACCGATGCGTACCCGCTCGAAGCCAGTACCACCCCGAGCAATCCTTCCTGACTGGCGCCGGCAGAAGGCGCCTCCGCCTCCGTTGTGATCGTGCCATGCTGGTACGACAGCAGGGGCCAGGTCTTCCCCGACTGACGCGGCACCGCCACGGCCGCCGAAGCCCGGGTCGACAAGCCCCACGGATCCACCGTCTCATACACGAGTTTGTACACATCCACGTTGTATTTGGGCGTCAACGGCACGCCACCAAAGGCGAACAAAAAGGCCAACTGCCCTGTTGTGTATCCCGCTGTCTTCTCCGCGGAGATCAACCGACCCCTCGGCACTTGTGGTGCCGTCGCCAACACCCGGAACACCCGCCCGTCCCCGTCCGCCGATCGGCTATCCAACCAGTTTCGCACCGTGCCGACCTCTCCTCCCGGTACCGTCGCCCAGGTTCCGCCCAGGGCTGCAGACTCCTCGACCCGGAAACTCCATCCGTCACCGGGCACGCTCCACGCCAGCTTGACCTTGCCAGCCTCCAACTTCGGTAACTCCACCTTCAACCGCGACGGCAATCCCTCCGCCTGAACCGGACAAAATGACACCAACCCGCCCAACACCACTCCCAAACCCCAACGGCTCGATCGCTTTCGAAACATGACAACACCCTACGCTCGCCAACCGGGCAGGCAATGGTGGTCATCCCGACAAGCGTTCTCCACCCTTTGCCGTCCGACGGTTCGACTCTAGGGTCTGGGTCGCATGTCGAAGTCCAGAGCCCGCAAGGCAGATCCCGCCCCCGCCGCCGGCTGCATCCGCCTCAGAGGGGTCCGCCAGAACAACCTGAAGAACTTCGACCTCGATATACCCACCCGGCAACTCGTCGTCGTCACCGGTCTCAGCGGCTCCGGCAAGAGTTCCCTCGCCTTCGACACCCTCTACGCCGAAGGACAGCGCCGCTACATCGAGACCTTCTCCCCTTACGCACGCCAGTTCTTCGATCGGATGGACAAGCCGGCCGTCGACCGCATCGAGAACATCCCGCCCGCCATCGCCATCGAGCAGCGCAACGCCGTTCGAACCACCCGCTCTACCGTTGGCACGATGACCGAGGTCTGCGACCACATGAAGGTCCTGTGGGCGCACCTCTCGAAACTCCACTGCCGTCAGTGTGGACAGGTCGTCCGCCCCGAACCGCCCCAGACGGTCTGGTCGGAGACCGCGGCTCAGAAGGCGGATGCCGGGATCGCCACTGCCACCGGCCGGACCCGAAAGGCAGCCGAAGCGATCCCGGATACGTTCGCCGACGCTGCCACCACTTATAGCGCTCCTCTCCGGCTCGCCGAATGCCTCATCACGTTTGACCTACCCCTTAGCGGCAAGCTGGAACTCGGAGAACAACTGGACCTCCTGCGCAAGCAGGGGTTCCTCCGCGTGCTCACCCACCGTGGGGTCGTGCGACTGGAGGATTTGCTTCCATCGGCTCCCCCCATCTCCCGGCAGGACCCTGACCCGGCCCCCTCACCTGCGGCCCTCACCGTTGTTGTGGACCGACTCCGCACGACTCCGGAGAACCGGGCCCGCTTCGTTGAGGCCTGCGAGCAGGCCTACCACTTTGGTCGTGGCCGCCTCGCCATCCGCCGCCTGGATGGCTCGGTCTTCCGCGCCTTCAGCTCCGGGCTTCACTGCGCACCCTGCGATATCGAGTACCGCGAGCCTTCCGCTTCCCTGTTCAGCTTCAACAACCCAGTCGGTGCCTGCCCCGCCTGCAAGGGGTTCGGCAGGATCATCGGAATCGATTCCGACCTGGCCATGCCGGACCGCTCGAAATCCCTCGCTGAAGGGTTTGTCCGGCCCTGGCAGACGGGCGTCAGCGCCGAGTGTCAGGCCGACCTGCTCAAGGCTGCGAAGCGATGCAAGGTCCCAACCCAGGTGCCATTCCGGGAGCTTTCCCCGGAACACCAGCGCTGGGTCGTCGAGGGCGAGGACGGTTATGATTCGGCTGACCCCGAGCGTTCATGGCCGCAGCTCTGGTACGGCGTGAAGGGCTACTTCCGCTGGCTGGAGAGCAAGTCGTACAAGATGCACGTCCGGGTCCTGCTCAGCCGCTATCGCAGCTACCGGACCTGCCCGGACTGCCGGGGGCGGCGGTTCAACCCGGAATCCCTGCTTCACCGGCTCTCTGTTCCTCCCGGCGCGCCGGCCTCCATCCTCGCCCCCAACATCGCCCTCGCTGAGTTCTATGGCCTCTCCCTCGCGGATGCCACCCAACTGGTCGACGCCCTCGTCGCCCACCACCAACCCCAGCGCCATTCTGCGTTGGGCATCGTCCTCTCCGAGCTCAAGTCCCGCCTCGGATTCCTCGTCGATGTCGGACTCGGATACCTCACCCTCGACCGTCCGACCCGCACGCTCTCCGGTGGCGAAACCGAACGGGTGAACCTCACCACCTGCCTCGGTTCCCGCCTCGTCAACACGCTCTACGTGCTCGACGAACCCTCCGTCGGGCTTCATCCGCGGGACACCGGACGGCTCATCCGCATCCTCCACCGCCTGCGGGATCTCGGGAACACCGTCATCGTCGTCGAACACGAATCGGCCGTGATGCGCGCCGCCGACCACATCATTGACCTGGGTCCCGGCCACGGCGAAACCGGCGGTCATGTCGTCTTCCAGGGTTCACCGTCCGCCCTTCAACTCGCCAAGGGTTCCCTGACCGCGGATTACCTCACGGGCCGCAGGACCATCCCGGTCCCACCCCGGCGCCCCATTGATCTCGGCACGGACTCCACCCCGAGACTCACCCTCAGCCACGTCACCCGGAACAACCTCTCCGACGTCGAGGTCCGCATCCCACTCCAACGACTCGTCGCCATCACCGGCGTCAGCGGCTCCGGCAAGACAACCTTGATCCGCGAGGTGCTCCTGCCCCTGCTCGAGTCGAAGTTCGCCTCGTCCGGCGAGGCCGCGTCGGAATCCGGATCCGAGGACTCGTCCGATGCGGCCGAGGGTGCCTCCACGGAAGCCGCCCCGGCCTCCGCCGAAATCTCCGGCATCGAACACATCGGAGCCGTCGTGCTCGTCGACCAATCCTCCCTGGGCCGTACGCCCCGCTCCAATCCTGCCGTCTATATCGGGGCCTTTGAGGACATCCGCGAGGTCTTTGCCGCCTCGCCCGAGGCCCGCGAGCGCGGCCTGAATTCGAGCGCCTTCAGCTTCAACTCGGCCACCGGCCAGTGCGAACGCTGCCGGGGCGCCGGATTCGAGAAGATCGAGATGCAGTTCCTGTCCGACGTCTTCATCCGCTGCCCGGTCTGCAATGGACGCCGCTACCGCCAGCATATCCTCGATGTGAAGCTGGCCGGACCTGACCAACGGACTTGGTCCATCGGCGATCTGCTGGAGGCTCCCATCGACGAAGCGGTCACCTTCCTCCGCGCGTTCCCGAAGTCCAAACCCGCCCGACGCGCCGCTGAAAGCCTCCAATGGCTCATTGACGTCGGACTCGGGTACCTCCGCTGCGGCCAACCCATCAACACGCTCAGTGGCGGTGAAAGCCAGCGCCTGAAGCTCGTGTCCCACCTCGCCACCTGGGGCACCACCGGCACGAAATCCAGCCCGGCCGGCAAGCCCACCCTGTTCCTCTTCGATGAACCCACCACCGGGCTCCACTTCGAGGACATCCGAGTCCTCCTCCTCGTCTTCCAACGCATGGTCGACCAAGGTCACTCGGTCGTCGTGGTCGAACACAATCTCGACGTCATCCGCCAGGTCGACTGGGTGATCGATCTCGGCCCCGACGCCGGGGATCAAGGAGGACAGATCGTCGTGACAGGAACCCCGGAGACAGTCGCCTCCCATCCAGCCAGCCACACCGGGCACCATCTCCGCGCCGCCGACTTCTCCGCCTAAGGCCACAGAAAACCCGGGTGCTTCGACTTCAGCGTCGCCCGGATCCTGGGATACTCCGTGGCTCGCCACGCAGGCCAGTCGCGCGTCGACGCCAACCGCTTCCCGGTCGGATCCTGGATCCAGATCCGGATGGGCACCCGGCCCTCGGCAATCCGCGGATGCTCCTTGAGGGGCAGCAGGTCGAGCAGCTTCACCTGCACCTCTGGGACCGGTGCCGCCGAAGGTTCATCCCGATCCACCGCATAGGCCAACTTCCACGCCTTACCCTCCAGGGCCGTGACCTGGAGAGGTGCCAACTCATCCACGAAACCCTGGAGGTCCTTGGAAAGCACGGCACGGAACGCTGGCAACAGGTTCGCCGCTTGAGCCTCGCGACCGAGGGTCAACGCACGGAAGGCAGCCTCCAAGGCACGTTGTTTCCCCTCCGTGTTCATCGCAGGCAACTCCAACTCCGGCACCGCCACCCGCAGGCACTCCACGCGCCCGATCCACTGCTGGACTGCGTGATCCAGGTTCGGCAACTCCAGCCAACCCCGCGCCACAGCGTCCGCAAGGCACTGCCCGGACGCGACCGGATCCACCTCGCGCCGATGCTGGTGATCCACGATCAGGTCCAGAAAGCGGATGACATCCACCGCCGCGACCCGCTTGTGGGTCCGATCGTAGAGGTGCTCCAGACGCGAACTGAAGTGCTGGGGAAACATCTCGCGGAGCCACTCCGGCTTCACCGCCGTGCACTGCGACAGGAGCGTCAGCTTTCCTCCACGGCCACTCACCTCCCGCACCGAGGCCGCGACGAACATCTTCGCATCCTGCACGACACTCTCGCGGACCAGGGTCCCCGTCCGGCCCTCCGTCATCTCGCAGTCGAGCGTCCCCAGGTTCTTCCTCAGGCAAAGCTGGTCGAGAAATCCAGCCACCAGACAACGCTCCAGCAACTCCGGCTTCGTCTCCCCGCTTCCCTCGTCATTCCCGGAAACCAACCCCTCGCGACGCGCCAACTGCAGGATCTGCCGGTAGGTGTCCTCGACCTGCCGCGCCGTCTGTCCATGGATCGCGTGGCGACGGCACGCATCCACCGAGAACCCATTGTTCCGGGCAAATTGATGTGCCCGGAGCAACGTGTGGAAATCGCTCCCGCCGTCTCCCTCGAACACCTCGCGACGCTCCTTCAGGTGCCCTTCATCCCGGCCGATCCGCACCATCAGGTCCCGACCACTGACCAACGCCGCGCACATCGCCGCCGCCGGCACGCAACCGCGCCGCCCCGCCTCCACCAGCATCCGTCCGAACCGGGGATGCATCGGCATCCGAAGCATCCGCTGCCCGATTTCCGTCAGTTCCCCGTGCCCCTGATCGCCTGTCGCCAACGCGCCGAGCGTCACCAGCAATCGCTCCGCCCGCTCCACGGCGTCGTGGTCCGGTTGATCCAACCAGTCGAACTCAGCCGCACGCTGAACCCCCAGCGAATGCAGAAGCAGGACCACCTCCGCGAGGTCCGCCCGCTGGATCTCGGGCGTGTTCCGGGCAGGCCGGTTCAGGTGACCGCTCTCTGTCCACAACCTCCAGCAGGTGCCCGGCGCCGTGCGTCCGGCCCGGCCCGCACGTTGGTCCGCCGATGCCCGGCTGATCTCCTCCACCAACAACGTCTGGATCCCCCGCTCCGCATCATACCGAGCCACCCGAGCCAACCCCGCATCCACCACATGACGGACGCCATCGATCGTCACGCTGGTCTCCGCGACGTTGGTGCTGACCACGATCTTTCGTCGATCACTCGACTGGAAGGCCCGATCCTGCTCCTCCGGCGGCAGGTCACCGTGCAGCGCCAAAAGGTTCACCTTCTCGCCCAGGCGCGCTGCCCCCAACTCCCGGATCGTGGTCTGGATTTCGCCCATCCCCGGCATGAACACCAGGATGTCCCCTTCCCACCCGTTCGAGACGATCTTCTCCACCGCCGAGACCGCCTGCTCCCACTCCGGCCGCTGGTCATTGTAGTCCGCCCACCGGATCTCCACCGGAAACGTGCGTCCCTCCGAGACCAACACCGGCACCGCCGTCTCCGTAGCAGCCGACGTCAGGAGGCTGGCATCTCCTGTTCCTTCCCCCACCCCCGAACTCCCCGGCCCAGCTTTTCGCCCCCCCCGGTTCTCCGCGGCGAGGTACCTCGCCACGGGCTCCGCCTCCAGGGTCGCCGACATCACCACGATCCCCAGATCCGGGCGCGTCGTCCGCCCCAACTCCTTCACCAGCGCCAACGCCACATCGCTGAGCAGGTTCCGCTCGTGAAACTCGTCGAACACCACGATCCCGACCTCCGAAAGGGTCCGGTCATCCTGCAACCATCGCAGCAGGATCCCTTCCGTCACGAAGCACAGCTTGGTATCCCGCGCGATGTGGTCCTCGAAACGGACCTGATAACCCACTTCCCCCCCCAGCTTGCCGCCGCGTTCCCACGCGACGCGGGAAGCCACCGTGCGGGCGGCGACCCGACGCGGTTGCAGCACGACGATTCGCTTGCCTCGAGCGAGGCCGCCGTCGAGGAGCATCTGGGGAACCTGGGTGGTCTTGCCAGAACCGGTGGCCGCCACCAGCACCAACCGTCCTCGCTGACGAAGGGCATCCAGGATCGGCTGGTGAAGCGCCCAGACGGGAAGTTGGCGCGGGTCCATGAAGGATCAGCGACCCCGGACGATCAGCAGCGTGAGAACCGCGGCAGAAGCGATGATCATCGGGATGGCCGGCATCGGCTTCCGCGACTTCACCAACCGGAAGGCGAAGATCACGCCAACCACGCCGATGACCGCCCACGCCACCTGGATGGGGAGGTAGCCCAGATTCACCGCCACGAGCGGCACCGCCAGGATCGAAGACGCAATGATCGACACCTTCGACCCCGCCTTGATGAAGCCCACCATCCCGCCCGCGAGGAGCATCGCGATGTAAACCCAGAGGATCATGCTCGAATTCATGAGGACAATTCCTGCCGGAACGCCGGTGCGCGGCCCTCGCCCGGGGAGACAGCCCCGGGCGATCCGCGCATCAACCTCCCGTCACTACCGTTCGTCCGCCGTGCGGACGGATTCAGGCCGGCAGCATCAGCCGTTGATCAGCTTCAGCGCCGCCTCGGCCATCTTCGGCCCGGTGAGGCCGTGGCGGACATACAATTCCTCGGCCAGGTAGGCCGACTGGCCGAACTCGCCGTGGATGGCGAGCGACACAGCCCGGTGGGCAATGCCGGCAGTGGAAAGCGCGTGCGACACCTGCGCGCCCATGCCGCAGATCAACTGATGATCCTCGATGGTCACGAGACG
>CAIMMI010000303.1 GCA_903842505.1 uncultured Verrucomicrobiota bacterium | reverse complement strand
TCCCACGCCGCCGAGCCCACCCATCCCCGCACGGATGCTCAACGAGTTCGTCTATTGCCCCCGGTTGTTTTACTACGAACATGTCGAAGGCCTGTTTCTAGATAGCGCAGACACGGTAAGGGGGAGCACCATCCACAAGCGCGTCGATTCGGGATCCGGCAGCCTCGCGCCGGCTGCCGGACCGGCTTCTGCTCCCGCGTCAAGCGATGGCGAGACGGCGGCTTCCTCAAAGTCTGGCACCCGCTCTGAACGTTCGGACTCACCCCCGACTCCACCTGAGCAGATCCATTCCCGGAGCGTATCCCTCGGATCCGAAAAGCTTGGCGTTGTCGCCAAGCTGGACCTCGTCGAGGGTTGGGGCTCGGTGGACGGCGGAAGCCAGGGAGATCTGTTCTCGGCCAAGGTCGTGATCCCCGTCGATTACAAGGTCGGCAGTCCGCGCGAGGGGCGGAACGCCAACGAACTGTGGCCGACCGACCAGATGCAGTTGGGTCTCCAGATCCTGCTCCTCCGGGAGAACGGGTACACCTGCAAGGAGGGTGTCATCTATTACCGAGCCACGAAGCAACGCGTGCGATTCGAACTCACGGCAGAGCGGGAGGCCTGGGTGCGCGCCCAGATCCTGCGCGCCCGGGAAACCATGACCGGCCCGATTCCCGCCCCTCTGGTCAACTCGCCCAAGTGCAAGCGGTGTTCCCTCGCTCCCATCTGTCTTCCGGACGAGACCCGGTTGCTCGCACGCCTGAATCCCGCGGAGGAGGATTCGGCCAACCCGAATCCATCGACGACGCCCGCCCCATCCGCCAAGGCCGGCACGACCACCGGCGAACCCGAGACCGATCCCGCCGTTCCCCGTCGACTCATCGCTGCCCGCGATGACAAACGGGCACTTTACCTCAACACCCCTGGCCTGCGCGTCGGACGCAAGGACGAGGTTCTGACCATCAAGGACAAGGATACACTCCTCGATGAGGTCCGGATGAACGACGTGTCCCACGTCGCCCTGTTCGGCAACATCCAGATCACCACCCAGGCCATCCAGGACCTGTGCGACGCGGAGATCCCGGTGACCTATTTCTCCGGGGGTGGCTGGTTCTACGGAATCACCCACGGCCATGGCCTGAAGAATGTCTTCCTCCGGATCGAACAGTTCCGACTCACCCGGGACACCGCTTTCGCCCTCCGAATTGCCCGTGCCTTCGTCAACGGCAAGATCCGGAATCACCGGACCCTGCTCATGCGGAATCACGTCGAGGCTCCGGCGACCACCCTGATCCGACTGAAGCACGCCTCCCAGGATGCCTTGGATGCCTCCTCGCTGGAGCAACTCCTGGGTATCGAAGGCTCGGCAGCGGCCGCCTACTTCGAGCAATTCTCTGGCATGCTCAAGCTTCCAGATCCTACCGACGACGACATCCCCGGTCTGGAGGCAACTCCGCCATCACCGGGACGGAAGCCATTCACATTCGACTTCACCGCACGGCATCGACGCCCTCCCACCGATCCCGTCAATGCCATGCTCTCCCTTGCGTACAGCATGCTGGCCAAGGACTGCACGATTGCCGCAGCGACGGTAGGATTCGATCCCTATGTCGGGTTCTACCACCAACCGAGGTTTGGACGCCCGGCCATGGCGCTCGACCTCATGGAGGAGTTCCGCCCCCTCGTCGCGGAGAGCGCCGTCCTGAGTGCCATCAACAACCGCATGGTCCAACTCGATGATTTCGTGAGCGCGGGCGACGCCGTGAACCTCACCCCAGCCGGTCGGAAGAAATTCTTCATGGCTTACGAGCAGCGGATGTCGAGCCTCCTGACCCATCCCCTGTTCGACTACAAGGTTTCCTATCGCCGAGCCCTGGAGCTTCAGGCCCGGATCCTGGCCCGGGTCCTGACCGGAGAAATTCCCGAGTACATACCCCTGACCACCCGGTGAGCTCCCCTCGCCATTCACCCCCCGTCTTCCCATGCGAACGACCTACCTCGTCTGTTACGACATCGCGAACGACAAACGCCTCCGGAAGGTCTTCAAGGCCTGCAAAAACTACGGCGACCATCTCCAGTTCTCGGTGTTCGAATGCGACCTCAGCGAGATCGAGAAGGCACGTTTCGAGGCTGAATTGAGGGATCTGATCGTACACACCGAAGATCAGGTGATGTTTGTCCGACTCGGCCCATCCGAAGGGAGGGGTGAACGCGTCATTTCGGCGATTGGCATCCCGTATGTGACCATGGATGCTCCGTGCTACGTATTTTGACCTCGGCCCAGGCCAGGTCCTGTTCGTTGACATTGAAACCGACGCGAGCGGCAGGATGCCACGGACATCCCGCGACCCGCTCGCAAGTTGTAAACCCCTGCGGTCAAGCAGCCCGTGATCCAACGCCCAAGGCCAACCGGCCGAAGGATCACCCATTCCGCCCTGCCACTCGCAAGATTGACGAAATCCCGTTGAGCAGCCGAGTCTTGCGGGGTTGGCTATCTCCGCGCTCTCCCGAGCGCGGCCCCGTTGAAGCATTCATGGGTTTGGGGGGTGGATTAATCAGTCGTTGCTATCTCCGCGCTCTCCCGAGCGCGGCCCCGTTGAAGCACATCACCCGGATTGCGCGGGAGGCGAACAAACGCGAATCTCCGCGCTCTCCCGAGCGCGGCCCCGTTGAAGCGTCGGCAGCGAGTCGAGCTTCGATT
>CAIMMI010000302.1 GCA_903842505.1 uncultured Verrucomicrobiota bacterium | reverse complement strand
GCTCCTGCTGGACGATGCGCTGCACAAACTTGGGGGTGGTGTGACGACCTTCGAAGAAGTTCGCAATGCGGTGGCGGCTTGGTGATGGACCGGTTTCTGGACGACTATGCCTTCCTTCAATTTTACTGCCCGTGACACGTCAGGACGCACCCAGCGTGGGGCGCAGTCCGCTGCGTCCGCCGTGGTTCTGGCCGCGGAGCTTCGGGCCCGCGGATGGTTGGTCCTGGACATCCAGGTGGCTGCCGAGACGCGGGTCGGGATCATGGATACCCTGAATCCGCGGGGTTGGTTGCCGGTGCGCTCGGTCGATGTGGAGATGACGTTGCAGCAGTTGGCGGTGATGCTCCGGTCCGGGTTGACCTTGCTGAACGCCCTGCACACCGCGGCCGAGCACAGTGAACGGTTGAAGCTCCAACGGATCCTGCGCCGGGTGATGGTGCGGATCGAGGAAGGCAGTTCCTTTGCGGACGCTTTGGCTGAGCATGCGGTTTTCAACAACCTCACGGTCCAGTTGGTGAAGGTCGGTGAGCAGACGGGTAACCTGGACGTGGTGATCGTGAGGGCCTCGGAAGCGATGGAGCGGCGAAGGCAGTTGATCCAGCAGGTCATGACGGCGTTGACCTACCCGTTCATTGTCCTGCTGGCAGCGATCGGCGTGTCCCTGTTCATGGTGCTGAACGTGATCCCGAAGCTGGAGATCTTCATCAAGGCCCTCGGTCGGAAGCTGCCGCCGACCACGGTCATGCTCATGGACATCTCCGCCTGGTTCCGGACAAACGGCACCGGCCTGCTGGTGGTGCTGGGGATCTTCGTGCTGGGAATCCTCTTTGCCTCCCAGACGCCCGGGCTTCGAGGAACCCTGGATCGCTTGGTACTGAGGGTGCCGTTGATCGGACGGGTCATGCGGGTCGCCGGGACCGCGCTGTTTGCACGGGCGCTGGGAATCCTGTTGCGATCGGGCGTGACGGTACTCGATGCGCTTCGGACGATGGAATCGCTGGGAACCAACCGTCATTTGGCGGGCATTGTGGCGAAGACCCGCCAGCGGGTGTTTTCCGGTGGGTCACTGGCGGAAGCTCTCACGGAGCCGGGCGGGTTCATGCCGATGCTTGGGCGCATGATTGCGGTGGGTGAATCGTCCGGACGTCTCGACGAGGTCCTGGATGAGGTGGCTCGTTTTTTCGAGAACCAGCTGGCCGTACTCATCCGCCAGCTTTCCGCCATCGTGGAACCGGCGATCATCGTCTTTGTCGGAGGCGTGGTTGGGTTCGTCTACATCACCTTCTTTCTGACCATTTACGCTGCAGCGGGCTCCCAAAAATGATTTCTCCCGAATCCCTTATGTCGTCCGGTTCCCATCTTGTGAAAGTAGCTTTGGTGCTCGCCCTGGCGGGTGGCGCGGCGGTTGCCCAGAACACCGCGGACGCGCGGGTCAATCCGGCCAGCAATGCCTTGCGGGACCCTACCGTCGCTGGAGCGGGTTTGCAGCAGATGCTCCAGTCCGGCAATCCGGTTGCTGGACCGAGTCGACTGCTGAAGATCGAGATCCAGGGCGTGGGGACGAATGCGACGCTGGCCGAGGTGGAAGCGTTTCGGTTGACCAAGGCTCCGGAACGGATGGTTCAGTTGATTGACATCCATTCGGTGCCGTTTGGTGAGGTGGCGCGCTCGTTGTCGCGG
>CAIMMI010000301.1 GCA_903842505.1 uncultured Verrucomicrobiota bacterium | reverse complement strand
GAGTGAGTTATCCGCAGATGGCGCAGATGGCGCAGATTTTCAGGGATGCGGATGGGGAAGCGGAACGGGACGGTTATCCACAGATTTCACAGATGGCACAGATTCCGGACCCCGGTTCCAGATTCGAGGCCGATATCTCCTGCGGGTTCCTCCGCCGGGCTTACCCATGCCAAGCCGGCTTCCCGACGAGGAATGCCTGCCTGGAATCCAGCGGGCTTCAGGGACGACATCAGGGTCATTCGCTCCAGTCCTCACCCTGCCCCTGCTTCTCGGCGCCTCTGCGGGAATGCTCCTTATTCCCCTGCCCGCTCTCCGCGCCTCCGAGGGGACCCTTCCCATCCCTTGCCGAACGGTACCTCGCGGGGAGCCTGCTTCGTCGCGACGCCAAGATACGAGTCGGATCCAGCAATGGATCGTTGCGATCCGCGGTAGGAACCCATCGCCGTGGCCCTAGGGTGACGGACAAGCCCCCGACAGATAGGCAACGCAGCTTCAATCGATGGGGGGAAAAGGTGGTCTCCTATGAAAGTCCCTTCCGTGTCTCCAGTCGTCCCATTTCTTTCCTGGTGTGTACGACGGGTCTTCCCCGGATGGGCGGCCTTGATCGGGCTCATGGGTCTGGTCACCTCGTCCTCGGCTCGCGGCGACGCCGTCAGCGATGCCTTGGAGACCCCGGGTCTTTCCTGGATCAACTCGCCTCCGGGAGGCGTCGGTCCGTGGACCGTGGACACGGTTACCCCCCACGACGGCGTGGACGCAATGCGTAGCGGCGCATCCCGGTACGGTTGGGAGGCCGAGCTCAAGACCACCCTTACCGGTCCGGGAACGGTGGTGTTCTGGGCCAAGGCCTTGACGCCGGGTGGCAGCTACCTGAAGGCCGCGGCACAGGCCAGCAGCCTCTACGTGCAGAACACCGACTGGCGGATCTACGCCTTGGATGTGCCGGTGGGAGTGGCCACGCTTTCCTTCGGCTTCGGGAACTTCGCCCCCAACGGCGCGCAGGGCGATGCGGTGTGGGTCGATCAGGTGTCGGTTGCCGACTATAGCGGGCAGGCACCCGTGGTGGTGGGAGTCCCACCCAGTGCCGTTGCAGGCGACGCCGATCCCCAGGAATGGTGGGCTGTTGTCACCGGCAAGAAACCGTTCAGTGGTGCCTGGCAACATGCCGGCACCAATCGGTTCGTTTTCGCCGACGTGAACGACAGCCGCTTCGGGGTGAATTTCCAGGCCCGACCCCAGGAGGCGGGCGATTGGCGGTTGATCATCACCAATGCGCTCGGCTTCGTCGTCAGCGACGTTTTCACCCTGTCGGTGACTTCGACGCCCCCCCACGGCTTCTATGTGTCCGACAGCTTCAACTCGGGGCTGAACCCGATGCCGCTCTCGCCGGGGGCGGCATTGTCGCTCCGGGTGACCGCCATCGGCACGGAGCCGTTCACGTCTTACCAGTGGCGGAAGGATGGAATGGATCTGCCGGGTGAGACCCGGGCTTCACTGGCCTTCGCCCGCTTCACCGCCGCGGAAGAGGGTGCGTACACCTGTGTCGTCCGCAATGCCGTCGGCCCCGGGGAGAGCCAGCAACGCACCCTGTCCCTGAGTCTGGCACCCCCTGTTGTCACGACCCAGCCCAGCTCGGCATCCCTGCCGGTGGGTGCTTGGCTGTACTCTTTCGTGACCGCGGAGGGTGCGTTCCCGATCCAATACCAATGGTTCAAGGATGATCAGGTGCTCCCTTGGGCCACGGGGCAGGCTCTTAGCATTTCCGGGCTCGTGCCCGGAGATACCGGCATCTATCGCGTCCGCTTTTCGAATGCCAACGGCGAGGTGTGGAGCGATGCGGTGACGATCTCAGTCGACGGTGGAGTGCCGGTGAGAGAAGCCCTCGAAGCGCCGCTCCTGTCGTGGTCCACGGCGACCACTTGCCCCGACGAGTTCGGGTGGATTGGGCAGGTCTTGCTGTCCCACGACGGTGCGGACGCAGCCGCGACCGCTCCCTTGAGCAGTGACCGGTTATGCTCCTTGGATTTGCAGACCGTGGTGCTGGGTCCGGCAGCGATGGACTTCTGGTGGAAGCTGGACGGGGCCGCTGACGACGAACTCCGGGTGGACGTACTCGACGAATTCAACACCGTCATCCGCTCGGTTGCGCGCACCGGGGCCGATGGCCCCGAATGGACGGAGATCGTCTTGAGCGTGCCTGCCGGCACTCACACGCTTCGCTGGCGGATGACCGGTGGCAACACCACCGATGGACTGTTGCCCCGGGCTTGGCTGGACCAGGTGGCGACCCAGTCACTGGGCGAAGCACTCGACGCCCCGAACCTCGTGTGGTCCACCGGCAGCGCCGGTTCGGTTTCCGGCGATCCATCCGAGGGCTGGTTTTATCAGAAGGCCACGACCAGTGATGGGGCCGATGCCGCACAGAGCCCGGCCCTGCAGGCGTTCGGCAGCAGCCATGTCGCGATGACGATCAACGGTCCGGCAGTGTTGGAGTTTCAGTGGTTTCTCGCCGGCGACTCCGATGCGAGGATCATCCTGTCACTCGATGGCATGGCCCTTCCGAACGTCACGGTTTTTGGCAGCACCGGGCCGATCCGCTTTGAAACGAGGCGTTTCCTGATCCCGACTGGATTCCACGCGCTTCGCTGGGATCTGTCATCCGGAGGCCAATTCGGTTCACCCGCCACCGCCTGGCTGGATCGGGTCAACTGGTCCCCGGGCACCGCGAATCTGGCGAGGGCGCTGGACAACCATTCGGTGGCGTGGCTGGGGCCGGGCTGGACCGAGGACAATACGAGCATCTTTACGGGCGGATCGGGCGCCCGATCCCCAGTCACTCCGAACGACGGCACGGCGACGCTGGAAACCTCCGTCCTTGGACTCGCCGAAATCCGTTTCGACTGGGCGGTGGATTCGCAGCCCGGGGACACCCTGCGGTTCTATGTGGATGGGATGAAGGAGGCCGAGATCACCGGCCCCACGGGCTTCCCCCGGTTTCGCGAAGTGGTGACGGTGGTTGGGGCGGGTGTCCACGACCTCCGCTGGGCTTATGAGAAGGATGCGGCCGGGTCCGCGGGCACGGATGCCAGTTGGGTGGACAACGTCCGCATCACCCCCGTCCAGAAACCGCTCATCACCTACGGTCCGCCGGACGTGGAGGTGACCGAGGGGCGGCCGATCGGCCTTGGCTTGAGCGCCGTCAGCCCTGAGCCGATGACCTATCAGTGGTACCACGGTGCCCCGCTGGCGGGTCAGGTCAGCGAAGCCCTGCTGTTTGCGTCGGCGCAACTCAGCGATGCGGGCAGCTACTACGTGGTGATTGCGAATACCTTCGGCTCCACCACCAGTCGCGTGGCGCAACTCACGGTGAAAGCGGCTCCCCCCATCTTTACCCAACCGCTGTTGGCCCGCTGGGTGTATCCCCGAGAATCCGTTCATATCGAGGTGGCGGCCACCAGTCCGCGCCCGCTCACCTATTCATGGCAGTACTCGACCAACGGTTTTGCCACGACCAACGTGCTCCAGAGCGGAACCTCCGGCGCTTTCGACATCGCCAGTGTGGCCTACGAGCATTCCGGCACTTGGCGCGTGGTGGCAATGGATGTGGCCGGCAACGCGTCCGCCAGCACCACCGCCAAACTCATCGTCGGCTCGCGCTTCTATCACCTTTATCCGTTGACCAATGGCATCCCCGCGGGTCTGGACGCGTGGGCCTGGGGCCTGAACGATTCGGGCACGGTAGTCGGACAGGTGGGCTATGGAGGCCCCGGAACGCCGCGTGCCTATAAGTTCAATCGCTATGGGGCCACGGCCCTCGACGGGACGACCTACAGTGACTTCGGACAGGCCAATGGCATCAACGCCGATGGTGATGTCGTCGGCCGTGCCGTTGGGCCCACCGGTAAGGCGCGCGCTGTCCGCTGGCGATCCATCAGCGGAAATGGGGTGCCTCTGGAAAGGCCGCCGCTCCCCAGCGCCGCTCCTGAAGATCTGGGCGTCCCCCCCGGCTTTGCCGATACCCATTTCGAGGCGCTGGCGGTCAATGACCGAGGCCAGATCCTGGTGAACGCCAACTTCCAGACCGTGGCGGCGCATTATGCCTTGCGATGGCAGGATGGCCACTGGCAGGGCCTCCAGGATCGAGAGTGGAATGGAGGCGAGTATCAGGGTTGGACCGTGGCTCTTGGGATCAATTCTCTCGGCCACATTGCCGGGTACTCGGATGGCGCCACTTTCGGCTATTTCGCCCACGCTTGGATTTTTGATCCCCACAATGAGCCCGAACTCCCGTCGGGGGAACTGGGGGTGACCGAC
The DNA here is from genome assembly GCA_903842505.1 of uncultured Verrucomicrobiota bacterium. Lineage (GTDB taxonomy): Bacteria > Verrucomicrobiota > Verrucomicrobiia > Limisphaerales > UBA9464 > UBA6176. The sequence continues at coordinate 9,106 of CAIMMI010000301.1, read as the reverse complement.
CTGCACCAGCGCCACAGCTTCGACGGTCCCGTTCATTACGGCTACTCGCGGGCTACCGGGGTGAACGATCGGGGCGACGTGGTCGGTTGGCGCAAGCAGTCGAGATTCGACGGTGACGCCCATGCCTTCGTCGTCGCACGGAATCAGTTGATCGACCTGAAAACCCGCTCCGAACACTGGAATGGTGAGCTCAAGATCAACAACGCTGGGGAAATTGTCGCGTATGACTTCTCCCCCGGACCGGGCATCCTCTCGCGGCCCATGGTGATTCGTGACGATGGGCTGAACCCGCAGAGTGCCGCCGGGACGGATTACCGGAATCATCGCGGGTTTGTCCTGGATGAGTTGGTGTTGGGCGGGATCGCTCCGTTCCAGAGTTTCGTCCATGTCAGTGCCATCCAGGGATCGGGTATCGTCGCCGGTACCGGGAGAATCGGGGGAGTGGGGCTCCGGCCTTACCTGCTCGTGCCCGCATCCTCACCGGGCAACCATTCTCCGGTACCGAGGGACGACTCGGTGACGCGGTTTACCGAGCGGGTCATGGTGTCCGTCACCGAACGCTTACTGCGCAATGACACCGATCCCGACCCGAACGAAGTACTCAGCTTGGCGTCGTACAGCCCACGGACGACCAACGGTGGCACCGTCATCCTTCAAGGGGATTGGCTGACTTATACCCCCGCAGGCGGGTTCACTGGCGAAGACCATTTCAGCTATACCATCACCGACAACCGGGGTGGCCTGGCCACCGCCAATGTGGTCGTCCGACCGGAAAATCCGCGATTCATCCCGCCCTCGGGCAGAAGCGTGCTGCTTTCCGAAGCGGGCACCATCCCGGTGCTGCGCTTCCACGGCCAGGCCGGCAAGGACTACCGGATTCAGGTTCGCGACACGTTGTCGTCCGGGAACTGGAGAACCGTGGCAACCCTGACCGCGAGCGCAGACGGGACGCTCGAGCTCCTCGATCCAGGGGCGATCTTCCGCGACGTGCGGTATTATCGGGTCGTCGAATGAGCCGTTGTTGGCGTCGTTGGTGGGGAGACTGGCGGCGGCTCGGTTATCCACAGATTTCACAGATGACACAGATTCTTTGGGAGCTGGGGTACTTCTGTCAGGCACAGGGGTGAGGTATCCGCAGATGACGCCGATGGCGCAGATTTTCAGGGATGCGGATGGGGAAGCGGAACGGGACGGTTATCCACAGATTTCACAGATGGCACAGATTTCTTCGGCGTGCTGGGGGTGACTTATCCGCAGATGGTGCCGATGGCGCAGATTCCGGAGGGATTGGTTTCACTCCCCCGCTGTTCCATCCGTGTTCATCCGTGCCATCCGTGGTTGGTAAATCCGGTTCACGACCGTGGGTGGACCACGGATCTCACGGATGGGCACGGATCCGAAGCGAGAGAGTTATCCGCAGATGGCGCAGATTTCCAGGGATACGGATGGGGAAGCGGAACGGGACGGTTATCCACAGATTTCACAGATGACACAGATTCCGGAACCCCGGTTCCAGAGAAGCAACGAGGTCAGTGCCCTATTTTCAACATCTCGTCCCGGTTCCACAAAACCCCTCGAAGCTGGGCTTGGCCGGAACGCGAAGGCCGGCATGCGGCATCCGTCATGTCCGCCCGAACGAGGGATTATCCGCAGATGGCGCTGAATCCAGAGTCATTCCCCGTTGAGTATCGCTCATTACGGATTGTAGCAGAGCGGATCCTGAGGCTGCTGGATCCGCAAGATGCGGGTGTGCCGCAAATACCGAAGAACCTGAATTGAAATGCCCGTACCCCTGCGCGATGCGATTCCGAGGCTTTGTTGCCTGCCTGACACACACATGCCTTTCGGGCCGGCAAGGCTGCAGAGATGGTGCGATGGTTGATTCTCCTCATGGCGGTGGCGCGGTGTGTCGCCCAGACTCCCGGTCCCGCGAATTCTGGAACGCTTCTTCCGAACGGCTGGCGGATCAGCCCGGTGGGGCGGCATCTGGTCACACCCGACTACGTTCTTGGGATGACCCCATCCCCGGACGGCCGGGTACTCATCGGACTGCACAGCGGCTTCAATCCGCACGGGATCGTTGTGGCCAAGCCCGACGGCACGGAGATCCTTCAGCGGGTTCCGCTGCGATCGGCGTGGTTCGGATTGGCCTGGAGCCCCGATGGTTCCCGGTTGTTCGTATCGGGGGGAAATGCCAACGGAGGCAAGAAGCCGGACGTCGCACCGGTCTATGAGCTGGACTATCGGAACGGAAGGCTGAACCCCGAACCGACCCGCCGCTTCACAAACGGCTTGGCCGCCAACATGGTTTACTGGGCCGGTCTGGTGCATCATCCGACCCAGCCCATCCTCTATGCTGCCAACCGTGGCACCGGCAGCGACCGCGGTCAGGTCGTTGCCTTCGACACCCGGGACGGCCACGTCCTGGGCGAGGTCACGGTTGAAGTATCCCCGTGCGACCTGGAACTCACGCCCGACGGGCAGACCCTCTTCGTCTCCAACTGGTCCAGCCAATCGGTCAGCGTGGTGACCACCGACGGACTCCAGGTGCGGAACACCATTCGGGTTGGGGAGAATCCCAACGACATGGTGCTGTCCAAGGACGGCCGCCTGTTCGTGGCCTGCGGGAACGGCAACTCCGTCTATGTGGTCGACACTCAGGAGATGCGCGCCGTGGAGACGATCCGCACCTCGCTGCACCCGAAGGCACCCGTGGGTTCGACGCCCAATGCTCTGGCCCTGGACAAGGATGGCCGGATGCTTTTCGTCGCCAATGCCGACAACCACAACGTCGCCGTGATTCATGTGGGTGGCCGTGAGGAGAGCCACATCCTCGGGTTTATTCCGACGGCGTGGTATCCCTCGTCCCTTTCGATCTCCCGGGACGGCAAGTCCCTGTTCATCGGCTCGAGCAAGGGACTCGGTGGCTACTCCGATGAGCGCGGCCCGCATTCGCCCATCAAGAACGACGGAGGCAAGGAAGGGCTGGGATCGGTGAAGTCGCTTCAGAAAGGAAGCATGACCGTGCTTCCACTCCGTGACCTTCGGCGAAAGATCCAGGGCTACACCCGTCAGGTGGTGGCCAACACGCCATACCACGACTCACTCCTGGCGGCGGCCAAACCACCGGCCGTGCTTCCGACCATCCTGCCCTCCCGGGTGGGCGCCGGTTCCCCGATCCGCCACGTCATTTACATCATCAAGGAGAACCGCACGTACGATCAGGTGTTCGGCGACCTGCCCCAGGGCAACGGCGATCCGAAGCTGACCCTCTTCGGACGCCAGGTGACGCCCAACCAGCATCGACTCGCGGAGGAGTACATCCTGTTCGACAACCTCTACTGCGATGCCGAGGTCAGCGTCGATGGCCACTCCTGGTCCAACGCCGGTTACGCCACCGATTTCAATGAGAAGCTCTGGCCCCCGAATTACGGCGGCATCAGCCGCGCGTCGGCGACCCGGGCAACGATTCCCTCCTCCGGGCATCTCTGGGACAACGCGGCGCGCAAGGGATTGACCTATCGCTCCTACGGCGAGTATGCGGCGCGGACAAGTGATGGTGCCCAGATGGAGGCAGCGCAGGGAGTCGGCGGGTTGGTTGGGCATGTCTGCCCCAAGTTCCGGCTCGCCGGCATGCGCGACACGGACAACGTCCGGGCCTTCATCGAGGAGTTCAACCGTTTCGAAACCAACTATGCATCGAAGAACCCCAACCTCCGGCTCCCCAATTTCATCGTGATGAGCCTTGGCGAAGACCACACCCAGGGCACCAAGGCCGGTGTCCCAACCCCGGCAGCCGCGGTCGCCAACAACGACTGGGCGGTCGGCCAACTCGTGGATCGGGTCACCCACAGCCCCTACTGGCCGGAAACGGCCATCTTCATCATCGAGGACGACGCCCAGGATGGCGCTGATCACGTCGACGCGCGGCGGACCACGGGACTGGTCATCAGTCCCTACAGTCGCCGTGGCATTGTCGACAACACCCTCTACACCACGACGTCCATGTTGCGGAGCATGGAACTACTCCTCGGCCTGCCACCCATGACGCAGCATGATGCGGCGGCGACTCCCATGTATCCGGCCTTTGGCGGGAAGTTCGACACGACGCCGTTCGTGCACCTGCCTCCCGGGGTCGATGTGAATGCGAAGAACACGCCGGCCTCCCCGGGTGCCGCCGAGTCCGCCCTCATGGATTTTTCGGACTATGACCTGACCCCGATGTTCGCCCTGAACGAGATCCTCTGGCGAAGCATCAAGGGGGAATCCATTCCGATGCCGCTGCCTGTCCGCAGTTTCCACATCCGACCCTAGAGCCTGCTTCCCTCAGCCCCTTTCGACTTCTGCGTCGGCCCCGCCTTTCCCGGCCGGGTTGTTGGCTTTTCGGCGATGCGCTGGACGAGTTCGGCGACCAGTGGGTTCGGGAAGCGCCGGCTGGGTGTGACGGCATAGAACGTCTCGCGCACCTGCGGGATCCGGTGGGTCTCGATCAGGATGCCGTCCTTGATCTCCGACTGCACCACGACGGGCGGCACAAGTGCCAGCGCCTCGCCTTCCCGGGCGAGGAGACGGATCATCGCCATGTCATCGACCTCGGCGACGATCCGGGGTCGGACACCGGCCGAAGCCAGGATACGGTCGAATCCTGCGCGGGTATTGCTCTCCTGACTCGGCAGGATCACGGGGATGTCCTTCATGTCCTCGGGGAATCGAAGTTTCCGCTGCTTCCATTTCGGCACCCCGACCAGACTCACCGGTTGTTCCGCCAGCAGGTGACTGTGCCAGTGGGTTTCCGCGTCGCGTCGGGCTGGTTGGTTCGAGAGCACCAGATCCACCTGATGCGAGTGCAGCAGGAGCAGCAGTTCGGGTAGGCCGCCGGAGCGGATGACCACCTCCACGTCGTCGCGGTGCAACACCGGCACGAGGAACTCCAGCTGGAAATTGCGCGACAACGTGGCCACGGCGCCCACCCGCAGGATCTGGCGTCCGCCGCGGGGCCGATGCTGCATGACGTCGAGGAGTTCCTCCCCTGCCCGGCCGATCGCTTCCGCGTAGTCGAGCGCCAGGCGTCCGGCCTCGGTCAGCACGAGACCGGTGCGTCGACGTTCGAACAGGTCGTGACCGAGGCTTTCCTCCAGTTGCTTGAGTTGGAGGCTCAGCGCCGGGGCGGAGAGGTTCAGCTTCTTCGCGGCCCGGGTGAGGTTCAGTTCCCGGGCGATCAGCCGGAAGTACCGAAGGTGATGATAGTTCAGGAAGGGCATGAGAGCGTTAAGTTGAAGCTAACGCGGAGTTTGAATAGGTGTAGTCGTCTAAAACAATCCAGAATCCATCCTCAGCCCCATGGATTTGAAGCTGGGTCTGCTGCTGGTTGCCGTACCGCTCGTCCCCGTCCTGGCGGGGATTGCGGGACGATACCGTCCGGGAGACGGGTCCTGTCGCCTCGCCACCTTCGGAGCGTGGGTGGCGCTGGGCCTGTCCCTCGCCCTGACCGCCGCGATGATCGTGTCGGGTGCCGTGGCTGTCCGGTTGCTGCCTTCGGGGGCGGAGCCGCTATCGCTTCGCCTCGATGGCATCGCGGCCACGATGAGCCTGTTGGTTTCCTTCCTTGGGTTGACCGTGATCCGGTTCTCGCGGCGTTACCTGGCCGGGGATCCGCGCCAGGCCCAGTTCCACTCCTGGATGAGCCTCACCCTCGCGGCGGTCCTGACGCTGGTCCTGTCGGCAAACCTGCTGCTCATCGGGATCGCCTGGGTGGCGACGAGTCTTTTCCTGCACCGCTTGCTGCTGCACTTCCCGCTTCGGGCCGGCGCGATCTTCTCGGCCCGGAAGAAGTTCGTCGTCAGTCGACTGGGCGATATCTGCCTGCTGGCGTCGATCCTGTTGCTCTATCGGGAGCACGGCACCCTCGAGCTGGATCGGTTGTTCGCTGCGGCCGCTGGTGGGAAGACCCACGGACTGGCCCTGGTGGGCGTCCTCGTGGCGGCCTGCGCCTGCCTGAAGTCGGCGCAATTCCCGTTCCACAGCTGGCTCCCGGACACCATGGAGACCCCGACGCCGGTTTCCGCCTTCATGCACGCCGGCATCATCAATGCTGGAGGATTCCTGATCATCCGGCTCAGTCCGTTGCTCATCCACGCCCCCGAAGCCCTGCGGGCGCTGGCGGTGGTCGGGTCGGTGACGGCGGCCTTTGCGGCGGTGGTCATGCTGGCCCAACCCACGGTCAAGCGGGCGCTGGCCTTCTCGACGATCGCGCAGATGGGTTTCATGATGCTGGAGTGCGGGCTGGGCGCCTTCGGGCTGGCCCTGATCCACATCGTGGCGCACTCGGTCTACAAGGCCCACGCCTTCCTCCACGCAGGCTCGACCATCGGGACGAGTGCAAAGACGGCCATCCCGATCCAGAACACCGGCCTCGCCTTCGGCATCGGCAGTGCCATGACCCTCGTGGGAACGGGCTGCCTCCTGGTCGAGCGACTTCACCCCGGTGCCGGACCCGGACTCCTGGTCGTGCCGCTGGCCGGCGCGCTGGCGTACGGTCTCGCCCGACTGTGGTCCGCAGCGGGTTCGCCAGCGGCAATCCGATACGGCCTGCCCGGTGCGCTGGGAACCGCGGTCCTGGCGTTCGGCCTGCACGCTGTCTCCACCCGCTTCATCCCGATCACCACACTCCTGACCCCGGGTTGGCTGCTATCGAGCTTCGTGACGGTCGTGTTCCTCGGCCTGTTCCTGTTCCAGGTCTTGCTCTGGCGCTTCCGGGCGCTGCCCTTCGGACGGGCGTTCTACGTCCATGCCCTCAATGGATTCTACGTCGGAACCCATGCCAACCGACTCCTGTCCCGGCTCTGGCCGAAGGCGGAAGCCCGCTGAAATCCCGGTCTCCCATTCACCCCCTTTTCACGACCTTGATCCCTCCCGCCATGAACGCTGAACCCATCCATCCCGCATCGAAGGTCTCCGAGGCCATGATCCACGAGGCCTTGGGGCGGATCCCACCCCTGTGGCCGCTCAAGCACTTCGTTGCGGTCAATCCGTTCGTGGGTCTGCTCGACCGCCCCTTCCCCGAGGCCTGCGCGCGGATGCAGAGCGTGACGGGTTCCCTGCCCCTGCTCTCCGCAGCCGAATACCGCGACCTGTGGAAGCGGGGCGAGATCACCCAGGCCGATCTCGACTCGGTCGCCGACACCGACTGGTCCTCGGTTCGCATCCTCGACCTGTTGACCTCGGATGGGCCGGGCGCGCCGCGACCCGTGCAGACCTATGCCGACTTCATTGACGAAGGGTCTGCCGGCTCGCACTGGGGAACGTTGGTCGTGGAAGAGATTTCCAAGTGGTGCGGCGTCGCCTTCGATGAGAATCAGACCACGTGGAAGTCTCCGTGGTCGAACGAGGGACTTTATGCCGGATGGAAGGCTGCCGCGCGGCTCGATCGCAATCCCGAGGCCTGCGGCCTGACGGGATTCCGCGAGTTCGTCAAGGGATTGCCCGACGACGCCACCGGTTGCATCCACACCTGCCTGCAACGGTTGTCGAGCCGGGCCAACCCCGCCGACTTCCTCCACCGTCAACTGATGACGATCTCGGGATGGGCAGGCTACCTCCAGTATCGGGTCCGCGAAGACTCCCTGCGGGGACAGCAGAACGACTCCCTGCGGGACCTCCTCGCCATCCGACTCGCTTTCGACGCCGGGTTGCAGGCGGCCCTGGGGAACGATCCCCAACTGGCCGAGGCCTGGGAATCCCTGAAACCTTCCGTCATCGAACCCGACTGGGTCGAAGGCCTTACCCGATGGCAACGCGCCTACGAGGCCGGCTATCAACGGTCGCTCGCCCGACTCCTGGTCCTCCCGTCCAAGGGATCCACTCCGGCGCGGCCGCCGGTTCAGGCCGTCTTCTGCATCGACGTCCGCTCTGAGATCTTCCGACGGCATCTGGAGGGCTCCTTGCCGGGGTTGCAATCCATCGGGTTCGCCGGGTTCTTTGGATTCCCGGTTGCCCATGAGAAGGCCCCGGGGGAGGTCACGTCGCGTTGCCCGGTGCTGTTGGTTCCCCCGGTCACTTCGTGCGAGGCCCTCACGCCGGCCGAGTCGGAATCGAACCGGATTGCGCGGGCGCAATCCGATGCCTGGAGAGCGATCCAGAACTCGGCCGCGTCCTGCTTTTCGTTCGTGGAGGCCGTCGGGCTCGGCTTCATCGGAACCCTCAACCGCCCGACATCCCCGCCCGCGCCGGCCTGTGGTCAGGCCCGGCCGACCGTGCGGTTGCGGGACTTTGCCTCCCCCGAGGACCGCGCCACGATGGCCGAAGGGGCGCTCCGCAACATGAGCCTGACCCGGAACTTCGCGCGCCTCGTGCTGATCTGCGGCCATGGCAGCCAAAGCGCGAACAATCCCTTTGCCTCGGGTCTCGATTGCGGCGCCTGCGGGGGCCACGCCGGCGACGTGAATGCACGCCTGGCCGCCGCCGCCCTCAACGACCCCGCCGTCCGTGCGGTGTTGGTGTCCCGGGGAATCCACCTGCCCACCGACACCTCTTTCGTTGCCGGCATCCACAACACCACCACGGACGAAGTCTCACTCCTCGACGTGTCCGACATCCCGGAGTCGCACCACCTCGAACTCGACGACCTGCGCCATGCGCTCGCCAACGCGGGACGTGCCACCCGACGCGAGCGCGCCGCCCGGCTTTCGATCGAGCCGGAGAACGACGGGACGGAAGTCGCCGACTTCACGCGCCGGGCCACCGACATTTCGGAACTTCGGCCGGAATGGGCCTTGGCCAACAATGCCGCCTTCGTCGCCGCCCCCCGCGATCGGACCGCCGGGCAGGCGCTCGACGGACGCGTGTTCCTGCACGACTACGACGAGGCCCTGGATCCGGACAGCCGCGTGCTCACCCTCATCCTCTGCGCCCCCGTGGTGGTCGCGAGCTGGATCAACCTCCAGTACTACGGTTCGCGGGTGAACCCCGACCTGCTCGGGAGCGGGAACAAGGTCCTCCACAATGTGCTCGGCGGAATCGGCGTCGTCGAAGGCAACGGTGGCGACCTGCGCACCGGTCTCCCGCTGCAGTCGCTGCACGATGGCGAACGGTTCGTCCACGAACCCCG
>CAIMMI010000300.1 GCA_903842505.1 uncultured Verrucomicrobiota bacterium | reverse complement strand
TTGCCGGGGTCCGGCGCGATGGTCTCGCCGTACGCCTTGGCCTCTGGGGACTCCTCGGTGGGGCCATCGGATTCCCGCTCGGCCAGTGTCTCCAGGCGGGCCATGCGTGGCACAAGGACCTGTTCGCACACGGCTGGCTAGCCGATGCCGACAAGGTGATCAACTGGTGGAATTTCATGGAGACCACCTTCGGCGCGACGATGGGTGCCACGCTCGCACTCGGGCTCTGGCTTTCCCGACACCGGATCAACGCCGGCGCCGCTCCCAATGATCCACCGCCCGCCACGCCGCACCTCAACACCCCCGTCGAATGGGCGCTGCTCGCCACCCACCTGTTCCTGCTCGTCGGCGTCGAGTTCGTCGATTCACCCGCCTTCAACCGGATCTACGACTTCGGCCTCATGCTCGGCTTCATCCCGATCCTCGGGGTCACCGCCGGACGCTTCTGGCCGTGGCTCGTCGTCACCGTCATCACGCTCATTCCAATCGCCGGGAAAACCTACCGGAACCTCATCGTCGAGGACGCCACCCTCGGTCCAGTCCCCGGCGGAATCCTGTACCTCGGCCTGCCCCTCCTCCTCGCCGGGTTCATGTTCTTCCGACTGCGCCGACACCACGCCGCGGGCGACACCACCCGCTGGCTCGCCGAGGCGCTGCTCTTCAACACCGCCATCTACTTCCTCCTCAACAACGCCTTCTTCCGATTGCCCTGGCCCTGGCAGACCTGGACCGCACGCACGCCCAACGCCCTCGTCTACACCGCCTGCACCACCCTCCTCGTCCTCGCCGCCACGCGGATCCTCCGCCGAGCTCCACCGAGCTCACCTGACGTTTGAATCATCCACAGATTTCACGGATGGACCGACGGAAGCCAAACCCGTCCAACCCGCACCTCCAATCTGTGCAATCCGTGCAATCTGTGGACCACCACTCCTCCCCATCCCCGCCATCGGTGGCCCCCATCAATCCACGTAAACGAACTCGTTCAGGTTGATCATCGCCCGGCACAGCGCCACCAACCCGCGTTCGTCCAGCAGGCGCTGCGCAATCCGCCGCTCCGCGTCCGTCGGCAACCGCTGCAGCACGACTTCAAAGGCCCGTTCCACGAACCGTCCCGCCCCCTCCCGTTCCAACCGCACCGCCAACGACCGCGCCACGCCCAACGCCATCGGCGAGTTCAGCAAGGACAACGCCTGCGGTGCCACCGTTGATTCCACCCGACGCGCACACGACACCGAGTTCTCCGGCATGTCGAACGTCTCCAGGAACGGCACCCGCACCGTCCGCTTTTGCACCAGATGCAGGCTGCGCACGGTCTGCTGTTCCGCCGGTGACGGATACCACCCCTTCGTCCGCGTCTCGTTGTCGTCGAGGAAGGCCGGATTCGCCTGCAGGATTTCCGGCGGCAGATCCGGCCAAACCGGCGGCCCACCCGCGCTCTCCCGCAACGTCCCGGAAACCGCCAGCAACGAATCCCGCAACTGCTCCGCCGAAAGCCGACGCGGCGTCTGTCGCGCCAGCCAGACGTTCTCGCTATCCTCCGGTGCCTCCGCCTCCGGTGGGGCGAGGCTCCGACGAGCCGTTCCATCCGCCCTCTGCGCCTCCGCCTCCGGTGGGGCGAGGCTCCGACGAGCCATTCCATCCGCCCGCTTGTACGCCTCACTCGTCACGATCAACCGGTGCAACGCCTTGAAACTCCCCCCCGACCGCACGAACTCCAGCGCCAGCCAGTCCATCAACTCCGGATGGCTCGGCGACTGGCCCGACAACCCAAAGTCATTCCCCGTGGGCACCAACCCGCGCCCGAAATGCTGCTGCCACACCCGGTTCACCACCACGCGCCACGTGAGCGGATTCGCCGTCGACGTGATCCACTCGGCCAACGTCAGCCGACGCCCCGTGGTGCCCGGGTTCTTTCCGCGTCGGATCGCCGCTTCCCCGGGATCCAGCAACGACAGGAATCCCGGCGCCACCTCTTCCCGCGGGGCCTTGTGGTTGCCCTGGAAGAGGACCTGCGTCACCGGCGGCTTGCCGTCCGCATCGGTCATCAACAACCCCAGCGTGAACTCGCGTCGCTGCTTCTGGATGCCGGCAATCTCCTTCTCCAACGCCCCATGCCGATCCTTGTCGCCGTCCAGAAGCGCCGCCTTCACCTCCTTGTTGGACGGCACGACCTTCTTCTTCACTCCTTCGAAAAGCCCCTTCTGGTCCTCCGTCAACGACGTCTCCGTCTTCGCCAGCAACGCGCGTTCCTCCGCCGTCAGCTTCGCCTCCCGTTCCCCCCGGATCCGCGACCGCACCGCATCCAGGATCGCATCCCGCTCCTTCGCCAACCCGCCGATCCGCTCATCCAGCACCGCGTTGTGCGACCGGATCGCCGCCTGTTCGGGCGCGAGGTCGAGCGGCAGCTCGTCCGCGAACTTCACTCCCTCGAAGAACGCGCGCATCCGGTAGTGATCCACCTGCAGCAACGGATCGAACTTGTGGTCGTGGCAACGGCAGCACGACATCGTCAACCCCAGGAACGCGCTGGCCGTCGTCTCCACCAGATCCGCCATCAGCTCCGCGCGGCTCCGATCCTGTTCGTTGAACAGCTTCGCTGCGTTGTCATGCGGCCCCAGCCTCAGAAAACCCGTCGCCACCAACGCGTCCTGCTCCGCCTCATCCTGCGGGGCCCCCGACACGAGTTCGTCCCCGGCCAACTGCTCCTGCACGAACCGCGCGTATCCCTTGTCCCGGTTGAACGACCGCACCACGTAATCCCGGAACCGCCAGGCGCGCGGACGGAACTCATCCCAGTCAAACCCGTTGCTGTCGCTGTAGCGCACCACGTCCAGCCACCACCGGGCCTGATGCTCACCGTACCGTGCCGATCCCAGCAACCGGTCCACCAACCGCTCGTACGCATCCGGCCGCCGATCCGCCTCGAACGCCCGGACCTCCTCGAACGTCGGAGGCAAACCCGTCAACCCGTACGTGACCCGCCGGATCAGCGTCCGCCGATCCGCCTCCGGGGCCGCCTGCATCCCGCGCTCCGCCAACCGCGACTCCACGAAGCGATCGATCGGATGCGCCGCCGTTCCCGCCGGCACAGCCATCGGCACCGGTGCCTTCAACGACCAAAGGTCCAACCGCTGCCCGGCAAATCGCTTGGCCACCGGATTCGCCGGATCCGACCACGCATCTCCGATCCTCGCCTCCGCCCCCGACGCCACGGTCGTCGCCAGCGCAAGGCCCAGCCACGCCCCTGGGACGTTCAGCCATTGGACCAAGGGAAAGCGCATGTCCGGAAACTAACCCACTCCTCGTCCCCCCTTGGAACTGAAATCTTCCACCTCCTCACTCCGGTGGGGCGAGTGTCCTCACGAGCCGTTGCAGAGTTCCAAGATTCAAGTTTCAAGTTTCAAGGCCGGTCGGGTGCTTCAAACTTGAAACTGAAAACTTCCAACTCCGACACGGCTCGACAGAGTCTCGCCCCACCCCTGAACCACTCCCACGGTGGGGCGAGTGTCCTCACGAGCCGTTGCAGAGTTCCAAGATTCAAGTTTCAAGTT
>CAIMMI010000299.1 GCA_903842505.1 uncultured Verrucomicrobiota bacterium | reverse complement strand
GCGCTGGACCCAGGGTGCCGGCGTCTGCAAGGCGCTCCATCCGTTCTGCAAGCTGGGCGGACGGCATCGGACGTTCATCGAGACGCATCTCGCGAAGTCACGGAAGACCGGCAGCCTGCACGGCGCGGTTCCGCCCCATGTCTTCACCACGAGTTACCTCACGCAGGGGCCGACGGCGGAGTTCCTCGAACGGGTCGGACGCTACGGCTATCCGGGCATGCTCGAGCTTTCCCAGGGACGCAGCGTCGGACTTCGGTTGATCCCGATGGTTCGCGACCTGCGCTTCCAATGGGAGGAGATGCCCCAACAGATGCTGGACGTCCAACAGCAGAAGGTCCGGGACTCACTCCGGGCCGCCCTCATGAACTGGGCGCAGTCGGCCGGTGAGGCCGGCGACTACACGGACAACCTGCCGCTCCAGTGCCTGCATCCGGTGGGTCACTTCTACGAGATCCCGAACCTGCTGCGGAACGGGACGCTCGCGCGGTTGCTCCGGGAGAAGCCCGGCCTGCGGACGCTCCTCCTCCACAACATCGACACCCTCGGGGCGAACCTAGATCCGGTGCTGCTGGGGTCGCACCTGCAAAGCGGTGCCTGCCTGACCTTCGAGGTCATCACTCGTCGGTTGGAGGATCGCGGCGGCGGTTTGGCCCGGGTCAACGGCCGGCCCCGGCTCGTCGAGGGACTCTCGATGCCGCGCGAGGAGGACGAGTTCCGCCTGAGCTATTACAACAGCATGACCACGTGGATCGACATCGACGGGCTGCTGAAGGCGTTTGGCCTGACCCGCGCCGATGTCCTCGAAGGCGACGATCAGAAGATCACCGCCGCCATCCGGAGCGTCGCCCTCCGGCTCCCGACCTACGTCACGCTCAAGGAGGTGAAGAAGCGCTGGGGACATGGCCAGGAGGACATCTTCCCGGTCGCCCAGTTCGAGAAGCTCTGGAGCGACCTCACCGCGCTGCCGGAGATTGACTCGCGGTTCGTGGTCGTGCCGCGGTTGCGGGGACAACAACTGAAGGATCAGGCCCAGCTTGATGGTTGGTTGCGCGACGGGTCCGCGGCGTACGTCGAATCGCTCGCGGCTTGGGGGTGAGCGGGGCCAGCGGCGGGCGCGGCGCGGGCGGGATGTTTTCCATCGGCGACGCAGCGGCGCGGCGATGGGATGGTGTGTGTGACGCACCCGTTATGGTCATGTCGCGGGCAAGGCCAGCAACGAGGCGACAGGTTCCGGGTTCACAAACAATGCGCTCAATCCATTGAACTATGGGCATTGCTCCAAGAATCGTTCGAATCCGCGGACAGGATCTGGGTTATGATCTGGTTCCTCGGGACTCGTCCGGGGACTCCCTGTGTTCAGGCTGTCGAGCGCGCTCGATCTATGCGGCTCCTGAGTGCGCTTGGGTTCCGCACCGGCTCGGCAAGGACGTGGGCTTCTCGTGCGACTGTCGCTACTTAGTGAGCCGGCGATTTGTGGACTGGATCGAGCAGGAAGGGATAGCGGGTGCGATCCTCACGCAGGTTGGAAAGGACAGTTACTTCCTGGATGCCGTGCAGGTCGAGATGGATGAGGAGAAGTCGGGCTTGGTTCGACAGGGTGCGGTGTGTCCGACGTGCGGCTTGGAGAAGGATGCGATCAGGCCGCCAGTGGACGGGGTTCATCGTGTCCTGCACGTGCATTGGCCTTTTGGGGATGCGAAGGTGCTGGCACGGACTCGGCAGTTGGTTGGGAGCAAGCCCTTTCCGTTCCCGCTGTTCGTCTGCCCGAGTGCGTTGGCCGTTTCCTGGAAGAGCTTTGGATTGAAGCTGCGTCGGCCCGATCCGGCGGTCGCCATTCCAGCTGAGCTTCGCCAGGCACCGGGCTCGGTGGTGGTTCATCGAAGTCGGCCGGGTGTTGGCGGAGGCGGGAATCCCGATTCGGGCGATCCGTTGGAGCTGCTTCGGAAGGTCTTGGGGCACCCGAATCCGGCCTTCGTTTGCGCCGATTCGCACGGCCATCAGCCCGCTTCTCCGATCCGGGTCCGGAACACAGCCTTGCCGCCAGCCAGTGAGGCGGACCTGGAACTGGGGCGTACGATGCTTGGGAAGGGTGCGGGCGATCTGCTGATGCTGTTCGAGGCCTTTGATGGCGTGCAGTTGTTTCAGGAGCCGGTGCATGGCGAGCCCGGTGTTCGATTGGCACCGATCCGGGAGTGGACGGCATTGACTGCGGGTTGCCGTGAAGCCTTGCCGGCGAAGGCGCCCATGGATGGATTCCGGGCGAGTTCGAAGTTCGTGGCTTTCGGCGAGGTTCCCTCGGCAGGCGCGTATCTGGTGGTGATGACGTCGGGCAAGCAGGCCGGGCAGGTGAAGCTGGTGATGCCGGGGGAATGGTCAGCGAGTGACTTCGCCGAGAGCCTTGGCGAACTGGTCAGTCAGCTGTGCGGGGATCCGGTGAGCCTGTTCAATCAATCCCTCGGATGCCTGATCCGGTACTCGGACGGTGTGCTGCGCGGCACCTACGTACCGCAGTGGTACGTGCAGGACCCGGAGGCTCCCGATGCAGGATCGAAGGCTGGGTGAAGGACGCGGTGCGGGTTGGACGTAGGGGAAGGGGAGGTTTGCCCGCAGAGGCGCAGAGGCGCAGAGGGCGGAAGGAGGACGCCGGTCTCGACAAGGTCACGGTCAACGCGATGGTCCTTGGTCCCTCAACCTCTCATTCCCTTGTCCCGAATCCGCGCGCAATAGCAGGGACGGGAAGCCAAGAATCTTGGGCTCGGCTCCATATTGTGACTTGAAACCCGGACGGACTTGTATAGGAAAGACCTTGTAATCCAAATATCCGTCATGACTTCGCTTACCCCCTCCTCAGGCAAAGACGTAGTCTCTTTGGTTCCTTGCTCTGCACGCTCGGCGTGATGGCCTTGGTTGTGGGTTTGGGGTATCGGGTGCTTTCAAGACCGGCGGGCTCAGCCCAGCCAACGAGTCCCAAGAAACAGGAGACATTTCGTCGACCG
>CAIMMI010000298.1 GCA_903842505.1 uncultured Verrucomicrobiota bacterium | reverse complement strand
GCGGAGCACAGTTCGTGAGCACGGATTATCCGGAACCGAACCTGTCGTTGAGTCCGTATCAGGTGCGGCTCCCCGGGAACCGCGTGGCGCGGGCGAATCCGGTGACCGGGACGGACGTGCCCGACACGACGGACGTCGAGGTCGTCGCTGCGGACACGGCATCGGTGCGGAACCGCATGGGAATGGCGGATCATGAACGTCGTCGTCTGGACGAAGCGGCGGCGCATTACGTGCGGGTGATGGAACT
The DNA here is from genome assembly GCA_903842505.1 of uncultured Verrucomicrobiota bacterium. Taxonomy (GTDB): domain Bacteria; phylum Verrucomicrobiota; class Verrucomicrobiia; order Limisphaerales; family UBA9464; genus UBA6176. The sequence goes on along the minus strand of CAIMMI010000298.1, from coordinate 33,794 downwards.
GGATCCGCCGCAACCGGTGGACGACGCCTTGCGCGAACGCGTGCGGCGGTTCGCGCCGGAGTTGCGACTGAATCGGGCGGAAACCTTTGCGCTGCGCGATGTCGTGGTGGTGGTGCACCCGGATCGACCCGTGCTGGCCTACCACCTGTTCTGGGACGACGACATCGACTTCCCCGAAGACAACGATCCTTGCGATCACGAGATCATCTGGGTGGAGCTCGATCCGGCAGGGACGCGAGCGGTGGCGGTGCACACCTACTTTCACGGCACGATCCTTTCAGCTCCGGTGGCGGCGGGTGACGCGGTGCGGGTGGGTGTCGAGTGGGGCAAGCACGGCAGCCTGCCGTTGGATCGCGACGGGAAGCGGGTGCAGTCGCCAGAGGCTTTGAAGTCGCATTGGAAGCGGTTGGCGGAGCGGGGACGTCGGTTGCCAGATCATGCGTTGGGTGCGGGTTGGCCGGTGAAGTTCGAGGGAACGTACGAGGATTACTCGGCGTTCACGCGGGAGCTGAAGTTGTCGGAGCGCCTGGGAGCCGGCGCGACCGTGGTGAAGAGCCGATGGCCGAACGCGGCGATCCAGCAACGGGTGTTGAGGTACAACTTCCGGGTGAAGGAAGAGTGGCCTCAACTGTAGGCCCGGGTGCCCTCACCCGGCGCTGCCCATGCTTCGCCGCGTGGGGGCACGCAGCCTACAACCCACAACTCTGTAGGCCCGGGTGCCCTCACCCGGCGTGAATCATGCTTCGCCGCGTGGGGGCACGCAGCCTACAGAACGGAGTTGAACCCGGGGCGGACTCTGGAGGGGGGTGGGCTTCACGGGGGCGCGGCTGATCTGCGGAATGGGAATAACAGAGGGCAACGGATGGGAGCAGTGCTCGTACTCGATCCCCATTCCCACCCGGAGGACATCGCCTTGCGTTCATCGGCCCGAGTACGAGTACCCTCCTCGGTCGTCCCGGGCGAAGGATCACGTGGATCCTCAATCCCGGATCTCCGTCGAGCCGCTGCGCGAGGGGAGTCCCTGCCAAGATTTTTGAGGCGCGGTTTGGGCGGATACGCTAAGCCTACCCCATGAGCGTGAATCTGAAGCGATTGGTGGCGGGGTTGGCATTTGCGGGTGCACTGGCCCTGACGGGTTGCCAGGACAAGCCGACGGCGTCGGGTGGTTCGGCAGCCGCGGGCGGCAAGGCCTACCCGTTGGATGTCTGCCTGGTCTCCGGCGAGAAGCTGGGTTCCATGGGTGAGCCGGTGGTGTTCCAGCATCAGGGCCAGGAAGTGAAGCTGTGCTGCAAGAGCTGCAAGCCCGACTTCGAGAAGGAACCGGCCAAGTTCATGGCGAAGCTGGCGGCGAAGTAAGGCAGGAGTTTCAGGTTTGAAGATTCAAGTTTGAAGCCCAAGGGGCCGCCCCGGGTGAGGGCACCCGGCCTCCAGAGTTGAGGGCTGTAGGCCGCGTGCCCCACGCGGCGAAGCATGGGCAGCGCCGGGTGAGGGCACCCGGCCTACAGGGTTGCGGGTTGTAGGCCGCGTGCCCCCACGCGGCGAAGGCTTTGTCCGGCTTGAATCTGAAAACTGAAAACTTCCAGCTCCGTGAAAACTTCCAGCTCATCCGTACGCTCGATCGCAGCCCTGCTGGGGCTGTGGTTGATCGCGTGCGGACTGGGAGCGGGAGTGGGTGGAGTCCGGTTGCTTCAGGCCGGTGCGGAGAGGTCGGTGGGGCAGGTTTCGGGTTGCTGTGCGCGCAAGGCGAAAGCGCCCCCCTGCTGTTCGGGTGGCGTGGCGGATTGCTGCGTCGTCGAGAAGTCGGATCGTTCGATGCCGCTGCCGGCGTTGCCGGTTCCTCCCACGGTTCACCCGCTGCTGGAGTGGGTGCCGACGGTGGTGGAGCATCTGGAATTGCCGGACCTCGCCCTGGTGCGCTGGGCGCCGGCGGTTTCGTGGGTGGATGAAGGTTTTGTGGTTCCGGTCCCGCTCTTCCTGCGGGATCGAGTCTTCCGGATCTGAGCCTTCGGGAAGGTCCCTGCCCGGAGTGTGCCCTGCGCCGGCACGTGTCCGGATCCGTTCGTGGGCGTTTCCTGAGTTTTCCTCCCATGGCTCCATGTCCTTTTCATCTGGTGGTGTCGGGTGCGGTCGGAACCGCGCCTGGTTGATGTTGGCGGGTTGGTTGTGTTGCGTCGCGGTTCGGGCGGACCCCGAACCGCCGCCCGAAGTCGTGACCGCGGATCTCGTGCGGCGGCTCTCGGAGCAGATGCGCGAGCGGCATCCGGAATTGCGCGGGTTGGCCGACGCCTCTCGCGCCGAGCGCCTGAACGCGGAGGGAACGCGACGGTGGGCGGACCCCGACGTGATGCTGGGCGGCGGCCTATACCGCTACGCCGACATGGCCCGCGAGAACGGCGACCTCTACTACGGCGTCCAACAGAAGCTGCCCGTGATGGGTAAGGAGAAGGCGGCGCGGGCGCTGGCTGATTCGAATGCCGTGGTGGCGGGAGTGCGGGTCGAGGCGCGGTTCGCAGAGTTGCGCCGGGACCTGGCGGTAAAGCTGTTCATCGCGGCCGCGGCGCGATCGGAAGCCGTATTGATCGCCGCGGACGTCGCGTGGCTTGAAGCCCAGGTACGACTCGGCCGGACGCGGGTGGCCTCCGGCACCGAACCGGCCGCGATGGTGCTCCGCATGGAAAACGAACTCGACCGACGCCGCCTCGACTGGACCAACGCCGTCGCGCGCCGGCGCGATGCGGAGCTGGCGGTGGAGTTTCAAGTTTCAAGATCGGGAGTTGGGCAGGGGAAAGTTTCAAGGACGGGAGTTTCAAGCGGGGCCCCCTCTGGCCACTGGTCACTGGCGACTGGCAACTCCCCGTCCTACTCGCTCCCCCCGGTCTCGGATGCCGTGCCGTTCGGGCCGGTGCTGGTCCGGTTTGCAGAGCGGGCGGAACCGGAGGTCCTGCGGCGCGAGCGGGAGATCGGCGTGGCCTCGGCGGCGGTGCAGGTGACGCGGCGCTCGCAACGTCCGGACCTTGCGGTGGGCGTGCAGTCGTACCATGACTCGGCCACCGGCACGGCTGCGCAGGGGATGCTCACGGTGACGATGTCGGTGCCGTGGTTCAACCGGGCGAACTATCGACGGGACCTGGAACGCGATCGGGCGCGGATGGCGTCGGCGGCGGCGCAGGCCGAGGACGCGCGGTTGCAGGTGCGCCGTGAGGTGCATCGGTTGGTGACGCAGATCGACGCGGGGCGGCGCGAGGCGGTGCTGATGCGCGACGTCGTGCTGCCGCGGACACGGCGATTGCAGGACTCGTTGGAGGGATTGTGGGCGTCGGGCCGTGGGGAACTCCGGGACTTGTTGGAGGTCCGACGCCAGCGGATCGAGGCCGAAATGGCTGAGGTCCGTGCGACGGCGGAGTACTGGATGGCGGTGTCCGAGCTGCTGCTGTGTTGCGGGCTCGAAGACCTGGAAACGGTGCGGGAGTTGGTGGGTGGTGCGGTGAAGGAAGGAGGGATGAAGCGATGAAAGCGATGAATGCAGTTCTGGCGGTGTTGCTGGTGGGCGCGGGTCTGGGAACCGGGTGGTGGTGGCGCGGGCGATCCGGGCATATCCACGCGGACGCAGCTGTGGCGTCGGGCACCCGCAAGGTGCGGTTCTATCAGTCGCCGATGCATCCGTGGATCACGTCGCCGGAGCCGGGCCTGTGCACGATCTGCGGCATGAAGCTGGTGCCGGTTTACGAAGGCGAGGCGGGCTTTGATGCGGCCGAAGGCGTGCTTCGGTTGGGCAGCAATTCGATCACAGCCGTGGGCATTGCCTCGGCACCGGTCGAGATCGGGCGCGTGGTGAAAACGCTGCGGCTGGCGGGCACGTTGGATGATGATGATTCCAGACATCGGATCGTATCGGCTTATGTCGAGGGGCGGATCGAGACGCTGGCGGTGGCTTCGGAAGGCGTGGAGATCCGCGAGGGAACGGAGTTGGCGACGTTGTACAGCCCGCCGTTGCTGGGTGCGGTGCGGGAGTATGTGTCGCTGGCAGCAGGAGGCGAAACGGGTCCCTTGATGGCGGCGGCCGCGCTGCGGTTACGCCAGATGGGTCTGGGCGAGGCGCAGGTGAAGGCGTTGCCATCGGGCTTTGGAGGGGAGCAACGCACGCTGCCGTGGCTCTCGCCGATGTCGGGCACCGTCGTGAAGCGGATGGTGTACGCGGGGCAATGGGTGAAGGAGGGCGACCCGATGTTCGAGGTCGCGGACTTTGGGACCCTGTGGTTCAAGGGCGACGTCTACGAACGCGATCTGCCCTGGCTGCGCGTTGGGCAGAACGTGGAGCTGACGACGCCGTCGTTGCCCGGGCGGCTGTTCACGAACCGGATCACGTTCATCGATCCGAACCTCGACATGATGACGCGGAGCACTCGGATCCGGGTCGAGGTCCCGAACCCGGAGCAGGGCGAGGGACGCGGCCGGCTGTTCCGGCATCGGTTGTATGCCGAGGCGCGGGTGCGCGTGGAGAGCGAACCCGTGTTGGTGGTGCCGCGGTCGGCGGTGCTGAATCCCGGGGGCGTGGCGCGGGTGTGGGTGGAGCTTGGAGCCGGGAGCTATCAGGAGCGGACGATCCGTGTGGGTCGTGTCGGCGATGCGGTGTGGGAAGTCGTCGGTGGGCTGGAAGCGGGGGAACGTGTGGTGGTCAACGCGGGGGTGTTGGGGGGGAGTTCCGAGTTTTCAGTTTCAGGTTTGAAGGCAGGGGAGATGGCGCCTCCTGACGTCGGCGACTACGCTGCGAAGTTGCCAGTTGCCAGTTCCCAGCGTCCAGAAGGGAAGCCCGATGCGGCCCGCGGACAATTGATGCGGGTGCTGGCGGGGGTGGCGGGGGAGTTGGCGAAGGATGATCTCGCGGGGTTCAATCGGGCACGGGTCGAGTGGGGGAAGGCGGTGGCGGAAGTGCGGGCGGCGGGGACGAATGCGGCTGCTCACGTCGGCAGCCATGGAAAGGGAACGCCTCCTGACGGCGGCGCCTACAAGGAGGGAACGCCTCCTCACGTCGGCGGCTACACGGAGAAGATGCTGGTGGAGTTGCCGGAGGCGCGGGATCTGGCGACAGCGCGGAAGATGTTCCACGGGTTGGTGGAGGCGTGGACGCCGGTCGTGTTGGGCGCGCGGAAGCAGGACGGATTCGGTGACCTGAAGGTCTACCGGTGTCCGATGACGGCCAAGGCGTTTCCCGGGGCGCCAGTGAAGGCGGTCTGGTGGCAGTTCGGCGGACCGCTGCGGAACCCGTGGTTCGGCGCGGAAATGCTCGATTGCGGAACGGAGGTCCCATGATCCGTCGATTGATTGAAGGTTCGCTGGCGAACCGATTCCTCGTGTTGTGCGGGGCGCTGTTGGTCGCCGCATTCGGGATGCGCGCGTTGAAGGACACGCCGGTGGATGCGATCCCGGACCTGTCGGAGAACCAGGTCATGGTCTACGCCGACTGGATGGGCCGCAGTCCGCGCGAGGTCGAGGACCAGGTGACGTATCCGCTGAGTGTCAACCTTCAGGGCTTGCGCGGCGTGCGTGCGGTACGGGCGACGTCGATGTTCGGGTTCTCGTTGGTGACCGTGGTGTTCGAGGATGCGGTTCCCGCGCTGGAGGCGCGGCAACGCGTGTCCGAGCGGCTCGGGTTGCTGGCGGCGCAGTTGCCTTCCGGTGTGACGCCGTTGCTGGGGCCGGACGCGACCGGGCTGGGCTGGGTCTACCAGTACTACCTGCACGTCGACACGAACCGGGTCGAAGCGTTGACCGACCTGGGGCGGTTGCGCGCGGTGCAGGACTTCTTCCTGCGTTACCAACTGCAGTCCGTGCCCGGCGTGGCCGAGGTCGCGTCGGTGGGCGGGTTCGTGAAGCAGTACTCGGTCGAGGTGGATCCGTTGCGGCTGAAGTTGACGGGGCTGCCGTTGTCGCGGGTGGTGGCCGCGGTGCAGGAGAACCACCTTAACGTCGGCGGAAAGGCCGTGGAGGAAAACGGCATGGAGTTCGTGCTGCGCGGCGTCGGGCTGGTGCGGGGCGCCGGGGACCTCGAAGAGATCGTCCTGATGGAGACGAACGGCGTGCCGGTGCGGATCAAGGACGTGGCGCACGTCGAGGTCACGGGTGACTTCCGCCGCGGCGCGCTGGATGTCGACGGACGCGAGGTCGTGGGCGGCGTGGTCGTGATGCGGACGGGCGAGAACGCCATGGCGGTGATCGAACGGGTGAAGGCGCGGTTGAAGTCGATCGAGGGAAGCCTGCCCCCGGGCGTCACCGTCCGGGCGTTCTACGACCGGAGTGAATTGATCGGGCGCACGGTGGCCACGTTGCGGGATGCGCTGGTGGAGGAGGTGCTGCTCGTGACGCTCGCGCACGTGCTCTTCCTGTTCCACTTCCGGAGCATCCTCATCGTCACGTTGCCGCTGCCGGCCAGCATCCTGATCTCGTTCCTGATGATGCAGGGATTCGGGATCACCTCGAACGTCATGTCGCTGTCGGGAATCGCGATCGCGATCGGCGTGCTCGTGGATGCGGGAATCGTGATGACCGAAAACGTCATCCGGCATTGCGAGGAGCGGGAGCGATTGGCTGGCCGGCCATTGAGCGCATCGGAGACGATGGCCTGTACGCGGGAGGCGGCGTTGCAGGTCGGGCGGCCGATCTTCTTCGCGATGGCGATCATCGTCCTGGCGTTCCTGCCGGTGTTCGCGCTGGCTGGGCGCGAGGGAAAGCTGTTCCACCCCCTGGCGTACACGAAGACGTTCGCCTGCGTGGCGGCCACGCTGCTGGCCGTGACGGTGGTGCCGGTGCTGTGTTCGTTCCTGGTGAAGGGCCCGTTCCATCGCGAGGAAGACAATCGGCTCATGCGTTGGATGCTGCACGGCTACGAGCCGGTGTTGCGCTGGGCTTTGTCGCATCGGGGCGCCGTGCTGGGCTTGGCGGGCGTGATCCTGGGGTCTGCCTTGACCGTGGGCTTCGGGCTTCCGCAGCCCGTGCTCGACCGCATGAAGTCGGCGGGTTGGAACGATGCCGCCCGGCGGTTGGGCGGATTCGGACGCGAGTTCATGCCGCCTCTCGACGAGGGCGCCCTGCTCTTCATGCCCGTGCTGTTGCCCAGCACGTCGTTGCCCGAGATCCAGCGGATCCTGTCGTGGCAGGATCGGGTGATCCGCAGCGTGCCCGAGGTCGTGAGTGCGGCCGGGAAGCTGGGCCGGGCAGAGACGCCGACGGACCCCGCGCCGATTGAGATGATCGAGACGACGATCGAGTTGAAGCCGCGATCGCAATGGCGCGCGGGTCTGACGAAGGACGACTTGATCGCCGAATTGCAGGAGAAGCTTTCGGTGATCCCCGGTTATGCGCCGGGCTTCCTGCAACCGATCGAGAATCGCGTGCTCATGATCTCGACGGGCATCCGCGCGCAGCTCGGTGTGAAGCTGCTGGGCGACGACCTCGACGCCCTCCAGCACTGGGCCTTCGAGGCTGAGCGGGTGTTGCGGACCGTGCCCGGGGCCTCGGGCGTCGCACCCAGCCGCGTGCAGGGCAAGCCGTACGTCGAGGTCGAGGTCGATCGCGTGGCGGCCGGCCGATACGGGGTGAACGTCCGCGACGTGATGGAAGTGGTGGAGACCGGAATCGGCGGTTCGAACGTGGGCACCTTGATCGAAGGACGCGAACGCTTCCCCATTCAGGTCCGGCTGCATCGGTCGGCACGGGACGACATCGAGCGGTTGGCGGACCTTCCGGTGACGGGCATGGGCGGGCGCACGGTGCCGCTCGGTCAGGTGGCCACGGTGAAGCGTGTGCTGGGACCGAGCGAGATCGCTTCGGAGAACGGGCGGTTGCGGGTGTTCGTGCAGGCGAACGTGCAGGGGCGCGATCTCGGTGGATTCGTGGAAGAAGTGCAGCGTCGCATGGACTCGGACCTGAAGCCGCGGCTGCCGACGGGGGTGGTGCTGGAGTACAGCGGGGAGTTCGAGGACCTCATCCGCGCAGGCAAGACGTTGCGGATGATCGTGCCGGTGTCGTTGGTGGTGATCTTCCTGCTGCTGTTCATCGCGTATCACGATGCGATCGAGGCGGCGCACGTGATCCTCGCGGTGCCGTTCGCGTTGAGCGGATCGGTGTTCCTGCAGGCGTGGTATGGATACCCGTTCAGCGTGGCGGTGTGGATTGGCTACATCGCGTTGTTCGGCATCGCGATCCAGACGGGTGTCGTGATGGTGGTGTACCTGGAGGAATCGGTGGCGAAGGCCCGGGCGGAGCGCGGGCGCGAACTCGACCACGCGGAGTTGGTCGCGGCCGTGATGGCCGGCGCACGCCTGCGGCTCCGACCCAAGCTCATGACCGTCGCCACGACCGTGGCGAGCCTCGTGCCGATCCTGTGGAGCACGCGTCCCGGGGCGGAGGTGATGAAGCCGCTGGCCGTGCCCGTGATCGGTGGGAGCATCAGCAGCCTGCTCCACATCCTGATCGTCACGCCGGTGCTGTTCCTGATGATCCGCGAATGGAGGAGAAGGGGTGCGGAGAAGGTTTCGCGCGAAGACGCGAAGTAGGGAAGAGAGCCTCGCGCGAAGCCGCGAGGAACGCGAAGAACGCGAAGAGGGTTTCGATTGGCTAAACCCCTGCGCCTCAGCGGGAGTCCAGTTGGCGTCCTGTTGAGTTGGGGAGGGGAGGTTTTTCCCGCAGAGGCGCCGAGGCGCAGAGGGCCTACCAACGATGGGGTGAGTGCGGGTCTTGGGCCTTGCGCGGGGTCTGGGTGTGTCGATAGATACGCTGACTGGTACTGAACATGAGTTCCCCGGACAGCCTCCCTCCCGTCATTTCAGGTCCACCCGAGCTGCCCGTCTTGCCTGCCCCCCGGCGGAAACGGCGCGTGCTTCCCGTGGTGCTGACGCTGCTGAGCCTGCCGTTTGTGCTCTATGGCGGCTTCATCCTGTTTTACGTCGCCGGCAATGCGAGCGCCGAGGCCAAGATCCGGGCCCGAGGGGAACCGGTGACTTCGCGGGAGGTTGCCGCAGCGCAACCGAAGGTTCCCGATGACCAGAACGCCGCCATTCCCCTGATGGCGCTCTGGCGGATAGAGGATCCGAAGCACTGGGAGGCCTTCGAGTTCGGAAAGTCGATGGATCAGGCCGGTCCTGGCGACGACGTTCCCGCCGACCTCCCACTGCTCGGCAAGGCCGGCGTGAAGCTGCCGGCATCGTTCCCACTGCCGAAGGCCATGCTGGATCAGATCGCCGCGCACGTGGCCCGGCGCGAGGGATATCGGGCGGCAGTGCGCAAGGCGTTGGAACGGCCGCACTGCATTTTCCCCATCCAGCATGAAGCAGGTTTCGGGAGCCGCTTGCCGCACCTCGCCTCGATCAAGAACACCCATTCGGAGTTCCGGCTCGCCTTTGTGGATGCGCTGAGTCGGCGGGACACGGCCGAGGCGATCTCGCACCTGGAGGACATGGAGCGGCTCGCCCGTCTGCTGGCTGAAGACGTCAATCTCATCAGCCATCTGGTCCGCCTTGTGGTTTGCACAGGCGTCGTGGAGGGCGTGGAACGGCTGCTATCCGCCGCGCCTCTCGGCGCGGCCGACCTGGCCCGGGTGGAACGCCTCCTCGCGAGCACGAATACCGGCGGCCACCTCGCGGAATGCTTGAGGACCGAACGGGCCGCGGTGTTGGACGCGATGGAGATGTCGGCCGAGAAGTTCATCCGGTTGGGTGCGGCCGACGGTGAACTCTCCGAATCCTATCAGAAGATGGTCCTGGTGCTCCGGGTCTCTCGCGCCCTTGGGTTGGGACACCTGGATCGGGCGCGGTTGCTGGAGGTCCACGAGCAAATGGCATCGGCCTTGGAGAAGGACCCGGCTGGCGGAGCTTCGGGGCTGGGATCGCTGCTCGAGCCCTTGCGGGAGGACAACCCCTTTTTGCATCCCATCACCAGCATGATGATCAAGCCCGTCGAAAGGGCTGGGACCAAGTCGGCCCGGATGGAGGCCCTGCGCCGCTGTGCGGTGGCCGTCGTCGAGGTGGAGCGCTTCCGGGCGGCCAACGGAGGCCGGCTTCCCACGAGTCTGCAGGAACTGCCGGCCCCGACGGACCGTTCGCTCCGGACCGATCCCTTTGGCGACAGCCTGAAGTATCGGGTGCTGGATGTCGGCTACGTCGTGTATTCGCTCGGCCCGGACAGGATCGATGATGGCGGTGTCCCGAAGCGCCCTGGCCGCGAACCCTCGGCACCGCAGGACGCAGCGATCGCGATCCGCAGGTAGGCCTTCGAGCGGATTCCAACGCGGAGACGTGGGGTGGTTGGCCGAAAAGAACGAAAGGGGGCGAAAGAAGGGGAATGGGAAATCCCCGCGCCACTGCGCCTCTGCGGGAAGCCAGCTCGTGATCAGCCCACGATCCCTTTGGTTGGGACCGTGGGCTCCAGGAGCCATCGCCACATCCGCAGGATTTGGATGCCGTCGGGGACTCGGATCCCCGCAGGCGGTGTGCCTTCGGCGATGAGCACCTTGCGGGCCTTGGGAAACTCGGCCGCAGCCCCTTGGAGCGCCCGGATCTCGCGTTCGAACGTGTCCCTGTTTCCAATCTCGGCGGCCACCTGGATGAGTTGGGCGGAGCCGTCGGGAGCGGTGGCCAGAAAGTCGACTTCGTGTCCCTCGGAGGTCCGCACGTACGCCAGGTTCATCCGCCTTCGCGCCAGTTCGCAGGCGACCACATTCTCCAGATGGTGCCCGCGATCGGTCCTGCTGACCGGATTGAATGCAGCGGCCAGTCCATGATCCGCCAGGTAGAGCTTTCTGGGGTTTACCTGCTGACGCCGCTCGGATCGGCTTGCGACCGGAACGGTGAAGACGAGGAACGCATCCTCCAGGTGGGCCAGCAGTGCCAGGAGGGTTTCCTTGGAGATCCCGATGCCGCGCGAATGGAAGTCCGCGTGAACCTTGCTGACGCTCATGGGACTCGCCGGTTGTCGGAGCAGGTGTCGCACAAAGGCGCGAAGTGCGACGAGGTTGCTGATGCCATGCCGTTCGGCCACGTCCCGGAAGACAACCGTATCCACGTAGCCCTGCAGCAGGTCGACCCGATGCGGGCGCAGGGACTCGCGGCCCGCCTCCGGGAAGCCACCAATCTCCAGGTAGGCATCGAAGTGGGCCAGCCAGGTTGATTCTTCAGCGGCCCCGATCAGGCGGTTCCTGTGTGGCAACGCCGCTCCGCGCGACACCGCAAACTCACGGAAGCTGAAGGGTGTGATGACGGTTTCCAACGCCCTTCCCCGCATGGTGGTGGCGACCTCCCGACTCAACATCCGGGCGGATGATCCGCTGATCAGGAGTTCGACGTTCTCGCTGTCCAGGATGCGCCGTACGAAAGCTTCCCAGCCAGGAATCCGCTGGATCTCGTCGAAGCACCAGGTCACCCGCTCGCGGCGTCGAAACTCCGGAAAGGACCGGTAATACTCGTCCAGGATTGCGCCCAGGTCCGCGGCTTCGAGGTCAGCCAGGCGTTCGTCCTCGAAGTTGAAGTACACGAGCCGTTCCCGCGACACTCCCTCCGCCAGTCTCGACGCGAGGCATTGGTGGAGGAAGGTGGTCTTCCCGGCCCTGCGCATCCCGATCACCGCCCGGACCTTTCCCTCCAGTGCTGTCGTACCCGCTTCCCGCGGAGTGAACTGGGGGAAGGGCAGCGAGATAGCATCGCCCAGCTTTTGTCGGATGGCTCCCCGAATACGGTCGTCCATAGAGACCAATTTCATCCAAAAGCAGTCTTCTGTAAAGACTGGTATCCGGAATCGGTCCGGGGAGGGGACGGTTTCCAGCAGGGGCGCTGTGGCGCAGAGGGGGGAAGGGATGCCGGACGCCGCTCTTCTTGCGCTCAGCCACGCCAACGGCGTTGTGGCGCTTGGCCCAGGGTTGGTCCGAGGTACGGGGACAACCCTGGGTTCGAAGCCCATTCGAGTATCAACCGCAACGCGGTTGTGGCCGTGTCCCTGCACGTCTCCGGCCGGACTGTCTCCTGCGGGAACAGCGGAATTCTCACGCGGAGACGCGGAGGCGCGGAGGCCAACAGACACCGTAGTTCACCGTCGGGACTTGACGCACCCACCGGCATCCCCCTCCCGCACTCGCACTCGCCAGAACCGGCCTCCTCCGCGTCTCCGCGTGAACCTTCTGCAGCGTTTGTAGTGGGTGGCCGAAAGAAACGAAAGGGGGCGAAAGAAGGGGATGGGAAGGCCTCGCGCGAAGTCGCGAGGAACGCGAAGGGTGCCTCGACCTCGGCGGTCCAAACCTCAGCGTCTCTGCGCCACTGCGGGAGAACGGGTTCCTGAAATCTGTGGAATCTGAGGAATCGGTGGATAACCCAACTGCCGTTTTCAGGTGGAGGATCGTGGGGTCAGGGCCGGTCGGTTCGGAAGAGGTTCACGGGGAGGCCCTCGGCGGTGAACAGGTTGGGGATGGAATCGTTGCGGAAGCCGAAACGGACCGCGACGGGGCTGGGGACGTTGGTGCTGGAGACGCGCAGGGACTTGCCGTCGATGGTGGCTTCGGCGGGAACGAACTTCCCGTCGGCGCCCGCGATCTGGAATCCGGTCGGAGGGCCTCCCCGGGAGACGAGGGTGGTGGGGACGGGGTCGAGTTCGAGGCGGACGGCATCGGCCTCGATGCGGTGGGAGCGGTAGTTGGGGCTGCGCGGGCTGGGGCTGGAGACGTGGTAGGTGTCAGCGAGGGCGAGCGCGGCGAGGCGCTCGGCGACCTCGCGCTTCATCTGGGGATGGATGTCCTTCACGTTGTCGACGAGATCGCTGATGACCGCCATGCCGGTGCGGGGATGGTCGGCAGCCTGGGTCTGGGCCTCGCGCAGGAGGGCGCCGCGGATGTGGTCGTCGCCGTAGGTGAAGGGAGCGATCTGGACGAAGTAGAAGGGGAGCTCGGACTTCCAGGCAGCGCGCCAGGAATCGATCATGTACGTGAAGAGCTTCCGGTAGGTGGAGTGGGTTCCGACGTTGCTTTCGCCCTGGTACCAGAGGACGCCGGCGATCCGGAAGGGAACGAGTGGATGGATCATGGCGTTGTAGGCGAGACCCGGTTGATGGGGCCACCACGCCGTCGGCTTGATCTCGGTTGCGGCGGACCGGAGATCGGGGGCTGCTTCGACGACTTCCCGGGGAGTCCAGACCTCGGCGGGAGTTCCGCCCCAGCTGCTGTTGATGAGGCCGACCGGGACGCCGAGCCGTTCGTGGATCCGCTTGCCGAAGAAGTAGCCGATGGCGCTGAAGCGCCGCATGTCGGCTGGATTGCAGACGACCCATTGGGCGTCGACGTGATCCTGGGGGGCGTCGGCGGTGGCCTTCGGCACATGGAAGAACCGGATGAGGTTGTTGGTGGCGCCGGGGGCTTCCTCCTGGGATTGGCGGACGCCGAGGTCGCCCGACCATTCCATGTTGCTCTGACCGCTGCAGAGCCAGACCTCGCCGATCAGGACGTCGTCGAGGACGATCTCATTGGCGGCGCGGATGCGGACGGAGTGCGGTCCGCCGGCCTGGGGAGTCTGGATGGCCACGCTCCAGCGTCCGCCGTTGGAGGCGGTGGCCTGGGCGGTGTTGGTGGACCAACTCGTGGAGACGGTGACTGCCTCGGCGGGATTGGCCCATCCCCAGAGCGTGACGGTGGATTTCTGCTGGAGGACCATGTGCGAGCCGACGATGGCAGGAAGGCGCACGGCGGCGGCCAGGGGAGCGGCGAACAGGCCGAAGAGAAGCAACGAACGCAGGAAGGAATTCATGAGGCGAAGTGAGACCAGTCAAGGTGGGCTGCGTGCTTCTGGCAATCCTCCTTCCTGCGGGCTCATGAGGGCGCATCCGGGTACAGCCCCGGAAAGCGGGTGGGGCGAGACCCATGAAACGCCGCGTGGGGGCACGCGTCCTACAGAACTCGTCGCCGAAGCCCCACTTGTAGGCCGGGTGCCCTCACCCGGCGCGGATCCCGAAACGCCGCGTGGGGGCACGCGGCCTACGTCCCACGATGCTGTAGAATACTCGCCCCGGCCCTCGCGGCTTTGAGGACCGCTTTTGGGCTGAAGCCATCGGTTCGATGGTGCGCGGGCAAAGAAAAAGCCCGGCCTGGAAGGGCCGGGCTGGATGAGGCGGAGAAGATTACTTCGCCTTGATGGAGGAGACGGTGAGCCACTTCTTGCCGTCGGCCTCGGAGACTTCGCCGGTGACGTCGACCTTCTTGGTCTCGCCGCAGATTTCCTTGTGGAACTTATCGGAGGCAGCGCCCTTCAGGTAGTAGGTGGTGACCTTGTCGCCGTCCTTCACCTCGACGACGTTCTGGCACTTGTCGGCCTTCTTGAGGGCGCACTTGGCGCACTTGCCTTCACCGGAGAAGGTGACGTCCTTGGCGAACGCGGTGCTGGCGATACCGAGGGCGGCGAGGGTGGCGAGGAGCTGGATGGACTTTTTCATGGATAAAGTGGCTAGAATGATTCTGGAGGCACTAGACCCCAGTTGGCGGTTGCCCGCAAGTGAGTATTCTGGGGCGGCGCGCGGCTTGGGGGCGGTTCAAGTTTCTGTTTCAGGTTTGAAGCACCCGCGGCTTGAAACTTGAGCCTTGAAACCTGGGACTCCTGACCGGCTCGTGAGGACACTCGCCCCACCCCTCTCTGCCGCCCCTCTTGGTCTGGATGAGCGGCAGGTGATGGAACGGTAGGAAACCAAAGATGAATGGATTGATTCCAGTGACGGGCGCGATTGCAGGCCTGGTTTTGGCTGGCGGGCGGTCGCGTCGAATGGGGCAGGACAAGGCTGGGCTCCGGATCGGTGGCGAGACTTTGCTGGCGCGGCAGGTCCGACTGATGCAGGAGGCAGGCGTTGGCGAGTGCTGGGTTTCGATGGGGTTTGGTGGACGGGAAGAGTGGGAGGGGTTGGATGAGGGGGTGTCGCGGGTGCGGGACGAGGTGGAGGATGGCGGGCCGATGGAGGGGATCCGACAGGTGCTGGAGCGGAGTCGCACGGCGCACCTGCTGGTGCTGGCGGTGGATCTGCCGGGGCTTTCGACGGGATTCCTCGGGCGGTTGATGGCGAAGCGGCGTGCCGGGGGTGGTGTGGTGCCGATAGGAGTGCGGGGGCTGGAGCCCCTCTGTGCGGTGTATCCGGTTGGTCAGGCTCTGGCGGCGGTGAAGGCGTGGGACGGGAGCGGTGAGTGTTCACCGCGTCGATTGGTGTCGGACGGCCTGAAGGAAGGCTGGATGGAATCGTGGCGGGTGGAGGAGCCGGACCAGGCGTGTCTGGTGAACTGGAACCAACCGGGGGATTGGGACGGCGGCAGCGCGGGATTCGGGTTCCGACGGATGAAGGGTCCGGTTAGGGTTTCGGGAGCGGCATGAGATCAACGCATGAACCCTCGCCCGTTTTCTGGTTGTACGGCAGGTCGGGTGCGGGGAAGACCACGCTTTCCGCAATGGCCTGCCAGAGCCTGGGGGAGCTTGGGTGGAGCGTGTTCCGGATCGACGGCGATGTCGTCCGGAGTGGGCTCAGTTCCGATCTCGGGTTTGATGAGGCCTCCCGGACGGAGAATCATCGTCGGATGGCCGAGGTGGCGCGGATGGCGTCGGACCAAGGCCAAGTGGTGGTGGGATCGAGCATGGTTCCCGGGGTCGAACAGCGGGTGGTCCTGCGTCGGGTGTTGGGGGATCGGTTGCGGTGGGTCCACCTCGACGCCTCCTGGGAAGTGTGCGAGGCGCGGGACGCGAAGGCGCTTTACCGCAAGGCGTCGCGCGGGGAGTTGCCGGTGCCGATCCGCGGCCGATTTGACCTACCCTGCCCGGGAGAGGTCGACCTGCTGCTGGAGACGGGGACGGAGCCGATCGGGGAGAGCCACCGGCGGCTCGTGGAATACTGTCTGCGCTGTCTGCAGGAGATCCGGCGCGAAGGATGAGGACCCGCCGCCCGGGATTGGACCGGGGCGGCGGGGCGAGTCTGTCAGCCTTGGTCAGGGCTTGTTGGTGATGGCCGGCCAGTCGTCGGTGCGGAACGGCGAGGCCGGTAGACCGGCGCCGTTGGCGAGGTTGACGACGGGGAAGTCCGACCAGCCATAACGGACGGCGACGGGCTTGGGGACGTCCGGACAGGAGACAACGATCTGGTGAGCGCCGCGGATCTCGGCCTTGGCCCAGTGCCACTTCCGGTCTTCACCCGCGATGGCGAACCCGGTGAGCAGGGCACCGTCGAGGGACTTCAGTCCGCCGGCGGTTTCGTTGAAGTTGAGGATGAGCTTGCCGTCGCCCTTGGCGAGCGAGCTGTAGACGGGACCTTCGGCGGGACCGCGGCGGTTGTGTCCGATGCGGAGGGCGAGCAGGGCGAGACGGGAGCCAACGGGCTGCTTCTGGGTGGGATGGATGTCGTCCTTGTCACCGACGTCGGTGATGACGGCAACGCCGACGTTGCGGAGGACGCGGGTGGCGTGGTTCTGGGCCTCGCGGAGTTCGGCCCAGTCGCTTTCGCCGGGTTCCCGGGTGATGTCTTCGAGGGAGCGCTTGCGGTTCTTGTCCCACGGGGCGAGTTGGACGGCCAGGAAGGGGAAGTCGCCCTGGCCGAAGGCGCGGCGCCAGTCGGAGATCATGTCGGCGAAGAGGGAACGGTACTGCCAGGCGCGGCCGGCATTGGACTCGCCCTGGTACCAGATGGCACCGGCAATGCCGTAGGGCAGGAGGGGTTCGATCATGGCGTTGTAGAGGTCGCCGGGGAGCCAACCGGCGAAGGGTTTGCCGGGGGCGGGCTTGCCGGCGGCGACGGCGGTGTCGCGATCCGCCTCCCATTTGGCCATGGCGGCCTTGCGGTTGCGGAGGGTGTTGATCGAGTTGGGGAGGATGTCGCGGGCGTAGGTGTGGTTCTCGCGGAGGGTCGCCGGGCTGGTCCAGGCCTCGGCCGGGCTGCCGCCCCAGGAGGTGTGGATCAGGCCGACGGGAACGCCAAGGGACTTCTGGAGGTCGCGGCCGAAGTAGTAGGCAACCGCTGAGAAGCCGCGGACGGAATCCGGGGCGGAAAGGCTCCAGGAATGGTTGGCGGGGTTGTTGAAGTTGGCGAGCGGGAGTTGGGAGGTGGCCTTCTGGACGGTGAACAGGCGCAGGAGCGGATTGGCGCTCGACTGGATATCCGCCTCGGGATTCGCGGACGCCCGCATCGGCCATTCCATGTTCGATTGGCCAGAGCAGACCCAGACCTCGCCAACGACGACGTCCCCGACGTTGAGGGTGTTCTTGCCGGTGACCTGCAGCGTCCGGGAGGCGGCGGTCGCCTTGAGGGACTTGAGCTTCACTGACCAACGCCCGCCAGCGTCGGTCACGGTGGACACGGTCTGACCGGCGAATTGGACGGTGACTTTCTCGCCGGGATCCGCCCAGCCCCAGACGGGAACCGGCTTGCCCTGCTGGAGGACGGTGTGTTCGGTGAAGAGGGGGTGGAGTCGGACGTCGGCGTGGGCCGCAACGGCTGCCAGGACGGTTCCGGCAAAGGCCGAGCGAAGCGCGCGGGCCACCCGGGACGGAGTCAGGGAGTGGAACATCGGGCGATGCTGGAGGAAGCGGATCGGGAATTCAAATTCCGAGAATGGGCATGATGCGGCTGGGGGTGCGGGGGTGGGGGAACCCCGCGTCCATGAGGCTCGGGGTGCATACTCGTACTGGTACTGGTACTCGGCTCGAGTACGAGTACGAGTACGAGTACCGCCCTGCGGGCTGAGTACGAGTACGAGTACGGGGGGAGGCGCGGAGAGGCTCGACGGAGTCTCGCCCCACCGGGTCGGGTGGTGCATTCTCCAGGGCATGGCGGAAGACAATCCTCAATCCGGTCCCCGGCATGCGTGGCTGCACTGGGGGGCGCTGACGGCGATGGTCTACGTGGTGCTGCTCGTGCTGTTGACGATGCCGGTGTTGCTGACGGCGTTTCCGGAGGAAAAGGCCAAGGGGAAGATCCCCTGGGAGGTCTTCGCGGAACCGCCGTATTGGATGTTTGTCCTATGGGTGGGTTTGAGCCAGTTCCTGCTCATCCGCGTGCCGGTGCGGTTGAAGCTGGGGCGTCCGGTGACCCGACGTGGGTTGTGGCTGCCGATCGTGGCCACCGGATTCTGGATGGGTTGCCTGATGATGGGTGGCGTGTTGAGCGTGTTGGAGTGGCGTGCCCCCCACTGGCAACCGGGGCAGCTTCGGCTGCTTTGGCTCGGGCTGCCGTTGCTGACGTGGTTTGGGTGGGCTGTGGCCTTTGGTCGATGGAGCCGCGCGTCGGGTGCGCAGGCGCTGTCGGAGGTCCAGAACCGCTGGATGCTGCGAGGGAGCATCCTCGAGTTGCTGGTGGCGGTGCCGACGCACGTGGTGACGCGCGGCCGGACCGACTGCTGTGCGGGCTTCTTCACGTTCTTCGGCATCACGATGGGATTGTCCGTGATGCTGCTGGCGTTCGGGCCGGCGGTCTTCTTCCTGTTTTACTCCCGATGGAAGCGGCTCGGTGGCGGGGGAGGTTGAGCCGGCACCCGTGGAGGGCGTACTCGTACTCCTACTCGTACTCGATCCAATGGGGGCCCTGGGGAGTAGCGGGGGGGATTGCTCGGCTCGAGTACGAGTACGAGTACCGCCCTGCGGGCTGAGTACGAGTACGAGGGGAGGAAGGCGAGGAGCGGCTCGGCGGACACGCACCCCACCCGCACCTACTTGCGGATGAGGAGGAGAATCGCGGTGCCGAGCAGGATCCGGTAGATGCCGAAGGGCGTGAACGGGTGGCTGCGGACGTAGGAGAGAAGCCAGCGGACCACGACGAAGGCCGAGAGGGCGGCCACGACGGAGCCGAGTACGATCATCGACCACGGTTCATGGGCGGTGCCTTCCTTGCGGAAATCCCAGATTTCCTTCGCGCCTGCAGCGAGCAGGGTGGGGATGCCGAGGAGGAAGGCGAACTCGGTGGCGGCCGGCCGGGAAAGGCCCAGAGCGAGGGCAAAAAGGATCGTCGAGCCCGAGCGTGAGGTGCCCGGGAAGGCTGCGGCGACCAACTGGGCGAGGCCAACCGCGATGGCGATCGTCCAGGTCACGTTCTCGGTCGGCTTGCGGTTCCGCAGGAGGTATTCGACGAGCAGGAACGCGACGCCCCCGATCAGGGTGGCCCAGGCCACGGGGCCCGGGTCAGCCGCCAGCTTGAGGCCCATTTTCTTCATCGTCAGACCGCCGACGGCGGTGAGGAGGAAGGCGGCTGCCAGCTTGAGGAGGTAGTCCCGATTCTCCGGCAGGTTCCAGCGCAGCACCAGATCCGTCACGCGGCGCAGGAAGACCGTCAGTACGGCGAGGACGGCGCCGCACTGGATGACGACGTTGAACAGTTCAGAGCGATGCCCCAGCCAGTGTTCGGCGAGCAGGAGGTGACCGGTGGAGGACACCGGGAGGAACTCGGTGATCCCTTCGATCAATCCGAGCAGGAGGGTGGAGAGCCAGTCTGACAACCCTGTGGTTCAACAGGAAAGCAACGGTGGGGGCAAGCCCGGACTTGCCCGCAGGCTGAATTGAGGATTCTCCCCGGGGTTGGCCTCAAGGCGGCGGGTGGAGTCGACAAACCGGCGGTGTGTAGGGGTTTCCGAAGTGAAAGCCCCTACAAAAATCCCCCTACAGTAGGTCGGGGGATGGTGTTCGGAAGGGTTCGGTTTGGCTTGCGGGAGCTAATTTTGGGCAGGTTCAAGGAGGGTTTTGAAACATGAATAGCCTGAATGGGGGATTTTCTGCGACGAAGATAAATGGGTTTTCATTAAGTTTCATAAACGGTTGTCGAGCAATGACATGCAAAAAGTAAATCCGCCAAAAACCAAGAGTAGCACCTAAATAACGAGTATCTCAGATACCTAACTTAGGCTATTAAATCGCGCACAGCTCGAATATTGTTAAACCCGACATCAAAGCAGTGATTGCCAGCACACGGTAGTAAGGTGAAACCCTACATGCAGTTCCGGCTGCGTTGTAGGGGGCCTGTCAGGAAGGCGGATTTCCCCGACCAAGGCAGTGCGGTTCAGGAAAGACGCTATGAAGTGCTACATCAGTTCGGTTTGTCGTCGGGGTCTGGGCATGGTCGTTGGCCTGCTCGTCCTGGGGTTGGGATGGACTTCCGTCTCGGCATCGGTGCGTTCCGGGTCGCGTGAATCCAGGGTGGGTGGAAGCCGGGCGCGGAAGTGGGCGATGCCCCGGGAAGCGATGCCGGATCGGTGCCGTTCGATCGAGATCCAGGCGGCCTTGCTGGGCGAGGCAGCCTTCACGTTGAACCTGTTTGGCGGGGAAAGTGTCCGCCTGGAGCGGGATCGGGTGGTGGAGCTTCCGGGCGGCGACCGGGTGTGGTCTGGCCGGATTCAGGGAGAGCCCCTGAGCCGGGCAACGTTCGCGTCGCGGGGTGGGGTCGTTTCGGGTGTCGTGGACCGGGCGATGTCGACGGGCAACGATCTGTACGAGATCGAGGCGGACGGTGCGGGCGGTCATATCCTGTTCCAGCACGCCGAGAATCCGGTTTCGGCGACGGGCGATACGATGGAGATGGAAGGTGGTGGAGACGCGCGGCGTGCGGCGCCGCTGGCCGTTGGTGCGGTTGGTGCGGTGCGGGTCATTGACGTGATGATGCTGTACACCCCGGCGTCGAGGACGCGGTACGGGCAGTTGGGGATCGAGGCCAAGATCCTGCAGGCGGTTGCGGATGCGAACTCGACCATGGAGAACAGCCGGATCCCGGCCCGGTTTGCGTTGGTTTACCTCGGGGAGGTCGCTTACGTGGAGACCGGTTCGATGACGGCAGCGCTGATGGCGTTGCAGCGGACGACCGATGGCCTGATGGACGAGGCTCACGCTTTGCGGGACCAATACGGCGCCGATCTGGTGACCTTGGTTGATGAGGATACCTCGAGTTGCGGGCTCTCCTACCTGATGTCTGTGCCGTCGACGGGGTTCGCGGCAAATGCGTTCTCGGTCGTTTACTCGGGTTGTCTGGCGTCGCTGACGTTGGTGCACGAGTGGGGCCATAACCTGGGCTGCCAGCATGACCGGGCAAACGCCGTCGGGCCGGCGGCCTATCCGTTCGCCTACGGTTGGAGGCAGTGTTCGACGAACGAGGTGATGTTCCGGACAGTGATGTCCTATGCCTGCGGGAGTGCGATCCGGATCAATTACTTTTCCAATCCGAGGTTGAGCTATGCGGGTCTTCCGCTGGGTGTGGATGAAGCGACGGATCCGGCGAATGCCTCGGACAATTCCCGGGCGGTTGAGTTGAACTCCGCCATTGCGGTGGATTTTCGCCCGTCAGCCGTGGGGTCGGTTCCGACGGCGCCGATGGGGTTGGTCGCCCAGTCGGTCAGGCCGACCGAAGTGATGCTGGCCTGGGTCGATACTTCGTTGTTGGAAGCGGTGCAGGCCGTCGAGCGGTCGGCCGATGGTGTGGACTGGAGCCTGCTGGCTGTGCTCGGCAAGGATGTGACCTCGTATGCGGATCGTGCGGTTGCCGCCGGGGAGAAATGGTACTACCGGGTGAGCGCCGTCAATGGTGCCGGGGCTTCGGACGTCTCGGCCGTACTGGGAGTGGATGTGCCTCTGGCACCGGCTGTTGTGGTGCCGACTGTCCCATTGGCCCCTGGCTCCGTGATGACGACCTTTTCGGGCGGGCAGGTCTTGGTGACCTGGGCGGACCTCTCGACGGATGAGACGGGTTTCAGCGTGGAACGTTCGGTGAATGGGGGTGTCCCCAGCGTTGTGGGAACCGTGGCGACGGGAGTGGTTGGATTTACCGACATCGCTCCGCCGTCCGGCACGACCTGCGTGTACCGGGTCCTCGCGGTGAATGCGGTGGGATCGAGTATCCCGGCCAGTGGTCCTGCGGTGATCATCCCGGAGACGGTGCCTGTGGCTGCCACCGGTCTGGTGGCTGCGCTCGTGGGCAACGCCGTGTCGGTGAGTTGGGTGGATCAGGCGACGAACGAGGTCTCGTACCGGTTGGAGCGTTCGGTGAACGGAGGTTCGTACCTGCTGTGGGTGGTGCTGAATGCCGGGACCACCGGTTATCTGGATACGGCCGTGGTTGCGGGGAGCACGTATTCCTACCGGGTTGTTGCAGCCAACGCGGTTGGCTATTCCCTGGCTTCGAATGCGGGAACGGTTCTGGTCCCCGTGGCGGTTCCTGTCGCTCCGACAGCGCTGGTGGGCTCGGCCGTCTCGAAGAGCCAGATCAACCTGACTTGGGTGGACAACTCGACCAACGAGACCGGATTCAGGATTGAACAGTCGACCAATGGATCCACCTGGACGCAGGTGGGTACCGTTGGCACCAACGTGCGGTCGTATGCGGCGACGGGCCTGAGGTCGGCGACGACCTACTACTTCCGGGTGCGGGCCTTCAATTCCGGCGGCGGATCGGCCTACACCTCGAGGGTGACCGTGAAGACGCTTCGCTGAGTGGGTCAGTGAATCGAGGTGTTTGGCCCCATCCAGAACCAACCCCTCACCGGTGGTGCTTCAGCAGCCAGTCGTACAATCCCGCCGTGTTGAACGCCTCCGTCCACGAGTCGTGGCCAGCCTCGGGATAGACTGTCAGCTGGATATCCGTAACACCCGCACGCTTGAACGCGTCGACCATCCGCTCGCTTTCGGAAAGGGCCACGACGTTGTCCTTGCCACCATGAAACGCCCACACGCCCAGCGTCTTCAAAGCCTCACGCTGGTTCGGGAGCAATGCCCGGATCCGCTCACCCCCACCGCACACGGGTGCGACTGCTGCAAAACGGTCGGGATAGCGCGATGCCAACGCCCACGTTCCGTACCCGCCCATGCTCAACCCGGTTGCATAGGTTCGGCTCGGATCCACCTGGAGCTCGCCCTGGAGCGTGTCCACCAAAGCCATCAGGACTTCGGTGTCCCACACCTGGTTCTCCGGGCATTGCGGCGAGACCAGGATGAACGGAAAGGAACGCCCCTGCTGCACCAGCTTCGGCGGTCCATGCACCGCCACCTTTTTCAGGTCGGTACCGCGTTCGCCCGCGCCATGCAGGAACAAGACCATCGGCCACCGCTTCGCCGGATCGACTCCATACTCGGCCGGCAGGGACAGCAGGAACCGCAGCGAGTTCGTCCGCGTCACCACCTGACGGAACATCGTCTCCACCTGACGCCCGGCAGCTCCCGGGGTTGGCGTGATCACGGTCTTCGGTGCCTTCGCACAGCCTGCGGTCACGAAAAGCAGCAGCAGCACGATCCAAGGAGATTTCATGCGGTGCACCTTGGCCACCGCACGCCAGCTTTCCAATCTGGATTTGGTCCACCCAGCCACCGCGCAATGCGAAGAACCCAAGTTTGAAATCCGAAGCCTCCGGCGTCAGCCTGTGCCCATGCGTAGCGTGCGACCTTCTGACGAACCACACTTCCGGGTGAGGATCCTGCGCTGCCTGAGTCTCCTCCTGCTGGCCGTCGCGTCCGGCGGATGCGACTGGCTCAACCGGCCTGCCGGCGATCCCCATCGTGAAGGCAATTATCAGGACGGGCTGCGCTGGGCGGATCAGGGCCGCTGGGAAAATGCCCGCGAAAGCTACTACCGGGCTCTGGAATCCAACCCCCAGAACCTCTTCGCCCACCTTGCCCTCGGAGACCTTTACCGCACCCGTCTGACCAATCAGGGCCCCGCTCAGGTGATGGCCATGTACCATTATCAGCGCTACCTCGAAATCGGCCGCAGCCAGAGCAATGGTGAGTTCCGCGACCAGTCGGCCACCGATGGCATCCGCAACGCAGAGGTCGAGCTGGCCCGGCGCTACGCGGAGCGGATGTTCCGCGACCAGCAGCAGTTCGAACTCGAAAACCTGCGCCGGACGAACTCCATGCTCCTGCAGAAGATCGACGTCCTCAACCACCACATCGGCATTCTCAGCCGGCAGGTCGTCGCCCAGACGAATCCGCTCATCCAGCCACCCCAGGAACGCTTCCTGTCCATCGCCTCCAACCCTCCAGCGCCCACTTCCCGTACCGTACCTCAGCCCAGTCCCACCGGATTCGCCCCCTCCGCCCGCACTCCGGTGTCTCCTTCGACCCCCACACCGCAGGCCCGCACGCATCGGGTCCTCGCCAGCGAGTCGTTTTCAAGCATCGCCCGGCAGTACCGGGTCACCATCCCCGCACTCCAGGCCGCCAACCCAGGCGTCGACTCCCGGCGGCTCTCCAAGGGGCAGGTCCTCGCCATCCCAGCCCCGGCCGGCCGCTGATTCGGCCTGCCCTTCCTCACCCCGCAACCGAATCCCATGGTCCGGCACCTCATGACCGCCGTGATCGGAGCCTTCTGGCTCACCATGGTGATCCTCCTGTGGCGAACCGAGTCCGGCGCGGGCGGAAAGCTGGTCTCCCGCGTGCCCCTCGAAGCCGTCGTCGAACGGATCCTCAACGCGGCGGATCCCTCGACACTCCGTCTCACCCGTCAGGGTCAGGAACTGGGCCAACTCCGTTGGTTGCCCAGCGTCCGCGAACATCCCCCGGAAACCAACTCGCTCGCCCCCGAAGGCATGGTTTCGGCCGCCACGGGTTTCCATCTCGACGTCGATCTCACCCTGAAAGGCCAAACTCCGGACGCCCGCTGGTACGTCGTCGGCCAGGTCGACCTCGACCTGAAATACCAATGGGAACAACTCGTCTTCCGCCTCATCCAGCGCCCGATGACCTGGGAACTCCGCTCCAGCCGGGGCGAGGACGCTGTTGAAATGATCATCGACGAGGGGCGCGGAAAGACGTTCCGCCAGCGCTTCACCCGGGAAGACCTGACCCAGATTCCCACCGCTCTCGGACCTGTCGCAGCCCTGCTCCCTCCAGGCTTCGGACTCACCCCGCTTTCAGGGGCCGGTGCCACCAACCACCCCACCGCTCCTCCCATTCGTTGGGAAGCCAGCGACGGCGAATTACGCGTAGGCGGCCATTCGATGCGAGCCTTCCGGATCGAGGGTCGGATCCTGGAGCACTTCACGGTCGTGGCCTACATCAGCCGCGCCGGAGAACTGCTCCGCGTCGAGCTCCCGGACCACTACCTCCTCACGTCCATCGCCACCCCGGCGGATCGGTGATCCTTCGGACGCTTCAGCGAACCATCCAGCGTTGCTCAACCACCCGCAGGGTCGACGCCGCGAGTTCCATGGGTCTCGCCGATTCAGCATTGGCTCCACCACGGTCGGTACGGACGATCATCGGCTTCCGGACAGGCATCGGCGCCTGATCCACCTCGGTCACCACCACTTCAACACCTGCCTCGCCGAAATCGATCCGGAGACAGCGCCCCGGAGCCGGCATCTTGATCCGAGTCTTGTACGAGGCTTTTCCAGCCTCGCTGACCACCAGCGTCAGCACGTCTTCTGCATCCACCGCCACCGGAGACAGCGCCGGGGCCGACTCGCGTTGGATGCGGAGGAAGAAGAGATCCCCCGCTCCGGGATCCTCGCCGATCCGGCATCGGGCGACCACCGGCCCGACATCGCCGCGCCGCGCTTCGATCACGAGATTCGTGCCGAGTTCCCCCCGACCCGCCTTGGAAACCGAGCCAAAAACGAGGTTCTCTGCCAATGGCCGGCCGGCCCGCGCCGGAGCAGCAGACCAGGTCAGCAATGCCAACAGCACCAGCGTCCGAAGCAGCTGGCCCACCGCACCTGCGGTCGCGAGCGCCGAAAAATTCCCGTTCCCCTCACCGGTCGCGCAGATCTCCGTGCACCGACCGAACCCCAGATAGCCCTTCATAACAGTATCAGTTGGACGCTTGAGCCCCTCGGTTCTGGACGGTTCCTACCGTCACCCCTACAGGGCGTTCAAACTGTGCGTGTAGTAATAACCCCTACCGTGATGTAAAGGCCAACACTTCTTACGGGTACGCAAAAAGATTATTTGATTAAAATAGCCATAAGTAGGTACAAAAATTGCCGTGGAACAGGTGCAAATGCCGGCTCAGGCAGTCATAAAATCCACGGTATCCATTCGTTTAAAGGTGTTTGCAATGGATGGGAGCCACCTGGATTTCGTCTTGGATTAAGAATACCCCATAAAGGGCATTTCAGGGGGCCGGTCTCTGTAGGGGTAAGAAATACATCGGAGCCCAACTCCCTGAGTGACGGGTCGGGCTGAGATCCGGCTTGTCCGCGCGCCTTGATTCCTTTATTTCTGTCTTTAGTGAAATGATTGACGCGTGTGAAGTAAAGCGAACCGCCTGCCCCCGCTCCCTCCGGGCCACCGCCTTCGTCCCCCTCGTCATCCTCCCTCTCTTCGCCCTCTCCCTGCGGAATCCCGTTCCGTCCTGGGCCTTCATGTGGCTCATGGCCATCGCCCTCTTCCTCGGATTCAAATGGCTCACCTACGCCACCTCCAGGGAGAACCTGGTCCCGCTCCGGACCCGATTCCTTTACCTCGCTGCCTGGCCGGGGCTGGCCCCCGACGAATTCACCCGACCACTGCTGGAGAGTGGTCGGCCCTCGCGCACCGACTGGTTTCCCCCGGCGCGGCTCCTCCTGGTTGGCCTCCTGCTCGTTGTTTTCGTCGCGCCACGGATCAGCCACCCGATGGTCCGCGGATGGATCGGCATGGTCGGCATGATTCTGACGCTGCACTTCGGAAGCTTCCACCTTCTCGCCCTCGTCTACCGGTCCTTCGGGCTCAATGCCCGGCCCCTCATGCTCCAACCCCTGCGCTCCGACTCCCTGGCGGACTTCTGGGGGCGTCGATGGAACACGGCCTTTGCGGCCCTTGCGGACAGGCAGGTGTTCCGCCCGCTCGCCCGCAGGATCGGACCCCGGTCCGCGCTCGTTGTTGTCTTCATCGGTTCCGGATTCCTTCACGAAGCCGTCATCACCCTGCCGGCGGGCGGCGGATACGGACTGCCCACGCTCTTCTTTTCGATCCAGGCCGGCGGACTCCTGCTGGAGAGGCAGCCTGCCTTCGCAACTCACCCGATCCGACGACGAGCCCTTGCGTGGATCCTCCTGCTCGGGCCTGTGGGCTGTCTCTTTCCCCCGGTCTTCGTCGAACGGGTCATTCTTCCCATGCTGGATTGGATCCAACGTCTCCCCTGAACACCATGAATGCTGTCCTCATCCTCAAGCTTGCTGCCCTCACCCATCTGGGATTGATCGCCGCGGGGCTCCTGATGCCCGGCGTCGTCGGACTGCGGACCCACCTCGCGAGCGTGCCACCCTTCGTCCGCTCCCTGTTCTGGGTCTACTACAGTTTCATCGGGCTGAGCCTGGTTTCCTTTGGCCTCGGGACCTTTCTTCTCGCCGAGGACCTCGCGTCCGGAACGCGCCTCGCCCGGGCGGTCTGCGGATTCCTCATGGTCTTCTGGACCGTCCGCTTGGTCGCTGCGCATTTCATCTTCGACCTCCGTCCCTACCTCACTGACCCGTGGCGCCGCATCGGGCTCCACCTGGCCAACCTTGTCTTCGCAGCGCTTCCGGTCGTCTACGGTTGGGTTGCCTTCGTCCGCTGAGGGTGAGCGGGGACGACCGTAACCCGGGGCAACCTGTGGAGGACCCCATTGCCGTTGTTGGGATCCTCGGACCTCACCGCTGCTTCCGGTCTCAATCGTACTTCGGCTTTCGCGAGGACTTCTTCGCGGACTGATGCGCCTTGTTGGCCAGGATGCGCTGCTTCGCCGCGCGCGACCGGGGTCGCTTCTGGCGGCGCGCCTTCTCGATGCGGTCCCGTTCGGCATCGATCCGCGCCTTCCGCTCTGACTCGATGCGATCCATCAACTGCTCGCGGGCGAGGAAGCGGTTCTGGGCCTGATGCCGGGTCGTCTGGCACTTGACCTGGATCCCGGTTGGCCGGTGGACCAGCACGACGCACGTGGCGACCTTGTTCACGTTCTGTCCTCCGTTGCCGCCCGACCGGACGAACGTCTCCTCGAGGTCCTCCTCGGCAATACCCAAGGCCACCATCCGACGGGCCAGCTTGTCTTCAGGCGTGGGGTCGACGCTGTGCGCGCTCATGCTCCAAGGGTGGAATGGCCGAGGGATGCTGACCAGAAGTTCCACGCCGCCTCATCGGCGTTGGCCTCGGAGCCCCGAGCCGGATCTCAGCTCCACTTCGTCTGGTCACCGGACGCTGCCCGGTCGAGGTGGGTGTATCCACCGTCGACATGGATGAACTGTCCCGTGATGTGCGAGGCGCGGATCGAAGACAGGAACACAATCGTGTCGGCAACTTCCTCAGGCTTGGTCAACCGGTGACCGAACGGAACCAACCGTTCGATCCCGGCCCGGGCGGACGCCGGGTCCTTCTGCGTTGCGAACCAACGCTGGTATTGGTCGGTGTCGCATTCGGCTGGAACCACGCAGTTCACGCGGACACCCTTTTTGGCAAAGGCCACGGCCCACTCGCGGGTGAGGGCGTTGATCGCCCCCTTGGCAGCGGCATAGGCCGAAGTCCCGCCCTGTCCCGTTTCAGCCACCTTGGAACTGATGTTCACGATCGAGCCCTTCGACTGGATCAGCGCCTCCCGTGCGAAGTGGGTCAGTGCGTAGACATGCAGGAGGTTCTTCTTCACCGACTCCATGAACACCGACGGCTTGGCTTCGAGGTCCAGGCCGTCATTCGCTCCCGCGTTGTTCACCAGCACGTCCACCCCCTTGAACTGCTTCAACGTCGCCTGGATGACGTTCTCGCACGCGGCCTCCGAGGTGAGGTCGGCCTCGATGAACTGGGCCTTGCCGATCGTCCGCTCCAGCATCTTCCCCGCCTGCACGTCCCGATCGACGATCACGACCCACGCCGCCTCCCGGCTGAAAGCCCGCGCCGTCGCCGCGCCAATGCCCCGCGCCGCCCCAGAGATCACGACCACCTTGCCGGACAGATCCGTCTGCATGTCGGCAAGGTAACCCGGGTCGGGACGGGCTGGCCAGATGCCAGTGGACCGGAGGACGTTCCCGGGTTCACGGGCCCGGAGACCTTCGTGGCCCCGAACTCAGGGTTGCTTGGATTCTGCGGTACCCGGGATCGCCATGGGATACAGCCCTGGGCAGCACCCGTAAGTCTGGTGAAACGTCTGGCTGAAGTGGCTCAGGGAATTGTACCCGACCTCCATCGCGACCTCCGTCACGTTGTATCGACCCGTCCGCAACAGGCCTGCGGCCTTCTCCATGCGCAGTTGTCGGACATACTGCGGGATGGTCTGGCCGGTCTCCTTCGAGAAGGTCCGGCTGAGGTAGAAGGGGCTGCACCCGACCTCCCGGGCAATCTGTTCGAGCGGTGGCGTCTGGGCCAGATGCCGCCGCAGGATGGCAAGCACTGCCTCCACACGATCCCGGGCCACCCGCTGTTGCCGGTGGCAGAAGAGTTCGTCCGTCGAAGAAGGCTGGAAGAAGAGTTCTCCCATCAACTCCATGGCCTTGGCCTGGAACCACAGGGTCTGGGCGCTGGCCAGCACCGGAGGTTGGCGCAGGCTCGCCATCAACTCCCGTTGGCGTGCGTTCAAGGCCGTCACCGGAGCCACGCCGCTGTCGCGATCCTTGCCGCCGAGCGCGGCCACAACCAGTGGATGCAGATCCGGGGTCTCGACCGTGAGGTGCCGCGTCAGGAAGGCCGGTGAGAGTTCCACCGTGATGAACTGGTGCGCCTCCCCAGCGAACCGGACCGCCCGCAACGGCGTCTTGCCCTGTCGATAGAATCCGGCTGTTCCGGGACCAAAACGGACCGCCTGCCCCGCCGGCCCCACCTCGGCAGTGCCCGACAGGTTCAGGCAGATCTCGAGGCTTTCCGGATGAAAACTCCGCGACCAGTCGAAGTGCTCCCGCGGGGTGAACTCATGCCACTCGAAACTCACGCCCAACCGACGGAAATCCCCGAACAATTGTCCCCAACTGGCCCCGATCGCCCGCCACGTCGCGGCTTCGCTCAGGACCGGTGCAGCCATCTTGCGAACTCCGGACGCCATGCGTCGAAGCTATGGGCTGTTCCGCCGAACCGCAATTGCCGCCACGCGCCCGCGAAGCCAGGGGGGCGAGACTCTGGATGAGCCGTTCCGAAGACCGGACTCGCCAATGACGGTGCCTTCGCCTGAAATCCGAACCATGCATCCCTTCCGACACCGAAGCGGTGTCGCGGTGAGCTTCGCCCTGCTCGCCAGCTTCTCCGTCGCCACCCACGCCGCGGATCCTGCCCTCGTCTGGGATGGCCTCAACGCGGACTTCTTCAGCGACGACGACGGCCCGTTCACGATCGGATTCCAGTTCCGGACGCAGACGGACATCCGCGTCACGGCCCTGGGTGCCTTCGACCATCTCGGAGACGGATTCATCGATGCCCACACCGTCGGGATCTGGACCGTCGGCAACGAATCGCCGCTGATCACGGCGACGATTCCCGCCGGGGCGGAAACCTCGTTGGTGGGTGCGTTCCGGTATGTCGACATCGCCGGCTTCACCCTCGCCGCGAACACCGACTACATCGTCGCCGCATCGGGCTTCTACGGGAGCGTCGGGGACCTGTACGCCAGTTTGATCCTTGCCAACCAGTTTTACGCCAGTCCCGGAATCACCTTTGAGGGCAGCCGCGGCGCAGCCGAAGCTCCCGGACTGAATTACCCCACCGGATTCCGCGAACCGCTCTCGCCGACGACCTTCGGCGCCAACTTCCAGTTCGCGACCATTCCCGAGCCGTCCACCTGGATCCTCCTCGTGCTCGGCGGCGGCCTGCTCGCGAAGGCCTGCCTCCGGTCAAGGCCGCAGGACCCGAAGTCCGGCCGATGATGGGCAGCGGTTGCCAAGCTCGGACCATCCACCTCACCGCTCGTCCCAGGTGAACGTCCGGCGCATGGAACAAACCCGCCATGCCGTGTCCATGCAGTAGTAATCTCACGCGGAGCCGCGGAGAGCGCGGAGAGAGAGCCCGGTCACGACTATTCCAACGTCGGCATCCATTCACCCAACGGTGACTGACCCGCTTGCCATCCAAGTGGCCTTTCTCCGCGTCTCCGCGTCTCCGCGTGAACCTTTCCCCGCCTTGAATCGCATGGTTACGGCTCAGACGAGGCCTAGGTCGG
This sequence comes from uncultured Verrucomicrobiota bacterium, assembly GCA_903842505.1. GTDB lineage: Bacteria > Verrucomicrobiota > Verrucomicrobiia > Limisphaerales > UBA9464 > UBA6176. The sequence goes on along the minus strand of CAIMMI010000298.1, from coordinate 2,753 downwards.
GCATCCCCCCTCGATGCGATCCGCTTCTCGCCTTGTACTCCGGAATCTTCCCACCCGGCCTCTTGCGCAAGCTTCGCGCCGAGGCGTAGCCTGCGGAAGTTCCCACTATGCGCATTCTGCTCCAACCGTTCGCCCTGGCCACCGGCCTGGGTTGGCTTGCCTCGATGGCCGTTGCCGCAGAGATGGCAACATCGGACAAGGTCCTGCCGCCCGCGCCGCCCCTTCCCGCGCTCAAGGCGATCCGCCTGGAACCGACCTCCCTCAGCCTCGAAGACGCCCGCGACGCCCGCCGCGTCCTGGTGATCGGCGAACGCTCCGACGGAGGCCGCATCGACCTGACGGGCGACGCCCGCTGGACCGTTTCTTCGGAGACCCTTCGCGTCACCACCAACGGACTCGTCAGCGGACTCAAGACCGGCGAGGGAACGGTCACTGTGGAAGCCGGCGGACAGAAGGCCACGCTCCCGGTGAAGGTCACCGGCGTGCAGACCCGGCCCGTTGGGTTCGTCCGTGACATCGAACCCATCCTTTCCAAGGCCGGTTGCAGTGCCGGTCCCTGCCACGGTTCCGCCAAGGGCAAGAATGGCTTCAAGCTCTCCCTCCGCGGCTACGATCCCGAGTACGATTATCAGGCGTTGATCAACGACCTCGGCGGGCGTCGCCTGAACCGCGTCCGGGTCGACGAATCGCTCATGCTCCAGAAGCCCCTCGGCGACGTGCCGCACGAGGGGCGCCAGGCCATCCGGCCTGGATCGCAGTCCCACTCGCTCCTGCGCCAATGGATCGCCGAGGGGGCGAAGTTCGAGTCGCTTTCCGCCCGCGCCACCAACATCACGATCCTCCCCTCGACCGTGGAGATCGACCTGCCGGGGCGCCGCCAGCAGTTCATCATCCTGGCCCAGTACAACGACGGCACCACCCGGGACGTCACCGACGATGCCGTCCTGTCCTCAAACAACGACGAGATTGCCGTCATCAAGGACAATACCCTCACCGCGATCCGCCGCGGTGAGATGGCCGTACTCGTCCGGTACGAGGGTCTCTATTCCGCCCGCGAAGTCGCCGTCATGGGGGACCGGACGGGCTTCGCGTTCACGCCGATGCCCGAGTACAACGCCATCGACGGCCACGTGAACGCCAAGCTGAAGCGGATGCAGATCCTGCCCTCGGACACCTGCACGGATGCCGAGTTCCTGCGGCGCGTCTCGCTGGACCTCACCGGACAACCGCCGACCGCGGATCGGGTCCGGAAGTTCCTGGCGGATCCGGTCGAATCGCGGAAGAAGCGCGAAGCCGTTGTCGACGAACTGCTCGGTTCGAAGGCCTTCTCCGAGTTCTGGGCAAACAAGTTCGCTGATCTGCTCCAGTGCAACTCCGAGAACCTCGGCAAGAAGGGTGTCTGGGTCTTCCGCAGCTGGATCGAAGGGCAGTTGGCGAAGAACCGGCCCTACGACCAGTTCGTCCGCGACCTTGTTCTCGCCCAGGGCAGCACCTTCGAGAACCCGGCCGGCAACTACCTGCGCGCCCTGCGCGACTCCGGCAAGATGACCGAGGACATCTCTCAGACGTTCCTCGGCGTGCGCTTCAACTGCAACAAGTGCCACGACCATCCCTTCGAACGCTGGACCCAGAACCAGTACTACGAGTTCGGCGCCTTCTTTGCCCAGGTCTCGTTCAAGCGCGGGACGCTCGGACGCGACGTCCTGATCCGCGGTACTGAGACCTACGCCTCCGAGCAGGTCTCGGAGGAGATCGTCTACCGCAACTACAACGGTGGCGAAGTCCGGCATCCCAAGAACGATGCCGTGATGAAGCCCCACGTCCCGTACGGCCGGACCCGTGCGCCGGCTCCGGATGAGGATCCCCGCCGGGCGTTCGCCGAATGGCTCACTTCACCGGACAACCCGTACTTCGCGCGCTCCACCGTCAACCGCTTCTGGAGCTACTTCTATGGCCGCGGGATCATCGATCCCGTCGACGACATCCGCGCCGGCAACCCGCCCAGCAACCCGGAACTGCTGGCCATGCTGGAGCGCGACTTCGTCGCCGGCGGCCACGACCTGCGCAAGCTCATGCGCAGCTTCTGCACGTCCCGCTCCTACCAGCTCTCCATCACGCCGAACCGATGGAACCAGGACGACCTCGTCAACTTCTCCCACGCCCTCCCGCGCCGCCTCTCGGCCGAGCAACTCCTCGACGCCGTCGCCGTGGCCACCGGTCACCGGCCCCAGTTCAAGGACATGCCCGCAGGCGTCCGCGCCGTCACCGCGCCCGACGGCATGGTGGGCGGTGGCGACTTCCTCGCTCTGTTTGGCCGACCGAAACGCCAGAGCGCCTGCGAATGCGAACGCGCCGGCAACGTCACGCTCGCCCACGCCCTGAACCTCGTGAACGGCCCGATGCTCGGCGAATGCGTCACCGCCTCCGGCAACGACCTCGCCCGCCTCATCCAGTCGGAAGCCGACGACCGCAAGGTCATCGAGCAGGTCTATCTCGCCTGCCTGTGCCGCCCGCCCACCGACAAGGAACTGGCTGCCGTCCAGCTCGGTTCCGGAGCCAATCGCCTTGCCGGCGCCCAGGACCTTGCCTGGGCCCTCCTCAACAGCCCCGCCTTCCTCTTCAACCGCTGAATCCCACCTCCCGCCATGATCTCCATCCCCGGCCAATACGGCGCCACGTGTGACGGCTTCTCCCGCCGCGAGTTCCTGCGCATCGGTGGCGCGGGCCTTGCCGGCCTGAGCCTCGCGAACATC
>CAIMMI010000297.1 GCA_903842505.1 uncultured Verrucomicrobiota bacterium | reverse complement strand
CCGGCGAACCGCCGTTCTACGACGTTGCTGTCTATCACTGCCAGCAGGCAGCGGAAAAGGCAGTGAAGGCGTTCCTAGTTGAACACGCCAAACCTTACGAAAAGACCCACGACATCGAAGTGCTCATTGGGCTGGCTGGCGAAATTGATTCCGACTTCAGCACGCTAGCCGAGGCCGCTGACGCGCTGACTCCCTACGCCACCCGGTTTCGCTATCCGAACGCCACGTTTGCCGTCGAACCACTCCCCGTGGAATACGACGAGGCGTTGCAGCACGCACAGGCCACCTATGATTTCGTGCTGGCCCGGCTGCCCGCCGAGACGCACCCGTGACCCAATGCCTGCTTGAGGCTGGGAGTTTTTCAGGGACGACTATTCCAGTCTTGCCCATAGTTTTTATGATTTGGTGTGGCAAGGCGGAAATCGCAGCCCAGCAGTTTTGTTGATATCTATGTCAGCTTATCGGGGATTGGGATTCCTAATTGTTTAAACCGGGCATCAATGAACCATGTGGCGATGCTGGTCGGCTTGCGTGTCAGCGCCGAGCTGGAATCCTGCTGATTCTGCCAGTTTGAAAGCCGGCAAAACCCAGGACAGCGGCGGATTCTTATTCATACAACGGCACCCACCAATACCCCGCACAAGATAAACCAGGTTATTTGATCCAAGCCTTCTTACATACCAAAGAGTCGCGCAGTGAATGGCCGACAAACCGATTCCAATTCCCTCGCAAATCAGGCAGGATCCACTGATTCGCCGGATGAGAACATTAATCATAGCAGATGATGATGAGATTGCGGATTTGATCAATCCATGTGAGGTCGACCTGCTGATCTCTTTGGGAGATTTATCCGATATAACAATCCTTGAGGTCGCCAAGAAGGTGAACGCGAGGAGGATTTACGCGGTGAAGGGAAACCACGACAGTGGCGAGGCCTTTCCGGAACCCATCGTGAACCTCCACCGAGTGGTCAAGATCAGCGGGGGTACGGCTTTTGGGGGCTTTTGTGGTTGTTGGAGGTACCAGCCACGGGGTTTCCATCTGTTTGAGCAGAAAGAAGTCTTCGATTTGATGTCTCACATGTCCGAAGTGGATGTCTTCATAGCGCATAATTCGCCGAGGGGAATTCATGAACGAAACCAGCGTACCCACTTCGGTTTCGATGCATTCACAGAATACATCAACACCTTTCAGCCACCGCTTTTTCTCCACGGGCATCAACATGTAAACTCCGTTTCAAAGATGGGCAGAACGGAAGTCTTGGGGGTGTTTGGATATAAGTTTATGGATTTGTGATCCGGTTTGGTGCGCGGCTGCCGACCAGTTTCTCCAGCCCTTTGAGGCCGGTTCCGGCGGCTTCGCTTCGCGGTGAAGCCGTGTCTCCAGCGGTAGGTCCAGGCGAGCGGGTTGTTCGCACAGGATCTCAGGCACCCCTGCCCCACCCAACTGGCTCCCTTCGGTGACCGTGGTCGTTCAACAACCCAGTAGCCATCGATCCCAGTCAGGGATATCACCGCTTTCCTCGGACAGGATGAACAGGATTTACAGGATGGTACCGGTCATGGGGAGCGGCAGGGTGTATCCTGTCCATCCTGTTCATCCTGTCCAAAACCCTGAGCCGTTCCTCCGTCGGGAGTCGTGGGCCAGGACCGGGTCGGGGTGGATGGCTTCCGTCGCTGTCCTGGGTCCTTCGACACGCCAGTAGCCATCTATCCGAGACAGGAAGGCCACCGCTTTCCTCGGACAGGATGAACAGGATTTACAGGATGGATCCTGTCCATCTTGTCCATCCTGTCCAAAACCCTGAGCCGTTCCTCCGTCGGGAGTCGTGGGCGAGGGTCGTTGGACCCCGGAACACAAAAGAGCACCCCCCGATTCGAGGGACGCTCCAGGATCAAGCGGCTACCGAGGAGGATTAGGGCGTCAGCGGCGGGATTCGCGAGAGGTCAACTGGTTGGACCAGCTTGAAGCTGGCGGGGCTTCTCTCGAAAGGAACCTCATTCACAACCGCCAGGCCAGTAGCCCACTTGCTCGGAGGCAAGACGGTGCGTTCAATCGCCTGCCGGATGCGGATCGGGTGGACGAGGGCCGAAATGGCCTGCCAACGGCCCTCGGGTTCGTTGCCCATGATGACCAGGGCCGCGTGTTGGGATCGGTCGGCATCCACCTTGGGATCCCGTTCGTAAGCGCCCAACTTCCGGCGCAGGAGTTCAATGTCCGAATCCTTCCCGGTGAGGAAGGTCCAGCGTGGACCCGCCCCGTGACGCTTGGCGAATTCGTTGAGTCGCTCCGGCGTGTCCTTCTCACCATCCAGCGAGATCGAGAGGAACGTCACCTGCTTTGAGATCTGTTCGTCCAGGTCCTTCTGGACCTGGGCAATATGGGTGGTGGAAGGCAAGCAGACCCCGGTGCACCGGGTGTACATGAAGTTGATCGCCACGACCCGACCCTTCACGAGGTCATCGTAGAACTGGACCTTGCGGCCTTCGTGCGTGACCAGTGGAACGTTGGGCAGGCTACGGTCGCGGATTTCGGCGACGCGGTCCGGGACCCCGAGGATCGCGGCCAGAGGACTCCAGAAGAAGCGGGGGTTCATCAGATCACCTCGAATTGGCCCATCATGCGGTGGTCTTCGTGTTCGGTGGTATGGCAGTGGAATGCATACCGGCCCGGACCTTCAGAGAACTCGTAGTCAAACTTCACCAGGACACTCGCAGATCCGTAGGACGCCCCGACATTGACCATGTCCTTTCGCCCCCGCTCGATCAGGGGCGGGCGTTGCCCGTCCCGTGCCAGGATGAACATGTCGCAGAGGTGGAGGTGAACGGGATGCGTCCACCCGCCGCCGGACTCGAAGTGCCAGATTTCGGGCGTGCCGCGGCGGGGATCCGCCTGGATCCGGTTCTCGTCGAAAAATTCGCCGTTGATGACCCAACCGCCGTTGGAACGTCCGAACTTGAACGTGCGCTGGATCTGCACCTGGGGCAGCAACTCGCGTGGCCCCTGGGTGACGGGCACCAGCACGTCCGGGATCCGACTGAAATCGCGGGCGTCCCGATTGACCCGGAACTGGAGCAGCGGCGTCCCCGGAGACACCACGGAATCCGGCTTGCGACTGTTGGTCTGCTCCAGGCGGTTGACCAGGTGGATCCTCTCGCCGAGGGCCGTCCCAGTGAAATCAACGATGACCTCGACCCGTTCGCCGGGTCCGATGCGGAAATTGGAGACCTGGATAGGCCTTTCCAGGAGGCAGGAGTCCGTGCCGATGACCACGAAGGGCCGGCCATTGCTGAGAGTCAGGTCATAGAACCGAGCATTCGACCCATTCAGGAGGCGAAGCCGGTACTTGCGGCGGGCCACTTGCATGAAGGGCTGGATGAGCCCGTTGACGAGGAACTTGTCCCCCAGAAAACCGTTGTGATCGAAACTGTCGTAGACGGAAAAGCCATTGGCATCGAACTGCCGATCCTGAATGACGAGGCCCACGTCGTATTGCCCGCTGGGCAGACCCAGAGCCGGGGCTGGATCCGTTTCGTTCCCGGTATCGAAGGCGTTGAAGTGGAGATAGAAACCGCTCAGTCCGCGGTAGACATTCTGCGCGGTGATGTCGATCGCGTGATCGTGGTACCAGTTGGTTGAATGGCAGTTCTGGCGCAGTTGACCCGCGGGGCTGTTGGGAAAGTAATAGTCGCGCGATTGCCCGGTGCAGAACGTATCCAACGGATACCCGTCATCTTCCGGCGCCTGGAAACCGCCATGACGATGGACCGCCAGGATGGGCAGGCCGATCTGAACCGGATCCAACTCCGGCAGGTCATTCACGAAGCGGACCAACTGAGGCGTGCCACTGCGCGCGACGAACGTCGGTCCCGGGATCTGCCCGTTGTAGCCCCACAGCGGGTTGGGAGGCAGGGCCGGATGAAACCGGTGCATGAGGGGTCGCACGTGGACGAGATGGAACTCCGTGTTCGGAGGGACCTCGCGCGGCGGGCTCACATGAAAGGCGCGACTGCCGTCCACGTTCAGGCAATCCCCGGGGTCCGCCATGGTGGAGAACGGTGCCACGGGCTGCGAAATCGATGGGAGACCACGCCCCGGCAAGAGTTCCGTGACGAAAGGAGGCGTAGCCGGAGACCTCCACAGATCTCCACTCCGGGAAGCCCGCACCCATGCCGGCCTCAGCCCGAACATGGACACGCCACCCCCGATTACCCCCCATTTGACCAACTCACGCCGGCTAAAACGACGGCGCGAAATAATGTCACCAGACGGCTGCTCCTCGGACTTTTTCATAGATTGATTCCTGCTTCCAAAGTTTTCAAGCCTTCCACCCAAATGCAGATTGGCAACCACCTGATCCTCCAATCACGCAATCAGGGAGAGTTTCCCACCCGTCTCCCCACAAAACGCACTGCAACTCGTATGCCAGCCGGCACACGAAAATATATGCTACTCCCCCGCAAAAACTTGAAAACACCTACCCAACATTATCCGACCTCAAAATCCGGAAACAAATACCGCCTTCACTGCCAACCCCTGTAATCCATGCCCGACTACCTTCGCGCATCCCCTGCAAAACGGAACGCCTTCCGCCCTGTGACGTCGCTGCTAACGAAGCTCGGGCACCAGTGGCGCTCGACGTGGCTGACCACCAGATCGGTGCCGGTGAAGTGATCGACGCCCGGCGGGCGCTCCGGATTGTACATGGTGTCCGTCAGATCCCGGGCCAGCGCCACGTCCTTGCCCAGACGCACCATCTGCCGGATGGCGAAGGGGCGTCCCAACACGCACATGTTCAGGTGCACGCCGCACAGGATCACGTGATCGACGCCCCGTTGCGCGAGCAGGTTCCAGGTCTCCTGCCCATCATCCGTCAGCGCATCGCCCGACTGGATCACGATCCCCGCATGCTGCCGCTTCCAAGCCTCCCGCACCGTGCACTTGGTCCCGGAGCAGGAGCAGCCCATGTCCGAGTCGTCGATGGGCAGCACCGACTCCCGGGTCGGGTCCGGCCAGCACCATTGCGTCCCCCACCGCTCCGCCTTCGCCAGGGGAACGGGCGTCGCGGCAAACGGCGCCTGCCGGGCCAACTGCCGTGCAGGCGTCCCGTCGTAGAAGCCCGTGACACTGCTCGGAGCGTGGATGACCAGCATGCCGCGCGACCGCGCCTTGGCCAGGAACCGGTTCATCGGCTCGACCAGTTCCCCCACCCGCGCCGACGCCGACTTGCACCAGTGGTCATCCCACATGTCGCACACGATCACCGCGGTCCGACGCGGATCCCAATTCTCCGTTCGGGTCACCGTCTTCCAGTTCCCTGCCCCGTCCCGCTCTTGGCGACGCAGTTGAAGCTCCGTCCCGCTGCTGCCGCCGGACCGCGGCACAGCCAGGCAACCGGTCAGCGGAACGAGCATCCAGAGCAACCACCATCGGGAATTCATGCGCGGAGCGTAACGATCCACCATCAGGGCGAAACGCCAAACTCGGGCGGGCAGCGGCCCCCTGCGCAGGGCGCGGAGCTGTCTGGCACCTTCACAAAACGAGGGGCACGAGCACCTGCTGAGATGTGGAAGAGCGTACTCGTACTCGTACTCCTACTCGTACTCGAGCCGATGGGCCCCTGAGGAAGGGCACGGATGCTAGATGGAGTCGAGTACGAGTACCGCCCTCCGGGCTGAGTACGCCAGCCTCGGCACCTAACCTCAGTTATTGGCTACCGGCTTCAACTCCGCTTTGTAGGCCGCGTGCCCCCGCGCGACTGTTCATCATGCACGCCGGGTGAGGGCACCCTGCCTACAGCCGAGATCCACACCTTGGATCTTCCCTCCCCGCCCCTGCCTTCACCAACTCCATGTAGTGCCGTTGGCGTCGGGCGTACTCCGCGTCGTTGTACACCTCCCGGAACAGCCACCTCATGCCGGATTCCAATTCCTCCACCGACATGTTCTTCGGACGGAAGTTCACATCGAAGAGCGTGCACCGATCCCAGAACCGCGACTGGAGCAACCGACCCTCGCGGGCCAGACGTGCGTACAGGGGCGTCCCGGGAAACGGCGTGAGCACTGTCACCTGCGCCTCGATCAGGCCCGACTTCTGGATGAAGTCCCGCACCTGCGGGAAGACCTCCGGAGTCTGGCTGTCGAGCCCCAGGATGAAGCATCCGTTCACCGTGACCCCGTGCGACTGGATCTTCTCGATCGCCCGCAGGTATTGGTCACACCGGCGTCGCTTCCAATCCCCGGGATCGATGCCCGCCAAGCCATCGGCGGTCGGACTTTCCAGGCCGACCAGGATCTGGCGGCACCCACTCGCGGCGAGCAGGCGGAGCAACTCGTCGTCGTCCGCCACCGAGATGTCCGTCTCCGTGAACCAGCTCAGTCCCATCGGTGCCAGGCCGCGCAGGAATTCCTTCCCCCAGGTTTTGTTGAGGAAGGTATTGTCGTCGGCCAACTCGAAGAACGGATGTTCGGTGACGCCCCGCGCCACGCGGATTTCCTCCAGCGCCAACTCCACCGGCTTCTGCTGGAACGACGACGTGATCCGCAGGCTCGCCGCGCAGAACTCGCAGTGGAGTGGACAACCCCGGGAGGTCTGCACCGTGATCCGGTTATAGGGACGGCCGCGCAACAGGTCGAAGCGGGGCACGACATAGTCCGGGGCGCGGAACACGCCCGCACGCAATCCCTCGTACCGAGGTTTCAGGCATCCCTTCCGGAAGTCCTCGACCAATCGCGGCCACGCGCCCTCGGCTCCGTTGACAACAATGCTGTCCGCGTGCGCTGCGGCCTCGTCCGGCATCAACGTCACGTGCAATCCGCCCAGCACCACCGGCACACCCGCGGCTCGGTAGCGATCCGCGAGCGCATAGGCTTCGTCGATCTGGGCGGTGAACGAGGAAATGGCAACCAGGTCGAAGAGCTCGAGCGCATCCTCCGGACGGACATCCTGGATCTCCCGGTAGACCACCTCCACCTCCGGAGGCGTGAGGGCCGCCACGGTCAGCAAGCCGAGACTTGGCAGCGACGCGATCACCCGCCCGCGGTTCACGAAGCCCGGCAAGGTCACGCCCAACTCCGCCAGTTCCTTCGTGCGGACACGCACCCCGCTCATCGCGATCAACCCGATCCTCATGGTGTCCTCCCTTCCGGCAATGCGGTCGAAGGCCCGGAGGAATCACCTGGAAGCAGGTCTCCGCCTCCGCTGCGGATCGCTGCCGCGAACTGCCGCAACGTGCGAAGCCGCGTCAACTCCGAGTCCGGAAAGCGGACTTCCAACCGCATCTCCACCTCGGCGAGCAACCGCAGCATCGCGAGACTGTCCAAGCCGAGTTCGCGCACCAGGTCGGCATCGTCCCCGACCTGTGAAAGGTCCCGACGGCAGCATTCTGCGAGGATGCCGCGCAGTTCCGATTCGATGTTTGCGCCATTCCAGTTTGGTTTCACGGGATCCTCCTTGCCGCAACGGACCGGAAGCTTTCGCCGGCCACCAGCAACAGCGAGATCGTCACCGCCATCGCCGGCAGGGCCAGCAGATACTTGGCCGGAGGAACCACCGCCGCCACGAACAGTCCGAGCGGCAGCCCGATGTTTCCCAGATTCATCAACTGCGACGCCCACCGCGAGGTGGAACCGAGGAAGGCCTTCCGCTCCGCCTCTGCCGCCAGCAGGAGATTCAGGATCCCGACGCCAAAACACGCGATGTGGCCCAACCGGACCAACCGTCTCGCGGTCGATCCATAGTCCCCGAGCCAACCCGGTACCGGGACGGGTCCATCAAAAGACCAAAGTCCCATGACGAGACCCGTCAGGGCCCCGACGGCCATCATGGACCACGCAATCCTTCGGTTCGGCCCGGGAAGTGGCGGTGCCCCGGGTTCCCAGCCATCCATCGGTGCTGTTGCTTTCATGCCCCGACTATCACTCAGTCCGTCATCGACACAGAATCGATAGTCCCATGGAAGGCATCGCCGGACTCAATGGTGGGAGAGTTTCAAGAGGCAAGTTTCAAGGTTCAAGGCCCGGCAGGGTTCAAGGTTGAAGTCCCATGCCAGAGGCGAGGCGAGAGTCAGTCACTGGTGACTGAGAACTGGCATCTGGGGACTCCCTTACTGACCAGCCTCCTCACGTCGACTGCTACGGCGCAGCGTAGCCGACGACGTCAGGAGGCGGGACTCCCTTATTGACCAGCCTCCTTACGTCGACTGCTACGGCGCGCAGCGTAGCCGACGACGTCAGGAGGCGGGACTTCCTTACTGACCAGCCTCCTCACGTCGACTGCTACGGCGCAGCGTAGCCGACGACGTCAGGAGGCGGGACTCCCTCACTGACCAGCCTCCTCACGTCGACTGCTACGGCGCGCAGGGTAGCCGACGACGTCAGGAGGCGGGACTTCCTTACTGACCAGCCTCCTCACGTCGACTGCTACGGCGCGCAGGGTAGCCGACGACGTCAGGAGGCGGGACTTCCTGACTGACCAGCCTCCTTACGTCGACTGCTACGGCGCAGCAGAACTGGCTTCTGGGGACTCCCTCCGCTTCAAACTTGAATCTTGAAACTCGAATCTCCCCGGTCACCCCAACATCCCCGAGATCACCTCGCCATGGACGTCGGTGAGCCGACGATCGACGCCGTTGTGACGGAACGTG
>CAIMMI010000296.1 GCA_903842505.1 uncultured Verrucomicrobiota bacterium | reverse complement strand
TTCGACGGACGAGAGTTGTTGGACGGGTCCCGGCGCAGGGAGGCGGAGGACGAGGCTGGGGGCGTTGGGATCGACCAGGGTGTATTGCCAGGTGTTGGCGGCATCGGTTTCGCGTAAGGCATTCGGAGTGCCAGCGGTGTCGGCGATCCCGTGCCCGGTCACCCAGGACGCCCGGATGGGGCCATAGGGAAGGTTGGTGAAGCTGTAGGCATAGGTCGTTGAGTTGACCGGGGTCATGCCCTTTGCCGGGAATCCATTGAGGATCAGGTCCCCTGCGTCCACGCCGGTGACAGGCTCGGAGAAGACCACGGTCACCCGGTTCAGGTTGGTGGTCTCGCCCGGGAGCGGGTTGGTCAACACCACGGTGGGGGGCGTGGTCTCGTTGGCGGCCGCGGAAAGCTCGGCGTCGAAGAGGATGTCGGAGCTGAACAGGTTCGCGTTGAACACCTGGACGCAGAGGACGTTCTCGCCCGCGCGGAGGAGGCTGGCTTGGCCGACGGGATAAGGGAGGAGTGGTACCGGTTCGGGGAGCGACGTGGTGGTGTGGTCGGCGAGGGTGTGGCTGTTGAAGGGACGATCACCGGGACCGGCATTGTAGCGGGCGATCTCCTGTCCGTTGAGCCAGGCGATGAATCCGTCGTCGCACACCGCGCGCAGGACGAGTTGTGAGTAAAGCGCCGGATTGGAGATCTGGAATCGGGTGCGGAGGTAAAGGGTCCCGTACTTGCCCTGCATGTCGGGCAGGGACGTCCCGGTAACGATGCCATCGCCATAATGGATGGGGCTGAGTGCGGCCGGCCAAGCCGTGTCATCGAAGGCCAGTTGTCGCCACGCGGCGAGGTCCGGGGATGGTTCGGAGGTGCCTTTGAACAGTTGCCAGGTGGCGTTGGTGGCGACGAGCAGGGCAGCCCGCGCCGGAAAGAGGCTGCCGCCCACGAGGAGCAGCAGCACCAGGAGCGGTGCCTGAAGGACACGATGGACGGAAGGCAACATGGAGGAAGTCCGGGGAAGATAGACTCCATCCCGAGAAGTTCCCAGTGCCAGTTGGTGAGGGCGGGGCGTGACGGGTCGGGGCAAGGGACCGACGGGCTGGGGAGGGGGTGTGGATGATGGAGTGAGCCCGGGAATAGAACGGTTGTAAGAGGGCTGCGTGTGCAGTGGCGTGTCGCATATGCGACATCCGGATGTAAATCGGGGGAGTGGAACCGTTGAAAATGGGGTGCGTGAGCAGTGGCGTGTCGCATATGCGACATGCGGATGTAAATCGAGGAGGGCTGGGTCTGGGTCGATCCCGGGAACGGGACCGTGGGATTGGGGGTGGGATTGGGGGTTGCGTGGGGAGGGGGCGTGGGCGTACGCCATGGGAATGATCTCTCGACGGACGAAGGGCGCATTCGCGTTCGGGGCGGCCTGTGCGATGGCGGGCGCCTTGGCATTTGCGGCGGAGGATAAGGCGGGCGTGCTGACCGGTGCGGTGGGCGCAAGCCCGGCGGTGCGGGCCGCGATCCTCGACGGGAAAGGCTCCGGATACCGGACGGCGGTGACGAACGGATCGGTGGTGGTGCCCGTGGTGGTGGTGGCCGGCACGCCCTACCAGATGGGGTGGCAGTTCGGTCAGTGGATGCGGGACGAGATCCGGACGTTTGTTCCGGCCGTGCTCGCGGGATTCAAGAAGGAGTTGGGCGTCGACGATGCCGTGATGGACGATGTCTGGGCGGCAACGGCCGGGTACACGGATGACCGGGTGGAGCAGGAGATCCTGGGCGTAGCGAATGGCGCGGGCTTGCCGGTCCGGATGCTGCAGCATGCGCACTGCCTCCCGCTGCTGATGCCCTATTCATGCAGCAGCATCGCGGCCTGGGGATCGGCCACGGTGGACGGGCATCTATACCAGACCCGGAATCTGGATTGGTCGCTGGACGCCGGGGCCCATGAATTTCCTGTCCTGCTGGTGAGGCTTCCGGCGGCGGGACGCGCGCACGTGACACCGACCTTTGCCGGGGTGGTGGGCGCTCATTGCGGGATGAATTCCGCCGGGATCGTCCTGGCCGAGATGGGCGATTCGTCGCGGAAGGAGGCACCTTACGCCGTCCACGCACCGCATTTCACGGCCTGGTTCCGCACGATGCTGTACGACGCGGGTTCGCTGACCGAGGCCATGGAGGTGTTCCAGCGCCAGGGACAGACCAAGCGGTATCACTTTGTCTTTGGCGACGGACTCACGGAACGGAAGGCGGTGAAGATCCGGACGGACAGCCGGGTTCGGGGAGCGGATCAGGTCCAGGTCTGGAAGGATGACGATGGGTCGGATGAACTGGCACCGAATGTCCTGTCCTGCGTCGTCTATCAGGACGAGGGGCGCGGGGTGTTTCCCCGGTTGCAGAGGGCGCGGGGAAAGCTGGATGGACCCGCCATGATCGAGATGGCGAACTCGATCCCGATCCAGGGCGGCAATGTGATGAACGCCGTGTTCGACGCGACAGCGCTCCGCGTGTGGGTCAGTTACGCCCGGGGCCAGGAGGAGGCGTATCAGCGTCCCTACGTGTTCCTGGACCTGGCGACGCTGGACGCGAATCGCGATGGGGTTGCGGATTTCGTCGCGAAGCCGAGGTAGGAGTAGCCAATACGACGTCAGGAGGCTGTCCTGAGGGGAGTTCCCAGCTTCCAGGTTCCAGTTTTCCGGTCCCCGCCTCGTCACCTCGTCGGCTACCGTAGCCAAAGGGGACGTTGCCGCCCCGGTTGAGGCCGGGACAGGCCCGCCTCCTGACGTCGGCTACGGATGGGCGTTCAGACCGGTTCCTGCTGGGAGATGCAGTGGAATGAGCCGAGGCCCCAGATGAGTTCGGAGGAGTCGACGCCGATCACCTTGCGGTCGGGGAACTCGGCCTGGAGGAGTTCGAGGGCGCGGGCGTCGTTGGCGTGGCGGAAGGTGGGAACGAGGACCTGACCGTTGGCGATGTAGAAGTTCGCGTAGGAGGCGGGGAGGCGCTGGCCTTCGCACTCGATCCGGCCGGGCGTGGGCAGTTCGACGATCTTGAACGGTTGGCCGTCCTGGTCCGTCATGGACCGGAGGCGACGGAGGTTGTCCTGCAGGATCGCGTGGTTGGGGTCGGCGGGATCCTCTTCGACGATCGTCGCGAGGGTCCTGGCGTTGAGGAATCGGGCGAGGTCGTCGACGTGGCCGTCGGTATCGTCGCCTTCGATGCCGTCACCGAGCCACAGGATGTGGGAGACGCCGAGGTATTCGCGGAGGAGTCGTTCGATGCCGGTGCGGTCGAGGTGCGGGTTCCGGTTGGGGTTGAGGAGGCAGGCCTCGGTGGTGAGGAGGGTGCCGCGACCGTTGACCTCGATGGATCCGCCTTCCATGACGATCCCGGGCTGGAAGACCTGGAGACCGCGGTAGGCGGCGACGTGGCGGGGGATGGCGTCGTCGAGATCGTAGGGCGGATACTTGCCACCCCAGGCATTGTAACCCCAGTCGATGACGGCGCGCTCGCTTTGGCCGGCGTGGTCACGTCCGACGAAGATGGGGCCGTGGTCGCGGCACCAGGGTTCGTAGGCGGGGAAATGGTGGAAGTGGACGCGTTCGAGCGGGACGTTGCGGTCGCTGAGCAGGCCGCGGACCCATTCCTCGGCGTCGCGGTTCCAGACGTTGATGTGGACGTCTTCGCCGGTGACGAGATGGCGGATGAAGGCCGCATAGGCGTCGGGGACGGGTTCGTAGCGACCGGGGAAGCTGATGCCCTCGGGGCGTGGCCACGTGAGCCAGGTGGCGACGTGGGGTTCCCACTCGGCGGGCATGCGGAAGCCGAGGCTGGCAGGAGTCGCGGAGTCGCTCATGATGGGTCGATTATCCGACGAGGCGGCCCCGGTTGAAAAGGGTGGATGCGCAAAACCGTGAAACCGGGCACCGGCCGGAGGGATGGCTTGCTCTCTGGGCGTCAGCCCGCAGACTGCCGGGCCGAAATGCTGGTTGCCCTCACAGGTCTGATTGCCGGGTTGGCGCACGTGGTTTCCGGGCCGGACCATCTCGCGGCCGTGGCGCCGTTGGCCGTCCGGGAGCACCGGCAATCGTGGCGTACGGGTCTGCGGTGGGGGATGGGGCACAGCGCGGGCGTTGGGTTGGTCGCGTTGCTGCTGTTTGCGGTCCGCGAGGCCCTTCCCGTGGAGGTCATTTCGCGGTGGAGCGAACGGTTGGTGGGCGTCCTGCTGATCGGCATTGGAATCTGGACGTTGAGGCGGGCCCTGCGGGTTGAGGTGCATGCGCATCGGCATGAACACGATGGGGCCGGGGAGCATGACCATGTGCATTTCCATTCGGAGGGGCACCGTCACGCAACGGCGACCGCGCATGTGCCTGGGGTGGCGCATCCGCATGCTGCGTTCGGCATTGGAACGCTCCACGGTCTGGCGGGGAGTTCGCATTTCCTGGGGGTGTTGCCCACGTTGGCCTTGCCGGACTGGTCCTCGGCGCTGGGGTATTTGTCCGGATTCGGGGTCGGCACGGTCCTGGCCATGGGAGGCTTCTCCTGGGCGCTGGGATGGCTGGGTCAATGGTCCTCGCGGGACCATCGGACGACGTATCTTGGATTGGTCCGCTTCTCCGCGGTGGCGGCAATCGGGGTCGGTTGCTGGTGGGTCTGGGAGGGAGCCTGAGACGCGATGCGAGCGATCTACCAGTTGGTGCGGGATGTGTTGCAGTGCCTATGGGTGCTGCGGCCGCACCTGAGGCCTGGGAAGTGGTTGGTGGTGGCAGTGGTTTTCTGCTCCTTCGCGAGTGCGCCGCTGGAAGTGGCTGGGGTGGGCTTGTTGCTGCCGATGCTGGCGTTCCTGCAGGGGGATGAGAGCCAGAAGGCCGAATTGCTCAACGGGCGGTACCTCCATTACCTGAAGGATGCGTTCCCGAACGGGTCCAACTCGCTGTATTTTGGGCTGCTTTGCGGGTTGATCGTGTTGGCGGTATTGACCAAGAACCTGGTCCTTTACGTGGGGGCAAACCTGTCAGCCCACCTGCTGAGTCGCTGTGGCGACAACCTGAGGAGGTCGCTCTTCCGCCGGGTTCAGGCGGCGCCGATCCGGATCTTCGAGGAGAACAAGGCGGGCGAGATTTCCGGCGTGTTCACGATGGAGACCGTCCGTTCGGTCAATGCGATGGATTTCGCGTTGGGCATCTTCCAGCGGGTCGCCATGGGGATCTTCCTGCTGATGGTGATGCTGGCACTCTCATGGCAGGTGACGTGTGCCTTCCTGCTGATGGTGGCCATGGTCGGGGTCCTGACCGGGGTCCTGCACCGGAGGATCAAGTCAGCCGGGGCTGAGCGCATGACGCTCTTCACAAAGATGGGTGGACGCCTGATCGAGGGGTTTTCGGGCATCCGCGTGCTGAGGGCCACCCACGCGCAGAGGGCGCAGACCGCCGGATTCGATGCGGTCACCTCGGGCATCGCTGCCACCGAACGACAGGCGGCGCGCGTGTCCGGATTGCTGACGCCGATCAGTGAGACGGTCGGCGTGGGCGGGGCGATGGCGATCATCGTGGCCGCGTATCATTTCCTGATCCTGCAGGGTCGGATGCCGCCTTCGAACCTTCTGGCACTGGGCTTCATCCTGGTGCGGTTGCTCCCGCTGGTTGGGCAGTTGCACGCCATGCTGGGGCAGTTGGGATACAATTACGCCGGGTTGAAGGAGGCACAGCGATGGACCGAACTGGATTCGTATCCGGTGGCACGTTTCGGTGCCCATACGTTCTCTGGCATCCAGGCTGGGCTCCGGTTCCGCGACCTCACCTTCCGGTATCCGAACGGGAAGCTGGCACTGGACCGGGTGAGCTTCGACGTGCCGTCCGGCAAGACGGTGGCCTTGGTCGGCGCGTCCGGGTCTGGCAAGTCGACCTTGGCGGCGCTGCTGATCCGGCTTCGGGAGCCGACTTCCGGAGCCATCGAGGTCGATGGAACAAGCCACTGGGAGTTCTCGCCCGAGAGTTGGCATGGCGGGATGGGGGTCGTCGAGCAGGAGGCCTTCCTCTTCCACGAAAGCGTCCGTCACAATATCTGCATCGGCGTTCCGACGGCGTCCGAAGCGGACATCCAACGGGCGCTGGACATCGCGCACCTGCATGACGTGATCTCCGCTTTGCCGCAGGGGTTGGAAACGATCGTTGGAGAGCGGGGCACGATGTTGTCGGGCGGTCAGAAGCAGCGCCTGGCGATCGCACGTGCGCTGGTGCGGAATCCGAAGCTGCTGGTGTTGGACGAGGCGACCTCGGCGTTGGACAACCTGTCCGAGCGGGAGGTGCAAATCGCGCTGGACGCTGCCCGGGCCGGGAGGACTTCTGTGGTGATCGCGCATCGGCTTTCGACCATCCGGAATGCCGACCTGATCGTGGTGCTGGAGCACGGACGCGTGGTGGAGCAGGGGACGTGGAAGGAGTTGGCCGAAGCGACGGGGCCATTCCGGAAGTTGCTCGATGTCGCCCGGGATGGGCACCTCGCGGATACGGCCTGAC